>JAZKFR010000188.1:0-10166 GCA_040386295.1 Pseudomonadota bacterium | reverse complement strand
GCCCGTTGCGAGTACCTCAAAAATACCTTTGGCTAGTCTGAGTAGCGAAATGTCGAAGGTGCCGCCACCTAAGTCGTACACCGCGTAGATGCCTTCAGCGGCGTTGTCTAATCCATAGGCAATCGCGGCGGCGGTGGGTTCGTTGAGTAGCCGTAGCACTGATAGACCGGCTAGTTTTGCTGCGTCTTTGGTCGCTTGCCGCTGTGCGTCGTCAAAGTAGGCCGGTACGGTGATGACAGCGCCGACCAATGCGCCGCCCAAGCTGGCTTCGGCGCGTTGGCGCAGGGTGCGCAGAATGTCGGCGGAGACTTCAACTGGGCTTTTGTTTCCGGCTGGCGTTTTAATGCGCAACATCTTGTTTTTGCCTTGTTGCGGCGCGCTGTCTTCTGTCTCGGCGGCGCTAACAAATTCATAGGGCATGGATTCTCTGTAGGCAATTTCTTCGATTGCGCGCCCCATAAAGCGCTTGACCGAGACGATGGTATTGCGTGGGTCAAGCGCTTGTTTTGCCTGCGCTTCGTAGCCAACTTGTGGTGCATTGTCTGCGCTGTAATGCACAACCGAGGGGAGTAAAGGACGGCCTAGTTCGTCGTTAAGGACAACGGCAAGACCGCTCTGGACGCTTGCTACCAGCGAGTTTGTGGTGCCCAGATCAATGCCGACGGCGAGTCGGTGTAGGTGCGGCGCAGTTGATTCGCCTGGCTCTGAGATTTGCAAAAGTGCCATGAAAATTGGGTTCCTGGTTTGAGCCTGCTGTGTGTTGTGCCGTGTGTTGTTTCGCTGTTTTTGCTCTGATTAGCGCAAGGTTTGAGGCTCGTTTTAAGCGCGCTTTTAATGTGAAGCAGAATGAGCTAGCGGGTCGTTGTTGACTTCGTCGAGCGCTTGTTCAATCTCAGTCGCTAGTTTTTCGATAAACATTAAGCGACACACTAGGTCGGCGGCGGCTTGCCATTCTCGGCTCTGGTCGAGCAGCTGCGTTAATGCTTCATAGTAGTCTTTGCTTTGTTCTGCTAGCTGTGCTTGCAGCGCCAGCAGGCTTGCTTCAGCGCCAAGGCTGCGTGCTGTGCTGACCGACTCACGCCATTCCATTTGTTCGAGCAAAAATTCGTTCGACATGGCGTTATTGTTTTCTGCGTCAACTTTAATGCCGCGTAGTTGCAGTAGGTATTGCGCGCGTGCCCGTGGGTTTTTTAGGGTTTGGTACGCGGCGTTGATTTGCGTTGCCCACTGCATCGATAGCCGTCGCTCTGTGTCCGAGGCGTTGACGAATTTGTCTGGGTGCATTGCCGACTGCAGCTCACGATAGTGTTGATCCAGGCTTTGCCGATCAAGCTGAAAGCTTTGTGCAAGGCCGAGTAGTGTGAAGTGATCTGTATTGAAATCCATCTGGGTGGTTTTAGTTCCGTTCGCGCTTTGCTGCCGCTCGTCGCAGCCAGACAGCTGCGTGCTGAGCAAAAAAACGCGAGCCTTAGCACGTGCTTGAGCTGCTTTGGCAGCATGCCCGTGGTCGTTCGACTCGCGCCAAATTCGCAGCTTAAATGTTAAAGCTTTCGCCGCAGCCGCAGGCGTCTCTGACGTTCGGATTGTTGAATTTGAACCCTTCGTTGAGTCCTTCTCGGGTGTAATCAAGGACTGTGCCATCGAGATAGGGCAAGCTCTTGGGGTCGATCAGCACCTTCACACCGTAAGACTCAAAAGCAATATCGTCGGGCGCGGGTGCGTCGGCAAACTCGAGTTTGTACGCCATTCCTGAGCAGCCGCTGGTGCGCACGCCGAGGCGTAGGCCGATTCCCTTGCCGCGTTTACTCAGATAATTGGCGACGTGTTTCGCCGCCTGTTCAGAAAGCATGACTGCCATTTGGCTTCTCCTTTAATCAGCTAGCGCCAGCGCTTGGGCAAATTGTGCTTAGGCGGCGCTCGCCGTTTGTTTCTTTTTGTAGGCATCAACCGCTGCTTTGATGGCGTCTTCAGCCAGGATTGAGCAGTGAATTTTGACGGGGGGTAGCGCTAGCTCTTCGGCGATTTGCGTATTTTTGATCGCTAAAGCTTGCTCTACCGTTTTGCCTTTGACCCATTCAGTGACCAAGGAAGAGGAGGCAATTGCCGAGCCGCAACCGTAGGTCTTGAACTTGGCGTCTTCGATGATGCCTTCTTTATTGACCTTGATTTGTAACTTCATCACGTCGCCACAGGCGGGGGCGCCGACCATTCCAGTGGATACACCTTCTTCGTCTTTGGCGAACGAGCCGACGTTACGGGGATTTTCGTAGTGTTCTAAAACTTGAGCGCTATAGGCCATGGTGTGACTCCTTTATGTAGTTGTTACTTTGGTGCTTATTTGCTTGCTTAGTGAGCTGCTTTTAGTGCGCAGCCCTCAGTGCGCAGCCCATTGCACGGTGCTCAGATCGACGCCTTCTTGCACCATTTCCCAGAGGGGAGATAACTCGCGCAGCTTGCCGATTTTTTGGTGCAGCAGCGCGATGGCGTAGTCGATTTCTGCCTCGGTCGTAAAGCGGCCTAGGGTGAAGCGGATTGAGCTGTGCGCCAGTTCGTCTTCGCGCCCTAGCGCGCGCAGCACATAAGAGGGTTCAAGCGATGCCGAGGTGCAGGCGGAGCCGGAGGAGACGGCTAGGTCTTTAATCGCCATCAACATCGATTCGCCTTCAACGTAGGCAAAACTGAGGTTTAAATTGTGCGGTACACGCTGTGTTGGGTGTCCATTTAGATACAGCGCTTCGATGTCTGATAAGCCTTTGTGCAAGCGATCGCGTAAGACCCGGATGCGCGCGTTTTCGCTGTCCATTTCTAAGCGGGCGAGACGGAAGGCTTCGCCCATGCCGACGATTTGGTGGGTTGCCAAAGTGCCCGAACGAAAGCCGCGTTCATGCCCGCCTCCGTGCATTTGCGCTTCGAGACGAACGCGCGGTTTGCGCCGGATATAGAGCGCGCCAATGCCTTTGGGGCCGTAGGTTTTGTGCGCCGAAAAACTCATGAGATCGACTTTGAGCTGAGCTAGATCAATCGGTAGTTTGCCCGTTGCTTGGGCGGCATCAACGTGAAAAATGATGCCGCGCTCGCGACATAGTTCGCCGATTTCGGCAATCGGTTGAATCACCCCGATTTCGTTGTTGACCAACATGACTGAAGCCAAAATGGTGTCAGGACGCAAGGCGGCTTTGAACGCGGCTAAGTCGACCAGGCCGTCTTCTTGAACGTCTAAGTAAGTTGCTTCAAAGCCTTGCCGTTCAAGCTCGCGGAAGGTGTCGAGTACGGCTTTGTGCTCGGTTTTTAGGGTGATCAGATGGCGCCCTTTGCCCGAGTAGAAGTGCGCTGCGCCTTTAAGTGCAAGATTGTTTGATTCGGTCGCGCCAGAGGTCCAGACGATTTCTTTGGCGTCAGCATTGACCAGCTTGGCCACTTCTTCGCGCGCTGCGTCGACGGCGCTTTCTGCTTCCCAGCCGAAGTGGTGTGAGCGTGATGCAGGATTGCCGAATTTCTCGGTCAAATAGGGAATCATCTTTTCGGCAACACGCGGGTCTATGGGCGTTGTCGCGGAATAGTCTAAGTAAATCGGCAGGTTTGGCATGGTGTGCTCCAGATTGTTCGGGTTAAGGCGAGGATCAATGTCAATGGCTTAAATTGAAAACGAACTAAACAGCGGCGAACTAAACAGCGAACTAAACAGCCATGGCGTTCAGCCTTTGTAATTTCAGTCTCGTCGCGCTTAGCGTGCTGAGAAATTGCTCAATTTGTGCTGCGTTATTTGCGCAGTGCGCCTGTCCGCTCAAACTGATGCGCACCGCACCGCGCGCTTGTTCTGCTGCCACGCCCATGGCACGCAGCACGTGCGATGGTTCAGGGTTGGCGCTGGAGCAGGCGGCGCCGCTGGCGACGGCGAAGCCAGCCCGGTCGAGCTGGGCAACTAAGGTTTCGCCCTCAATGTCTGGGCAGGCAAAATAAACGGTGTTCGGCAAGCGTTCGGCGTCTTGGCTAAACAAAATCATGCCCAGTTTGTCCAGACCGCTTTCCAGCTGTTGGCGCAGCGTGAGCAGGTGTTGTGCTTGCGCGCTAAGCTGTTCTGTCGCTCGCTGGCAGGCCAGGCCAAAGCCCACAATCGCGGCAATGTTTTCAGTGCCTGAACGCAGGCCACGTTCATGCCCACCGCCCGCGATTTGGGCTTCTAAGCTGAGGCGTTTATCGAGCACCAAGGCGCCTATGCCTTTGGGGCCGCCTATTTTGTGCGCCGATAAGCTCATTGCTTGAACGCCCGCTGCGTTGAGTTGGCGAAAATCAAGCGCTACTTTGCCCAGCGCCTGTACCGCATCGGTGTGGAAAACAGCGCCCACCGCTTTGGCTGCGCTAGCCAGTGTTTCTACTGCTTGTAAAACACCGGTTTCGTTGTTGGCGTACATCACCGAAACCAGTTGTGGTCGCTGTGCCATCACGGCTTGATATTGATTTGGCTCAACTCGCCCCGAGCGGTCGACAGGGAGTTGGCGCAACATCCAGCCGCGCTTGAGCAGCTGTTCTGCCGGTTTGATCACGCAGGGATGCTCAATTGCGCTGACGGCGAGGAGACCGGGTTTGTATGTGGCGGAAACCCCTTTAATAAACAGATTGTTGGCTTCTGATCCGCCGCTGGTAAACACGATTTCACTTGGCTGTGCACCGACCGCCTGCGCTACTTGTTCGCGCGCTTCGTCCAAGGCGCGGCGTGCGGCACGGCCGTATTCATGGCGGCTAGAGGCGTTGCCAAATTGCTCAGAGAGGTAGGGCAACATCGCGCAGAGCACCGCTGGATCAAGCGGACTGCTGGCGTTGTGGTCGAAGTAGACGGGATTGAACATGGCGTTTATCTCACTGCCCCATTTCCAAATCGATCGCCTTCTGTTTGCCGGGGCTAGACATAGGCATTTGTCCTGTGACGAGACAATCGGCGGGCAGGGCGGATTTGGCAACACGCTGATCTTGCAAAACGCGAATTTTTTTTGCGCCGCGTTCGCGCTGTTGTTGCACGAGATGGTCAAGACTGACCGAGCTTAGGTACTCGTGCATCTTGAGGTTCAAGTTGGTCCAAAGTTCGTGCGTCATACAGCGCTCTTCGCCGGTACAGTTTTCTTTTCCTGCGCACTGCGTCGCGTCGAGCGGCTCATCGACTGCCGCAATGATGTCGGCAACCGAGATTTGCGCCATCGGGCGAGCTAAGCAATAACCACCGCCTGGCCCACGCACGCTATCGACGAGCTGATGGCGGCGCAGTTTGCCGAATAATTGCTCAAGGTAAGAGAGCGATATTTTTTGCCGTTCGCTGATGCTAGAGAGGGTCAGCGGGGTGGATTGCGCGCCGGCTTGTGCGCAATCAAAGCGTAGTGCCAAATCAATCATTGCCGTGACGGCAAAGCGTCCTTTGGTCGTTAAGCGCATGATTTCCTCCGCAGCGAGAAATACTTGATTTATTTAGTCAACTATAAAAGCGCCTAGGCGATTAGTCAACTATTTTACTCAGGTATTTCGGATCGAACTTTTCGGCGGTGGCTAACTCATCTTCGAGATTGATGCCGACGCTTTCAAGCTTCTGGCGCAATAGCTCAACGCGTCTGTCCGTTTCAACGGCGTGATCGAGCAAGCCATGAATCGCTTTGGCTAAGGGATCACTCTGATTCGTCGCCAGGGCGTAGGCTGAGAACCCCATTTCACCGGCTTTTTCTTCACGTTTTTGTGCTTGCTCGGTATCGATGATGCGCGCTGGATTGCCGACCGCAGTGGTTCCCGCCGGTACGTCTTTGACCACCACTGCGTTTGAGCCAATTTTTGCCCCAGCGCCAACCGTGATCGGTCCTAGAATCTGAGCGCCAGCGCCAATCACCACGCCATTGCCGACGACGGGGTGACGCCGACCTTTTTGCCAAGAAGTGCCCCCCAAGGTGACGCCGTGATAGAGAGTCACGTCGTCGCCGATGACGGCAGTTTCTCCGATCACGACGCCCATGCCGTGATCAATAAAAAAGCGTCGCCCAATGCTCGCGCCAGGGTGAATCTCGATGCCGGACAAAAAGCGTGCCAAATGCGAAATAAAACGCCCTAGCCAGCGCAACTGTTTGCTCCATAACCAGTGCGCCAAGCGATGAAACAATAAGGCATGCACGCCGGGGTAGCAGGTGATAATTTCCCAGGCCGTGCGTGCGGCGGGATCACGCTCAAAGACCGACTGAATGTCTTCGCGCAAACGCTTAAACATGGCAAGTTCCGTCAAGTTAGAAAATAGAAAGCTCGCTATTCTAGTGCCTTAAGCCCGACATTTCGCTACATTCGAGCGGATTAGGTGGTCTTGGAAAGGTTTAGAAAAGGCTTAGAAAGGATTCGAGCTGATTGAATTCGAGCTGATTGGTATAGCGCATCGGCATGCTGCAAATTTTCTCGATGGCTTCAGAGAAATTCAGCGCTTAGGCTATTTACGGCAGCAACAAAAAACCCGGCAATAGCCGGGTTTTTTGGGGAACAACAAGTGCAATTGCGAGAAAATTAGCTTAAGCAGCTTTTTTCTTGCCGCCGACCACGCTGCTTGCGCCCACGGCTTTAACCGTTGCATTGGTTGCTGCAGCAACGTTGGCTTCGGTGATTTCAGCCACTTGCTTTGCTGCTTTGCTCATGCTGTCAAAAGCGGTGTTCGCTGCTGCGATCGCCGATTTGGCTGCTGCAACCACGACATCAGAGCCGGTTGGGGCGTTTTTAGCTGCTTTGTCGAGCAGGCCGCTGACTTGTTCTTGGAATTCGCCAAATTGACCTTCGAGCAATCTGCCGATTTCTTCTTTTGATTGAGCCGAAATCTCGTAAACGCTACGGGTATAAGCAACAACTTTCTCAACATTCGGTTGTGCCAGCGAAGCTTGTACGGAGAGCGCTTCTTGAATGTCTTTCGCGCCTAGGATTGCCTTGGTGTTAGCAACGCTTTCTTCGAGGATAGAACGTGCGGTGTTCAGGTTCAGCGCTGCGATGCGCTCAGCGCTCGACAAGGCGGTGTTAGCAATGGTCAACAGCGCTTCGATCGAAGCTTTGTTAGCAGCGGCAAATTTTTCGGTGTTTTCAAACATGATGAATCTCCTAGGTGGATAAACTTAAGTATCGATTTAAGTATCGAAATACTGAAATAAGACAAAAACAACAAACTCAAAACAACTGGGACAGCATGTATACAATGCGTTCGGCGTTTTTGCTGGGTTCTGATTTGCCTGATTCGTCTTATTCGATTTGCCAAGCTTTGCGACATCAGAATCATTTACTGCACTGCAACATTGGGCGAATTATAAGTGCTTATGAATGCTTGTCAAGACTTTTTTCGTAAAAATTTTCATTTTAAATATCATGAAGTTGTTTGCATTTTCTGTTTTTGCGTCATGTTCTGTTAATTTGTTGCGTTGCGATTAAAGCAGGTCGCTGTAGTCTCCAGAAAACACGCGCCACTCGCCTGGTGCTAGCCCGTCTAGCGTCAAACGGCCAATGGCGTAACGAATCAAACGCAGTGTCGGCAAGCCCACATGCGCCGTCATGCGGCGTACTTGGCGGTTTTTTCCTTCGCTCAGTTGCAAGGAAATCCAGGCAGTGGGCACCGACTTTCTGCTGCGAATCGGCGGTTCGCGCGGCCACAAAGCTTGCTCTGTCGATTCGGGCAAAGGCATTGCTTGAGCCGGACGTGTTGTGAAATCGGCGTAACGCACCCCGCTGGCTAATTGCGCTAGCGCTTCAGGGGTGGGGGTGCCTTCAAGTTGCGCCCAATAGGTCTTGGGCAATTTGTAACGCGGCTCGGCAATTTTGGCCTGCAAACGCCCGTCGTCGGTGAGCAGCAGCAAACCTTCGCTGTCTGCGTCTAGGCGTCCCGCTACATAAACCTCTTTGATTGGGATGAACTCGGCGAGGCCGCGCCAACGCCCCTCCGCCGTAAATTGGCTGAGCACGCCGTAGGGTTTGTTAAACAACACAATTTTAGCCATGGTGAATTCTGGGTTCGCTGCTAGAAGTAAGGAAGAGAGTCACGCTGCTCACCGTTTTTTTGTGCGCGGCTGAGCAGCGCAGTTTCGGTGAAGCTTGCGCGCGTATTTGACGTGCGCTCGATGTGCATTCGGCCAGGTGAGTGGACAAATCAGGCGTGATGATAAACCGCGCTCGCCATTCCGCCTCGATAGCTTGATTGCCGCCAAAGGCTTGGGCTGATTGAGCCGTCAAGCGTACAATCACGTGCTTGAAAAATGGCCTGGAATGCTGCTCACTGTGCTGGATCCTGTCACTGTTTAACCGATTTTGAGGAATTTTATGTCTGGCAATACGCTAGGTACTTTGTTTACCGTTACCTCTTTTGGCGAATCGCATGGCGCGGCGATTGGCTGTGTGGTTGATGGCTGTCCGCCCGGCTTAGAGATTAACGAGGCGGATATTCAAGCCGAACTAGATCGGCGCAAACCCGGCACCTCAAGGCATGTGACCCAGCGCCGCGAGTCGGATACGGTTGAAATTCTGTCTGGTGTTTTTTGCGGCAGAAGCACAGGGGCGCCGATTGCCTTGTTGATTCGCAACGAAGATCAGCGCAGCAAAGACTACAGCAACATCGCCGATAGCTTTCGCCCAGGGCACGCCGACTACGCCTACACGCAGAAATACGGTTTTCGTGACTACCGAGGCGGCGGTCGTTCGTCAGCGCGTGAAACAGCGGTGCGTGTCGCCGCCGGTGCGATTGCGCGCAAATGGCTGGCGCAGCGTTACGGCGTCAAAATTGAAGGCTGGATGAGCCAATTAGGGCCACTCGAAATTCCTTTCGTCGACGCCGCAGCGATCAAAGACAATCCTTTTTTTGCCCCGAACGCCGCACTCGTGCCGCAGCTAGAGCAATACATGGATCAGCTGCGCAAAGCCGGCGATTCGGTCGGCGCCAAAATCAGCGTGCGCGCGTCTAACGTGCCACCGGGCTGGGGCGAGCCGGTCTATGACCGACTCGACGCCGAAATCGCCTACGCCATGATGAGCATCAACGCAGTCAAAGGCGTTGAGATGGGCGCTGGCTTTGCCAGCGTCAGCCAAAAAGGCAGCGAACACGGCGACGAAATGACGCCGCAGGGCTTTCTCAGCAATCATGCTGGCGGCGTGCTCGGTGGCATTTCTACCGGGCAAGACCTGCTTGTTTCCTTAGCGATCAAGCCCACTTCAAGCATTCGCCTCCCCCGTCGTTCGATTACGCAAAGCGGCGCGGCCACCCTGGTGGCAACGCATGGCCGACACGACCCCTGCGTTGGCATTCGCGCCACGCCGATTGCCGAAGCGATGTTGGCCTTGGTGCTGATCGACCACGCGCTGCGCCATCGGGCGCAATGTGGCGACGTGCAAGTGAGTACCCCGCGTTTGCCGGCGCAGGCAGAGAATGCTGGCGGCGCAGACCTTGCGTCCACAAGCGTTGATCCAGATAAGGCAGCTGATCTCGCCAGCGCAAGAGCAGCTAAGGCCAAGATTGCACCTGCTGGCGAGCAATCCTCAAGTGACCCCGCTGCTGACCCCGCCACCGACCCCACGCATGCGCCGCGCTGAATTAACGCGATTAACCCGATCGAGCCCGCGCTGCCAGCGCCGCCAGCACAATCGCGCCAGTTTTAAAAGCTGCGCCTGGTGCAAGGTTTTCCTGGCCGTCTTGGCGAGCAGCCTCTTGGTCGCCTGCAGCACGGTGCACACCACCGCAAACGGCGTGGTCGATGTGGCGCGCGAGCAAACAATGCTGGTCTCCGCCGCCGAGGTAAATCGCTCGGCGAACAGCGCCTATCAAGACATTTTGCGCGAAGCAAAAAAGAAAAAGCAGCTCAATCAAAACCCCCTTGTGCTGGCACGCGTGCAAGCCATCGTCGCGCGTTTAAAACCGGCGACAGCAGTATTCCGCCCCGACGCGCCAGGTTGGGCGTGGGAACTCAACGTCTTGAGCAGCAAAGAGCTGAACGCCTGGTGTATGCCGGGCGGCAAAATGGCGGTGTTTACCGGATTGCTTGAGCAGATTGCGCCTAGCGACGACGAACTCGCCGCCGTTTTAGGCCACGAAATCGCCCACGCCCTGCGCGAACACGGGCGTGAAAAAGCCGGACAATCGGTCGGTTTAGGCTTTGTCGCCAGCCTGGGCGGCTTGCTCCTGGGCGTTG
>JAZKFR010000187.1:0-1635 GCA_040386295.1 Pseudomonadota bacterium | reverse complement strand
CATTAACCGGATGGGCATGGATAATAAATTCAGCTTCTAATGCGAATTAGAATTACAACCCCGTCAAGGGATTCTGTGCCCAACACGCTTGCACCCGCTTGATCTATGTAGTAACATTTCTACATTTTTCAATGTGTGTATGCAGGGGCACTTTTATGACCATTACCACCATATCAAGCCGCGAGTTCAACCAAGGGGCAAGCGAGGCAAAACGGGCCGCAAACAACGGGCCAGTGTTCATCACGGATCGAGGCCGGCCGGCTCATGTACTGATGAGCTTTGAGGACTATCAGCGGCTCACAAAGCAGCGACGCAATATTGCCGACGCACTGGCTATGCCAGGTGTTGCCGACATCGAATTTGAGCCGCCGCGTGTGACTATCGAAGCTCGGCCAGCTGATTTCTCATGATGTTTGTTCTCGATACCAACGTGCTGTCCGAACTGCGCAAAATTCGGCTTGGCAAGGCCGATACGAACGTGACAGCATGGACGGAACGCGTTGATGCGGCTGACCTCTTTGTATCGGCCATCACCATCATGGAACTGGAGCTTGGTGTTCTGTCGATTGAGCGAAAGGACGCCACCCAGGGAGCCATGCTGCGCTCGTGGCTAGAGCAGCACGTATTGCCCGAGTTTTCTGGGCGCACGCTGCCTGTCGATACCGCCGTGGCACAACGCTGCGCCAGGCTGCATGTACCCGACAAGCGTGGCGAGCGCGATGCACTCATTGCGGCCACCGCCCTTGTACATGGCATGACAGTGGTCACTCGCAATGTCGCTGATTTTAAGCCCACGGGAGTGCGCCTCATCAATCCGTGGGAGGTATCGTAGTGACAGAAAACAGCGCCAAGAATAACCGCCCCGCAGGACAAAAATCTGCACGACAAACGGCGCGAGCGCGCCATCCTTACGGCAGCAGCAGGCAATAAAACGGAGGTTTTTTTACTACCGCTTACAGCGTCCAATTGTCATTTTCAGAAGACAAATGCACCAATTGACCGGGCGTAACGCCAAGTGTGCAGAGCACCTAATTACAATTAGCATTAAAAACTGAAATAATTCGGCCATGCTCTTAAGGAGCAATCATGGCCAGAACCCCAGGCGGACTCGAGCACATTGAGGCCGCGCGCAAACTGCTCAAGACGGCACGAACAGCCGATGAATTACGCTTGGCTCAAGCGGTATTGCTCCCGCTTGAATTGGGCCCAAGCATCGGGGCTTAAGTATCGAGCAAACGGCGAAGGCGATTGGGCGCTCCAGCAGCGCAACCTGCACGTTGCGCACGGGATTTAGCAAAGTTCAATCGGGCAAACAACGCGCGCCACGAAGCAAGCAACAGCTGCGCAACAGAGCCAAAGCCCAGTTGGCGCAAGAGAAAAAAGCCCTCGATGAAGTGCTGGCGCATGCGGCCAAAAGCGGCGTCGTGACGATCCCGCAAATCAAACCCAAGCTGGAAGCGAAACTGGGTAAAACACTTGCACTGTCGAGCGTATACCGAATGCTCAGCCGCCATAACTGGCGCAAACTCGCGCCCGACACGCAGCATCCAAAAGCTAATGCAGAGGCGCGTGAAGACTGGGAAAAAACTGCCCGGCACGCTGGCGGAAATCCTAGGCAGCTTCAACCGCGTGCGG
>JAZKFR010000186.1:0-4692 GCA_040386295.1 Pseudomonadota bacterium | reverse complement strand
CATCGCAACCGAGGCGATTGGTACGCTAGGCGGGTGTATCCGTGTGCGTGATAACGGCTGTGGCATGCCGCCTGAGTTGATTCGTTCAGTGCTGCACTGGGTTGAGCCGACAGCATCGTCGGCGACGATGAACCCAGATGCTGAGGAAATGAACGGCGGTAGTTTAAAGCTGAGTAATCGAATGATGCGTTCTATTGGCGGTTCTATTGGCATTGATTCGCGACCGGGACGAACCGACGTCACCCTGAATTTTCCGCTGCTCAGGCAAGAGAAAAGAGAGGGCGCGCAGCCCACTGTCGATGCTCCGTCAGAAAAGAAGTAATGAGTCTAAGCAATGACTCGAGTAAGCTTTCGAACAGCTTAAATTTGCCAAGAATTTTTTTGTCGAGCCTGGCGTGTTAGCTGAATTTTTGGCAGGATTGCCGACGCTAGAGACTTCTGCTAGACATACGCTTGGTTTGGCTTTTTGCTTTGGTTAAATAAGATTGATAGCGCTTTGACTGTTGCACCTTCCGAGCCTGCTGAATCGTTTGCGCAAGGCGAGCAGTCGGTGCGGTTTTGTTGTCGTTTAGTTGAACAGCGTGCTTTTGCTCTGCCTCGCCTTACTGGCTGGCTTGAGCAGTTTTCTGAGGTTTAAGTGGAAATCTTAATAATGATTGTAAGTGGTTGAGAGTCTGTATGAATTCCTCCCGGGTTTTCCGCCAATGGCTCTCTAACAGTTTTTTCGCTCGTTGGGTGAAGCCCGATTTTTCTCAACATACTGTACGGTGCATTTCAGCTATGGGTCTACACAATATGTCCTATACCGAATGGGGCGCGCGCGATAACCGCAATGTATTGATTTGTGTGCATGGCTTGACGCGTAACGGTCGTGATTTTGATGACCTAGCCAGTGCATTGGTCAAAAATTATCGAATTATTTGCCCTGATGTGGTTGGGCGCGGTCGTAGTGACTGGTTGCGTGATCCCTCCGGTTATATTTTTCAACAGTACGTGGCCGATATGATGACGCTGATTGCCCGGCTGAATGTGCCGCACGTTCACTGGCTGGGAACTTCGATGGGTGGTTTGATCGGCATGTTCTTAGCGAGCATGGAAAACACGCCGATTACCCGTCTGGTGTTAAATGATGTTGGCCCCGTGATTACTGCCGAATCATTGCGTCGTATCGGTGAGTATTTGGGGAAGGCGCCCAAGTTTGCTAATTATAAAGAAGCTGAAAAGTTCGTTCGTGCGACCAGTATTCCTTTTGGCAATTTGGACGATATGTACTGGCGCAAACTGACCGAGTCGAGCATTCGTGAAACGCATGATGGTGGTTTTGAGATGCGTTATGACCCCGGTATTCGCGAGCCATTTAACCAAGCTTTAGTCATGGAAAAACTTGATTTGTGGCCGGTTTATGATCGCATCAACTGTCCTACTTTAGTCGTTCGCGGCGCCGATTCTGATTTGTTAACGCCGCAAGTGGCGCACGAGATGTCACTGCGTGGCCCCAAGCCTAAAGTGATTGAGATCCCTAACGTGGGTCATGCGCCGATGTTTATGGACGCAGAGCAAATTGCGGTGGCGCGTGATTTCTTGCTTGACGCCTGAGCGCAGCAGAGCCTAAAGCATTAGTACTGCCTAGTGCTTTAGGCCAGCTTTCCCTACATCACGCGGTTTGGCGGCTTGCGCATCTCCAAGAGCTGCGTTGCAGATCCTCGCCGTAGCTTAGTTATGGTGCTGATGCTGTCTGCCAATCTGGCTTCGCGCTGAGAGCGCAAATCGCTTTTATCGCACGCAAATTTGTCCTTAAGCCCACACGCTAGCTGTAGCTAAACTTTGGCCAGGCTGGCTTCTCCCTCTAGTTTATTCAGTACGTCCTCACCCAGGTGTAGCGCTGATAGGGCGCGTTCTAGCCGTCCTGGATCGGCTGTGGCGAATAGCTTGATTTTCCCGATTTGCCTTATTCCCTGCTGATTTGAAACGCTAGCGTCGAGCAGGCGGCTGCATTGCCGCGCGACTGCGCTGGCGACGTCAACTAATTGCGCGCGCCCGTCGATAATCGTACTCAGTAGTGGGATGAGGAAACTGTAGTGCGTGCAGCCGAGGACGATATGGTCAGCACCTGCGGCGATGAGTGGCGTCAGGCGCGCATTCGCTTCGGCCGCGAACGTAGGGTCGTCTAGTTGTAAGGTTTCGACGCGTGTAGCCCAGCCAGGGCATGGCTGAATATCCACGTGTACGCCTGCTGCGTACCGTGCAATCAGTTCGGCCAAGCGCGTACTGCGTGCGGTTGACGGTGTAGCGAGAATGGCGATGCGACCGCTGCGGGAAGCGCTGGCAGCGGGTTTGACGCCAGGTTCTACGCCGACAATCGGGATTTTGGGATGCGCGCTGCGCAGGGCATTGATTGCCGCTGCAGTCGCTGTGTTGCAGGCGACGACCAAAATCGTACAACCCTGTTGCACCAGGTATTCGCCGATGCTGAGTACGCGCTGCTTGATGAACTCTTCTGTTTTGTCTCCGTAGGGAATATGGGCGTTGTCAGCGAGGTAGAGCAAGCGTTCGTTGGCTAAGGTTTGGCTGATCGTCTTCAGTACGGAAAGCCCGCCTAAACCACTGTCAAAAATGCCGATCATGTTGTTTTTTTTCAGTGGTTTTTGTGCGAAAAATTTATGCGCTGCGCACAGCAATTTTGCTGATCCGTGTTTGCCATTCTTTGGGTCCTGTCTCGTGTACTGAGACGCCGTGGGCATCGACGGCGACCGTAACGGGCATGTCTTTTACGTCGAATTCGTAGATGGCTTCCATGCCCAAGTCGGCGAAACCGACGACCTTGGCGCTTTTAATCGCTTTCGATACCAGGTAGGCGGCACCGCCAACCGCCATTAAGTAGGCTGATTGATGTTTTTTGATCGCTTCGATGGCGATGGGGCCACGTTCGGCTTTGCCAATCATCGAGATGAGTCCGGTCTGAGCGAGCATCATCTCGGTAAACTTGTCCATACGCGTCGCGGTGGTGGGGCCTGCCGGACCGACGGCTTCGTCGCGTACAGGGTCTACTGGGCCGACGTAATAAATGACTCGGTTTTTGAAATCGACGGGCAGTGCTTCGCCTTTGCTCAGCATGTCTGCGATGCGTTTATGCGCGGCATCGCGACCGGTGAGCATTTTGCCGTTGAGCAAGAGCGTTTGACCTGGCTTCCAGGCGGCGACTTCGCTAGGCGTCAGCGTGTCGAGATTGACCCGTGTTGCGCTTTCGGTATTAGGCGTCCAGTGCACATCTGGCCATTCCTTGAGGTCGGGTGGCACGAGTTGTGCTGGCCCAGATCCATCTAGGTGAAAGTGTACATGGCGCGTTGCGGCGCAGTTAGGAATCATGGCAACGGGGAGAGAGGCGGCGTGTGTTGGGTAGTCGAGTATTTTGACGTCAAGCACGGTGCTGAGTCCGCCCAGACCTTGCGCGCCGATACCGAGTGCATTTACTTTTGTGTAGAGCTCTAGGCGTAATTCTTCGATTCGGTTTTTTGCGCCACGGGCAATGAGGTCGTGCATATCCACGGGCGACATCAGCGATTCTTTGGCGAGCAGCATGGCTTTTTCGGGAGTGCCGCCGATGCCGATGCCGAGCATGCCGGGTGGGCACCAGCCTGCGCCCATGGTGGGGACGGTTTTGAGCACCCAATCTACGACCGAATCCGATGGGTTGAGCATGACAAACTTTGCTTTGTTTTCTGAGCCTCCGCCTTTGGCTGCACAGGTGACTTCTAGGTGGTGACCAGGCACTAGTTCGTAGTGCACGACGGCGGGTGTGTTGTCTTGGCTGTTTTTTCTTGCGCCGGCTGGGTCGAGCAGAATTGAGGCGCGCAGTTTGTTGTCTGGGTTGAGGTAGGCCTGTCGCACGCCTTCGTTAATCATTTCTTGGATGGACAGGGTTGCGGCGCCAGAGCGGCTGCCCCAACGGACATCCATACCGATTTTAAGAAAAACAACACAAATTCCTGTGTCTTGACAGATTGGGCGGCGACCCTCAGCACAGAGGCGGCTATTGGTGAGAATTTGCGCAATGGCGTCTTTAGCCGCAATGCTTTGCTCACGCTCGTAAGCGGCGCCTAGCGCTTGAATGTAGTCTAGGGGGTGATAGTAGCTAATGAATTGGAAGGCATCGGCGATGCTTTGAATCAGGTCTTCTTGTTGGATTGTGCTGTGATGAGCCATGGCCGTTGCTTTCAGTGTGTGCAAGAGGGGGAATTAGTGTTTTTTGGCGATTAGTAGCGTTTGTGTCATGGCTTTGTCAACCCAAACCATGGTCATGGCCGAGAAAAGAAAGACGATATGAATAATGACTTCCCACATGATGGTGTCGTTGCTGATATTGCTGGCGTTGATGAAGGTTTTGAGCAGATGAATCGAGGAGATACCGATAATCGCTGTGGATAGTTTGATTTTAAGCACGCCTGCATTGACGTGCGACAGCCATTCAGGTTGATCTGGGTGGTCTTCAAGATCAAGCCGCGAGACAAAAGTTTCGTAACCGCCGATGATCACCATGATCAGTAAGTTGGCGATCATGACGACATCGATCAAGCCCAATACGATGAGCATGACGGCAGTTTCGTTGATGTGCCCGCTCGTGAGAATGGTTCCGACCAGGCGCGATAATTCGACCATAAACAGATAGACATAGACTGCTTGCGCAACGATTAG
>JAZKFR010000185.1:0-3270 GCA_040386295.1 Pseudomonadota bacterium | reverse complement strand
AATCAAGTCCTCAACTTCCGCTACCACTCGCCAATAACCGTTACCGATGCCTTTTACCCTGGCACTCCAATGCTTCGGATCAAGCCCCAATTTGGTGAGCGCCTTGGGCTCTCTTTCCTTGATCGGAGATTCTGATCAATTCGGTACAGCGTTCTGATTCAAGCCGGTACGGCATTCTGGCGCAAGCCGGTACAGTTATCCACAATTTTGAGATGGTGTTGGAGTGGGTTTGCTTGTGCTTGCCTTGCCGGGGCTATTGGGCGCGTTTTTTCCGCATGGATTCGCCTTTGAGCTCGATCACATAGGCGTTGTGGACCAGCCGATCCAGAATGGCGTCGGCGAGTGTAGGTTCATCAATATAGCCATGCCAGTTTTTGGTTGGCAGCTGCGAAGTGATCAGCGTGGCGCTTTTGTCGAAGCGATCTTCCATGATTTCCAGCAGGTCGCGTTTGTCTTGATCGCTCAATGGGGCCAAGCCGAAGTCATCAATAATCAGCAGCGCGAACTTCGAGAGGTGCTTGAATAGCTGGCTTTTCTTCTGCAATGCTTGAGCACGGCTGAGTTCTTCGACCAGCCTGGGAAGCCGTAAATATTTGACGCTGTGATCTTCTCTGCAGGCCTTTTGTCCGAGTGCGCATGCCAGATAGCTCTTGCCGACGCCGGTTGGGCCGGTGATCAACACATTGAGTTTGTCGCGAATAAAGCTGAGGTCATTGAGCTTGCTCAGTAAGCCTTTATCAATCCCGCGCGGCGTGCGTTGATCGATGTCTTCCATGCTCGCACTTTGGCCCAGCTTGGCCCAGCGCACACGCTGCGCATAGCGATAATTCATGCGCTCAGACTGCTCGGCGTCAATCAACAAACTGAAGCGATCTTCAAAGCTGAGGTCGTTATTCGATAGTTTTTGCTGGCTGGCAAACTGCCGCGCCATGCCGCGTAAGCCCAGCGCCTGGAGGCTTTGATACAGTGGTTCAGTGAGCATGATGCACCTCCGCTGCGCCGTTGTAGTAGGGCGTGCCGCGTACGTTTTCATGCCAGAGTAGCGTAGGTTCTGACGCTGTTTCGGTCTTTGCTGTGGCAGGCATTTTTTCTGAAGACGCTTTTAAAGGCGCTGGGTTAAGCGCAGCCTTAATCAGCCCGTGAATGCCGCGCCAACTGGTCAATCGCAGCGCCAAGCCTTGGGCGCTGGCGGCCTCCAATTGTGCCGGGCTATAGTCTTGCGCTAATCGTAAGATCCCTAAGCAACTGCGGTAAGTCGCTTCCGGATGATGCTTTTGACCTTGTTGCGCCAAGATCACGCTTAAGGTCGCCTCGCCAATGACTTTTGCCCGCCGTTGCAAGCCCGCCGCCGTACGGTCCACATAGTCGCGATGCTTTTCTGGCATGTGTTCCGGCGTCGTGTGGAATTGGCCAGCTTGGGTCAATTTGACGTGCGAGGCGATTAGTAAACCATTTGAAAATACCGTCACCATGCTGTGACTGACGCGCACATCGACTGATTGGCGTACGAACTGATAAGGCACTGAATAGCAACACTTGTCGACGCTCACATGATAATCAATCTGCACTTTGGCGCGCCGCCAACTACCGTATTCAAAGGCTTTTTCCGGCAAAGGTTGCAGCGCCGCACGCTCTTCCAGAAGCGCCTCAAAGCGATTGCCGCTGCGTTTTTGAAAGGGCCGCAAGTTCAGTTGATCGCGCGCCAACGCGAGCGCTTCATTGAGCTCACCAAGCGAGAAAAATGTGCGTGTGCGCAGAGGCGCAAGAACCTGTTGCTCAACGATCCGAACCGCGTTCTCTACCTTCGCCTTGTCATCCGGCGAGCGTACCCGTGCTGGTAAAATCGCGGTGCCGTAATGCTCCGCCCATTCGGCAAAACTGGCCTGAAGCACCGGCTCATAGCGCGACGGACTAACCACCGCAGACTTCAAATTATCCGGCACCACCGATGCCGGCACACCGCCAAAATACTGCACCGACGCGCTCATCGACGCCAACCAATCCGGGATCGCTTGGCTCATACGTGCGTCAAAATAAATCGCATGCGAAAACCCCAGCGCCGCCACAAAAATCTGCGCCGTGCGCCGCTCGCCGGTCAAGCGATCTTGGATCATCGCAGTCATACCGGCGTAATCCACAAACATCGCTGCACCGGGCTGATGGCGAATCCGCAGCGACACCTCACGCCGGACAGCAAACACATTCAACTTCGCGCAATATTGCGCGTAGCCCAGCGCCAGTTCGTGATGCTGATCCGCGTATTCGCGCCACAGCAATCGTCGCGTCATGCCTTTGCCAGACAACTGCCTGACAACAGCGGCCCAATCCGGTTCGACCAAAGGCGAGCTCGAAACCACGTTCGGATAAAGCTTTGCGTACAACGCAGCATCGTCCCAAGACTCTTCCAGCGGCCAACTAAGGCCAGCAACCGCAAACCGCTTCAACGCTGCCTGCACACTAGAACGCGCCACGCCAAGGCTGCTCGCGATCTCTGAGTACGAACGCCCTAGCCTGAACTTCAGGCGCGCCAATTCTTTCAACTGCTTCATGGGTAATCTCCGAAAACTCATCGTGTTGACGCCCAAAGACGTCAGAGTTACCCACTTCAACACCAAAAATCACTGTGGATAACTGTACCGAGTTCGATCAGAACTCCGTACCTACTTGCTCCAGAATGCCGTACCGGCTTGGATCAGAATCTCCGATCAATGGGACCCACTATTTCTTGCGTGGTCTAGGTATGTGGGTGTTTTTAGCGCTTTTATCAATAGCTACGTTCGTCACGTTCTTCGGTGGCGTATTTATGCTTTACGTCACGGGTAGGCTGCGTTGGCTTTTATCCACCCTGATTGGCTTGGGGGCACCCTTTTTTCTATTTGCAATAGCTGAGGGGTTGGCTATGGCGAACATGCATTGATGCTGTTGCGGTGGTAATTGCGACGACGAAATGCACTTAGTAAGGCGAGGGCCGATCCAGCGACAAGAAAGACAATTTCCCGCGAGCGTGCAGCGGCGATCATGAGTTTGCTGGCAACGGCAAAAGCCTGTGGCGTCAACCCGCAAACCTATTTGACCGACGTGCTAACGCGACTGCCAACAAGGAACGATCGCGTCGAGGCCAGCACGTCGCCGCACATCTGGGGAATTATAAAAGTGCCATGAAAGCCTACGAACATGCCACCGCCGCCGGCGCACGCAGTTTGGTCAGCAGGAACGGAAGTATTCAAGAGGCACGCAGGGCGCGCAAGAATTCGCCAGGCATCGAGGCAG
>JAZKFR010000184.1:0-2565 GCA_040386295.1 Pseudomonadota bacterium | reverse complement strand
GTCGATTGTGTACTCAACCCTTTGGCAGCACTTGCGAAGCACGCCGTCGATCCGCAAGAGCAAGCTTCGCTGCTCGAGGCTTGTAATGGCGACCTCGCCGTGATGAATTTTCTCGCCATGAATGCACGCGTGCAGCAACTGCGTCAAAGTTTGCTGCACCATCCGAAATGTTGCGATCAGATTCTTGCACAGCTAGCTAATAGCGCCGAATCTGAAGACGATTATTGTCTACTACTTGACCATCCTAAAATTGGGCGTTCCACGTTCAGTGCATTTTCTCGCTGTTTGCCGTATCACAATTTGCGCCTAGAAGCGCTGAGTAATCCAGCGCTCTCGCCACCGTTGACCAGGCTGTTTGCCATGAACGCTGTCTGCAATAATGAGCGGATAGCCATTATGGAAAGGGATGACGTCACATCGGAATCCATCACTGCACTGGCAGGATCTGCCCTGACACCAACTCACCGTGCCGACATATTGGCGCACGAAAAAACCAATACCTACGCTGTGTTAGAACTAGCCAAAACATCAACGGATGCCGACGAGAGGGAAATTCTGAGGCGGCATTCTAAAGCAGGCCTGAAGTCGACCATTGCTTATCTGGACAGTTTGACGACGGAAGGGATGATAAGCCGCTTAGCCGAAGCAGAAAATCCTTTGACGAAAAAGCACCTACTTTCAAGCAGAGCCAAAGATTCAAAAAATTTTCTTGAGCGACTAGCGATTGCCAATAATCCGAATACGCCGGAAGAGGCGTTATTCACACTTGCTACACGGTCACCGCATCCGAGAATACGGTTGGCAATTGCCAGCCATGCCAATACGAGCACCCGAATTTTGCAACGGCTCGTAAAATGCCTGCTTCATAAGGAAGAGATTCGGGCTGTTTTTATCCACCCGAATGTCGACAGCTTGTCATTGCGAGCTGTCTATCCCCAGCTTATGTCTGATCAAAATCGACTTCTTGTACAAAAAAAAATCGAGCGGCTTGAGCAATAGAACGTTTTTTACAAGGCCCGGTACGTCTATCAAAGAAAACCTGAAATGCAATGCCCGCGCAAATCAGTGGATGAATTTTTTTCTTCGACTTTCGAGGCCTTATATTGAACGTGCGACAAATGGCGGCGAGAAGATTGTTAATATTGAAATATTGCAGATTGCCGAGCTATATAATCCATTGTCATTTCCCACGATCTAATTTTGCAGATCGTACTGCCATCGCAGATCATTTTTTGCACTGATTGCGGTTGCTAAGCAGCGTTTCAAAACTTTAGAACAAAGGTGCTCAGTCATGAAAAACAGATCAGGATTTCCCTTTACAAGCCTGAATGCCGATTTGCGCGGCGCCGTCGCACATCATCTTGATCTCGTAACGCTTGAGCATTTGCGAATGACTGCACACAGCGCGGATGGAAAGGGCCGCGAAGGCGAGCCGCTGCTTGCCGATAACACGCTCAACCCTTTACTCGCCAGTGCCTTAAAAGACCCTGCTCTTCATCAGGTGGTACGCGTAACGCGCGACGGTGTTGACCCTTTTACACGAAGCGCGACGGCGGGTCTACAGTCGCTGCATAACGGCCAGCAACGCGATGCGTTGAAGAAGAAACTGAGCGAGCAACGCGATGCGCTAAAGTACAAACTGAGCAAACTAAGCAATGCGCTGAACGAAAAACCAGAAGACCTGCCGCCACAGTTAGAGATGCAGGGACATACTAAAGCTTTGCAGCTGATTGCAGATTATGAAGAAATTAGTGCAGCAACGGTGCCCGAACGCTATGAATTAATTAGCACGAGCGACCAGGAAGGACGCGAGCAATTCAATGTCTTACCTGCGATACAACGCTGGGCTCTTGTAGATGACTCACTTACCCGCCCGGCTATACTCAAACGGTTGGCCAGAAACAAGACGGCTAGTGCCGCAGAGCTGGTCGCAATTATGGGTCATTACAACACCAATCGTCGCTACCACGATGAGCGCGATGAAGCTTTCAACCAGCCCACCGCATCAGTTCATCAAAGCGTCCAACAACGACTTCGCACCGCTGCGGCGCGCCAACCATTTTTAGACAGCCCCGATACGCCGAGCGAGTTCCTTCAGATAATTGCGGGCTTTAAAAACATCAAGAATCTTCAGGCAATTATTCGGCATCCGAATTGTGATAGAGCAACTCTACTGACCTTGCTTCAAGTTAAGCTGGAATCGGCTGAAGCAAAAGCTGCGTTAAACGATGCGATTTTTACTAAACATTTCTCTCGCGAAGATCGGTTTTTATGCAACGAGGTGACGACAGAACTTGCACTACACACCACAGATCCGGAAAAACGTTCACACATATTGGAAGTTGCCTCCCGCGTCTGTAAATACCCTTTGCAAACGACAGACGAAGCTTTTCACAGTAGAAATCCGCTTAGGGCGCTGGCAAAACTGCGAGCGATCCCACCGAGCGAAAAGCGTTAATGACGCAATGTAACGGCGACGTAGGCGTATTGAGCGTACTGGCTGAAAGCGAGACCGATATTGAAACGCGAGCGCAGTTCATGTGCCACCCAGCTTGCAACGATTTT
>JAZKFR010000183.1:0-7242 GCA_040386295.1 Pseudomonadota bacterium | reverse complement strand
AAGCCGGTCTTCAGGCTTGTCTTTGTGGCGCGCTACGGTTGTGCAGAGGTCTTTTAAAACTGATCGAAAACTTACCCCTTACCCTTGAGGTGCTTGAGGTGGGCATGCTCGGTGTGCCGCCTGGGCTGCCCCTGCCAAACTTCCACAATGTGTTCGGTGACATGTCTGTTAATGGATTGAGTCACTGAACAGGTTGAGGATTTTTCAATGCACTCCTTTGCGCTCCATTTTCTCGGTGCAAATATTGCAACATCTTCCGTTGCAACGTCTTCCGTCGCAACGTCTTCCGCTTTCAATCACACCTATTCGTTTGTCAAGGCTCAGTTTGGCCAATGCCGCTGACGCTCTATTCGATCAATTTTCGATTTTGCAAGAACTTAATCTGTTGCAGATTGCCGCCTTAATGGAACTTTTTCATTCAGTTCGCCACTAATTATTTTTAGAGGCCTGATTCACCGAGTCATCGATTCACCGACTAGGCCATTCCGCGACAAGCCCCGTATAAGCGAAAACACCAGCCGCTTTCGTTCATTGAAACAAGCATAACCGGCAGTATGGCTAGTGTTGTTGGCAACGAGTTTTTGACTCGAGCTGTGCTAAGCAAGCGGGATAACTCATTTTTTTAGGAGAGAACAATGTGGCCTAAGCCCCTACCCGTGGCAACAAGCAGCGCTGCGCAAAACGATTCTGTTCAAGCAAGGGTTCAAGAAAATTCGCGCCTTAAGGCCATTAGGCTGGGCGGGGATTCACTATTTCTCGTGCCAGCAAGCGCGTATGCGGCAGATCAAGCAAGCGCATTAGCGGGAGGTGCGCCTAGAAAAAATCGAGCTACTGATCAAGCGCATGCCGAAGTTGTGCCTAAGTTGGGGTACAGAGGAGCATTCGCGGCAACGGGGTTTTCCTTTCCCGGGGCGGCGAATGCTCCGCTAGCGCAAAGCGGGCAGACGTTTTTTGACTGGCAGGCAATCGGCTGGCACATGATGGCGCGGATGCCGAACGAGCAGATTCAAGATAAGCAGGTTCAAGATATTGCGTCGGTGTTTGAAGTCTTTCATGGAGGAAAGAGCATCCTTGTAACAGATAGCGCTTTGTATGATCCTAACGAGCAGGCGCTGCGTGTGGTACTACAGAGCGTACAGAATGGCACTAAGTGCATATGGCAGTCGGGGACAAATCTCAAAAACATGGAGCAAGCCACGCCATTGCGAACGATTCATATCGTAGTGCCCAAGCCTAATAAAATCAGCCTTCAGCAACACTGTTTCACTAAAAATCCACTAGGCCGATTTTTCAACATTATTGGTTCGGACGGGCGCTTCCAGATAAACGAAAATGCCGAGGTCAATATTACAGCTGCAACTTTTCCTGTTGAGATCAGTAACCCTAATCGTGGCAAACCAAAACCAAGAGGCCGGATATTGAATTGGCCACAGGCAAGAGGCGTCCTCTCCACCCCCTATCTCTGTATACGCTTGCATCAATTGAGCCCTTACAGCGAAAACACTGCAATAAAACAGCAACTCGTTGCTTTACTCGAAACGCTGAACGAGATCACGCTCAACGCCAAAGAATATGCCACTTACCTGAGCCAAATTAAGTTTCATTTTAGCAACTTTAATTTCACACAACTTACAGCAGGTGAACGATCCGCGCTTGTGCAAACGATTAGAGATATAGCGTGGGAACTCGGCGAAAGGGTTGGGCAATTAAGAGAAAAAGGGAAAGCGCATTCCCTGCTAGGTACGCAGATTGGCGGCACATTGGAAGTCAGTTTTGCAGAAACAGGTAGCGCCGAAACACAAATTTTTAGGACTCACTGGTCGAGTCAAAGAGAATTAGGGGATTTTATAGCGGTTGAAATTCGCACTCACTTAGCGGCAAATCCTCTGCCAACCGATTCTGCGCAAAATGAGTATCAGAGTGTCGAAGAGCTTGAGTCGGCAGACAGTGCGCCACACCCAGCGCCTGAGAGTAGCTTGCCAGCAGATTGGGCGGAAACGCACGATGGTGTCGCGCGCGCGCGTCTGCTTTCATCGAGCCCAGATGTTCTGCCAGATCCTCACGACGCTGAAGAAATTCAGCCAATAAACCACTCTTCTGACCTGCCAGTGCTCAACTTTCTTAACCCTAAGGCGTTCGCAGGCGATGTGTTCGTCTATCCCGACGAGCGCGACAAGGACAACGATGACGGCAATCAGCAGTCAGCGAAACGTCAGAAATCTTAGGCATAAACACGCAGCATTTCGACGCGGCAGCCCGTGCCGAACCCCCGTTCGTGTTGCCGTTCAGAGTGCACCATGAGCGCCATGATCAAGGCTAAGCGATCAGGTTTTTTTATGGCCGACGTAGGCGACAACTCAACATCTGGGTGCAGCGGCAAGCGGCGCTCTGGCATTTGTGCGTAGCAACTTCTTTGCGAAACACAGGGAATAAATTATTATAATCAATGTCTTAGGAGTGAAATATGTGGTGCAGCGGGAGATCAGGGCTAACTGGGCTGCAGAATATGGCGGCGGGGCAAAGCCAAGTTGAGGGCGAACGGGGTGCGCTCCTCCAGGGCGTAGCACACGGGGGCGATGGCACGCTTTTTCCGAGCCACCAGCGAGGTGTTACGAGCAACACTCCCTTAGCGACTATGAACGGAATGCAGAGCGCAGCTGGCGTAATCGATGTCGTTCCAGGGGATACGGGTCTGCTCGGGCGGGGCGCAATCGGACTCGGCTCAGATGAATTCGGCTCAGATCAAAGAACGGGTAATAACCGCTGTTTTCCAGGCATCGCCAGCGCTTCAGGCAGCTTGGCAAGCGCTCACGGAGATTTTCCGACGGTAGCGCAGACGCCCGAAGCGCCTGATTGTCCCAGTAGCGATGTGCGCTCTCTGTTTGCGTTAACCTACCGGAGAAGCGATGTTGCTCCGTCTAATGCCATCAGCATCAATATGGTCAGCGCAGCGCAATACACCAGCGAAACGCAAACACTAGAAGTAGATCTGAATCCGATAACAAAGGGAGAAGGCAGCGCATGGTGCGGTGGAACGAGCCTAACAACGCGCCGCGAGCAGGAACACATCAAATTAAAGCGCCTCAGTATCGTGCTGCCAGATGCCGTTTATCTTGAAGAACATAGCCCTACGCAGAACCCTTTGAGCCGATTCTTCAGCGTGCTTAGCTTACATACCCAATTCACGCTCGAAGCTCGGGGCGAAATCGAAATCAGGGCGAAATGTTTCCCCTTTTTTCTCCCTGGGGAGCAACTCAAAAAAAGAGCGGATACCAACAAAATACTACGTTGGCCGCAACCGGGTCGGAGCACAACATTGCGCAGTCCAATGCTTTCCGTACATTTGCTGCAACAAGAGCCCTACACAGAAGAAGGCTCAGTCACAACGCAAATCATTACCCTACTCAGGCAACTATGTCAGATTGTGCTTAACGGGAAAGGGAGCATTAGCTGGCTGAATGAGATTACTTTTCGTTTGAGCAATTTCAACTTCGCGCAGCTGCCCGAGGATAAAAAGGACAGCATTAAAGCAACGGTTGCTGAGATAGCGCAGCAGCTCAGCTTAGAAAGCCACAATAGGGATGCAGTTCAGCACGGCAGGGACGCGCGCGGCAGGTACACGGGCGGCACATTGATAGTGAAATTCCAAGACACTGAAGACGCTGCAAGTACGCAATTGACGACGACGTGGTCAACTAACGTGGACGTTCCGCCCGTTGCAGAATATGCCGATACTATGAGTTTGCCTGTCGGCGTCGCGCCGTCTGGATTTTCTGATGCTGCGTCAAAGGCGTTTGTGCCTGCTTCAATGCAGGATTTTTTCGATCCTTCTGCGTTCAAGGATGGTGAATTTTTTGTGTTCTCCAGCACCGTAGCGGAGACGGGAGAAGCTGTTCAAACTCGTGGCGGTAGCGTGGGCGGTGCACCGCACAAAAAACGTCCTACCCCCGAAGAATAAACGACCCCCTGTTCGTGCATACAGCGCTGCATCAAGCGAATTTTGCGGCTGCTTGAGAGGCTGCTTAAAAGCTCGTGCTAGGGGTGCCGATAAAGCGGTTTTTAGCCGTGCGCATTGAGTTTGTTTGGGGTGGCAGTGACTGGGGTGGCAGTGACTTGTGTTTCGGGCTTCGGGCTCGAAACGGCGCCAAAAAAGTAAGCCACAAACCAGGCAAAAGCGCCGCGACAAAAACGCGCTTTTGCTCGCTTTTGCTTTGAGCAAGTCTTGATCAAACAAAGGCTTAAGTCACGTTCTGCGTCAGCAGGTGATTGATTAGCAGCTGTGAGGTGCCTTGGTTATAGACATCGTAGGTAACGCCGGCATTGGTGACGTTGCCGACCGAGGCGCCCCAGCCGCTGGAGGTGACGACATCGCCCGCGTCGCCATCGACGACCAATTGATGTTTCTGCTCTGGGTTAGCGCCGTTGGCGCCGCCGGCTGCCAGGTTGTAGGTGCCGTCAGACCAGCCATTGGCGTTGTTAAAGCTGTTGAAGCTGGCAAGGTCGGTGACGTCTTTCAGACTGAGGCTCAGCGTGTTGTTGCCCGAGCCGGTGAGGTCTATTTTTTCAATCGATTCTAGGCGTGAGGTAGTGCCTTCTGCCATGGCGCCTTGATTCGAGATGCTGGTCAGATCCAGGGTCAGGCCGGAGCCTTGCAAGGCAATCGTATCGATCCCCGTGCCACCATCGACGCGCGCCAGCTGACTGGTATTGCCGCCACTGCCAAAGTTGGCGGCCAGCGCGGTGAGGTTGGTCGAGCTGAGATAAAACACGTCGTCCCCGGCGCCGCCGTAGAGCACGTCGGCGCCGCCGTTGCCGCTGATGCTGTCGTTGCCGGCGCCGCCGATGATGGTTTCAGCGCTACTGGTGCCGGTTAAGGTGTCGTTGCCGCTGCTGCCCATCTGGTCGATGGTGTTTTGTTTGAAGGCACCGTCGCTAGCGCCAAAAATAACGTAGCTGCGGCCAGCGGCACTGCCGGCGGTGGGGTCGCCGCCTTTCGAGCCGATGATGATGTCTACCAGTCCGTCGCCGTTAACATCGCCTGTGCTCACCGAACCGCCAGCGCTGTAGTCGTAAGAAGTCACGCCGTTAATAACGAATCCGCCGGTGCCGCTGGTCACATCACTTAGGTTGACGGCTGTGCCGGTGTTTTTGCCAAAGACGATGTAGCTGCGGCCGGCGCGGCTGCCGCCTGCGGGATCGCTCCAAGAAGCGCTGACGAGTAAATCGCTTAAGCCATCGCCGTTGATGTCGCCGATGCTGCTGACTTTTTCTCCGCTGTAATCGAGTACGCATTGCCCGTTGATGACAAAGCCGCCGGTGCCTGCCGCAATGGCACTGGCGTTGATGGCTGTGCCGGCGGTTTGACCAAAGACGACATAGGTGCGTCCTGTACGGCCACCCCCCCCTGTAATAAAGGTGCTCTTGTAGGCGCCGATGATCAGATCAGCCAGCCCATCGCCATTGACATCGCCAGCGTTGCTGACGCTCGCGCCAAAGGAATCGCCTGCGCACTGACCATTGACGACAAAGCCGCCGGTGCCTGCCGCGACAGTGCTGAGATTGACATCTGCGCCGCCGCTGTTGCCGAAGACTAAGTAGGCGCGTCCTGCGTCGTTAGTGCCTGAGGTGTCTGCAAGACGCGCACCAACGAGCAAATCGGCGTAGCCATCGCCATTAACGTCGCCAACGCCCGTCACGCGGTAGCCGCTCTCGTCACTTGCGCATTGACCATTGATGACGAAACCACCAGTGGCAGCATCGATGGCGCTCAGTTCAACCGCAGTGGTGTCCGTTTTGCCGAAGACGACGTAGCTACGACCAGAATCGCTACCACTCGCGGCGTCGCTTTTCAAGGCGCCGACCAGCAGGTCAACCAGGCCATCGCCGTTAACATCGCCTGCGCTGGTGATGGAAATGCCACTTTGATCGCCGAGACATTGGCCGTTGATGACGAAGCCCCCGGTTCCGGCGGCAATCGCCGACATATCGATCGCTGTGCCACCGGTTTTGCCGAAGACGACGTAGCTGCGTCCGGCATCACTGCCGCCGCTCGGGTCAGCATAACGTGCGCCGACGATCACATCGTCGAGCCCGTCACCATTGACGTCGCCGAGCGAGCTGACCGAGAAGCCGAGCTGATCGCAAGAGCCTTGGCCATTAAAGACAAAGCCACCGGTGCCATTGGCCACATTGCTTAAGTTGATGGCTGTGTTGCCGGTTTGGCCAAAGACGATATAGGTGCGGCCAGCAGCGTTGCCTGCTGCGGGGTCAGCACTAGGTGCGCCGACGATGAGGTCGAGCAAGCCATCGCCATTGACGTCGCCAGCGCCGGAAACGCTAAAGCCTGAGGCATCTCCTGCAGATTGCCCATTGATGACGAAGCCGCCGGTCCCGTTCGCGATGTTTGAGAGATTGATGCTACTGATGGTGTCGACGCTCAAGCTCAGTTGGCTCGCGGCGGTGTTGTTGTTAGCTCCGGCATCGCTAAAGACTGAGCCACTGACGTTGACCGTGGCGGTGGCCAGGGTATTGACGGTGGGGGTGAAGACGGCGGTGTAGACGGTGCCGCTGACGGCGGTGAAAGCGCTCAAGCTGCCGCCGCTGACGCTGATGTCGCCGACGGCGAAGTTGCTTGAGGCTTCGCTCAGGGTGAAGGTGAGGGTTGCGCTTTCGCCGTTGGTGAGGGCACTGTCGTTGCTCGTAATGACGACGGTTGGCGCGGTGGTGTCGACCAGGTAGCTGGCGTTGTCAGCGACTGCGCTGTGTGTGATCGTTGCGGTATTGCCACCTGCGTCGGCGAGGGTGCCGCCGTTGAGGCTCAGACTGTTGGCATCGACGCTGATGCCGTTGGCGTCGGTTTGAGCGGCTTGAATGGTGTAAGTGAAGGTCAGTGCGCTCGTGCCTGAACCGGCGGCGTAGTTGGCTTGAACGGTGCTGCCGCCGACGTTGAGGGCTAACTGAGGCGTCCCCGTAACCGTCGTTGCTTCGCTCATATTGACGGTAACCGTGACGACATCGCCTGCGTTGAGGGTGCTGTTGCTGGCACCGGTTGCACCGCTGATGGCAACGCTGCTGACGGTTGGTGCCGTGGTGTCGACCAGGTAGCTGGCGTTATCAGCGACGGCGCTGTGCGTGATCGTTGCGGCAGTGCCGCCTGCATCGGCCAAGGTGCCGCCGTTGAGACTCAAGCTGTTGCTGGCGATGCTGATGCCGTTGGCGTCAGTCTGTGCAGCTTGGATGGTG
>JAZKFR010000182.1:14772-33177 GCA_040386295.1 Pseudomonadota bacterium | reverse complement strand
CTGTGCGGGATAGTCTGGGCATTACAGAAGGCTAGCACAAAAAGGGTAGCGTCCCCTTTTTCTCCTTTTTCTAAGCGTCCTTCTCGACCGCAATGTTAGACGGCAAATTGCCCAGCAACGACCATCTGCCGCCGCTGCCGTGATATGTCTCAAGGAACAGGCCGTAGCAGTTGCCGCAAGTGGGGCAGTGGAAGTGGTAGCGCATGGTGTGCGGCAACGAGCCGGCAAACTCCAACGCCATAAACGATGGCTGCCCGATGAGCTCTCGATCAGACTCAAAGCTGTTGTATTTGAGGATGCTTGCAGAGACAGCGGCGCGTATCTTCGCTCCCAAGCGAGCCAGTTGGTCGGGGGATTGAATTTGAACTTCGGTATTAAATTGATCGCAATTTGAGCAGGTCATTAGCCGATGCCTTCTAAGGTCCGCGCAGGTCGGTTAGCCGATAGATATGCGTTTGTTTCTTCAGGACTAAATCCATTTTTCCAAGCTACGCCTTTTGAAGAAACTGATAAAACAGGCACGCGAGATATTTCGCGCTCCGACCCCTGATCAAACTCAAGAATGTTGTATTCACGGCCACAGGTTCTCCAACTCATGCACGGGCAAACATTGGGTTCTGAATGCCAAGGGATATGGCTTCTGCGTTGAAGTTCAGATAACGCTGCATAAAAAGAGGGGAATTCAGCGCACCACTCTGCGTGGCTTTCATCTTCAATTACAAACATAGTTGGCCAGCCAAATAACGTAGGGTGCGGTGTACAGCGGATGAATCGCCGTCTGAAACGGTCATGCCGTTAAGGGCGACGGTAAAGCCACTACGAATCCCCCTTCACTAGATTCAGCCATTACCCGGCCATGCTCTCGTGTGTGCGCCTAACTTAAACACCAAGCGTAAGCCCCGCCCCGCTAGCTCAGTACTGCGCCATGCTGGAATCTATTTCCTGCGCCCAAGCATGTACGCCGCCGGTTAGATTGAACACCGAGTTAAATCCTTGCTGTTCCAGGAAGAGTGCGACTTGCATGCTGCGCATTCCGTGGTGGCAGATGACGACGATGGGTTCTGTTGGGACTAGCTCTTGGAGCCGACTGGGGACGCTGCCCATGGGTATGGCTTGTGCGCCGTCTAGGTGGCATAGGGCGTATTCCCAGTCTTCACGAACGTCGAGTAGACGTGGTTTTGCCTGATCTGAATCGGTTTCTTCTGCTAGCCATGCGGCTAATTGTTGGGCTGAAATTTGTTGCATGGTGGCGCCTTTTAAAAAACGAAACGGGCTGGTTGGACTGCGTTGCTTAGCACGGGAACTTGGGTTTCAAACAGCTTGATTTTGTTGAACGCGTCTTCTTCGACGCGGACGATTAGTTGCGCCGTCATCACCGGAGATTGGCCGACCACGGCGACCAAACGTCCGCCTATTTTGAGTTGTTTGAGCAGGCTATCGGGGATCGTTGGCAGCGAGCCGGAGAGCATGATCACGTCGTAGGGCGCTTGCTCTGGGCAGCCGAGTAGGCCGTCGGCGATGTGCACCGTGACGTTGGCAACGCCAGCGCGTTGTAGGTTTTGCTTGGCGCGTTCGGCTAAGGCGGGGCTGATTTCGATTGTGTCTACATAGGCGGCTTGGGTCGCCAACAGGGCGGCCATATAGCCGCTGCCGGTTCCAATTTCTAAGACGTTGTCGCTGTTTTTGACGCTGGCGGCTTGTAGTAGGCGCGCTTCTAGCTTGGGTTCGAGCATGCTTTGTTGCTCGCCTAGGGGGATGCAGAGGTCGGCAAAGGCAAGGTTTTTGTGTGCTTCGGGAACGAACTCTTCGCGTTTGCTTAGCGCGAGTAAACGCAGGATGTCTGGATCGAGCACCTCCCATGGGCGAATTTGTTGTTCGATCATATTGAAGCGTGCTTGTTCAAAATCCATGTTGTTTCCTTTCGGTGGTCGCTGCTGCAAAAAGGGTAGTTCAGGGTAGTTCAAAGCGGGTAGTTCAAGGGGTGTGCGCGCGATGGCGGGTTTTTTGCTAGGCGTCGATTGTAGCAGCCTGCGCCGACGAGGGATTTGTCGGCGGGCTTGGCGTGCTTGGTGGAATCAACGGAGTCGGCGCTGGGTTTTGCGCTGCTGGCGTATCGGGTTTAACCCGGTACCAAGCGGCGTAGAGCGCGGGCAAGAAGAGCAGGGTGAGCAAGGTGGCAACAATCAAGCCGCCCATGATGGCAACGGCCATAGGCCCCCAGAAGACGCTGCGCGTGAGCGGGATCATGGCCAGAATCGACGCGGCGGCGGTGAGCACAATCGGGCGGAAGCGGCGCACGGTGGCTTCGACGATGGCCGTCCAGCGGCTTTGCCCGGCTTTTTCATCTTGCTCAATCTGATCGACGAGAATCACGCTATTGCGCATGATCATGCCCGATAGCGCGATCACGCCCAGGTTGGCGACGAAGCCGAAGGGTAGTTGAAAAATCAGCAGCGCTAAGGCAACGCCGATCAAGCCCAGCGGCGCCGTGAGGAGTACGAGTACGGTACGGCCAATGCTTTGCAGTTGAATCATCAGCAGGGTGATTACCGCGAGCAACATCAAGGGCATTACGGCCAGAATCGAGGCTTCTCCTTTGGCTGATTCTTCCGTTGTGCCGCCGGTTTCGATGCGCAGTCCTGGCGCTAATTTTTGCCGTAAACCGGCGAGCTGACGATCAATTTGCCCAGATACGACCGAGGCTTGCGTGTCGTCGCGCAGGTCGGCGCGCACGGTAATCGTGGGCAGACGATTGCGCCGCGCGATCAATCCTTCTTCTAGGGTGTAGCGAATTTTGACTAGCTGCGCCAGCGGCAGCGAGCGCCCACTCGCGGTGCGTATGTTGAGCTCGGCTAGGGCGGCGATTTGGCTGCGCTCGTCGCCGCTGGCGCGAATCAAAACTTCGATCAGCTGATCGCCTGCACGCACATAGGTCACGCTCATGCCTTGCAACATGCCATTAAGCAATTCGGCGATGCTTTGTGTGCTGACGCCCAGCGCTTGGGCGCGATCTTGGTCGATCTCGAGCTGAATCGTTTTGCTCAACTCGTTCCAATCAAAGCTAATGTCTTGCAGATGCGGATTGCGCCGCATCACGCTGGCCACGGCTTCGGCGGTTTGGCGTAAGGCGCTGAGGTCTTCGCCGGAGACGCGAAATTGGACCGGAAAGCCGACCGGTGGCCCGTTTTCGAGGCGTAATACGCGCCCATGTGTTGGCGCGAACTCGCCGCTACGGTCGGCAAAATAGGCTTCTAAACGACGCTTGAGCGCTTCTCGGGCGGCGATGTTGGGCGTTGTCACCACCAGTTGCGCAAAATTATCGTTGAACAGTTGTTGGTCTAGCGGCAGGTAAAAACGTGGGCTGCCGTTGCCAAGGTAGCTGGTGAAATAGCGCACCGATTTTTTCAGCTCGGGATCGTTCAATAAAAGGGCTTCGAGTTTCTTCACCTGCGCTTCGGTGGCGTGTAGCGAGGCACCTTGCGCTAACCATAGATCGACGAGCAGTTCGGGGCGACTGGAGGCCGGAAAGAACTGTTTTTGCACACAGGTGGCCAAGACCAGTAGGGCGAGCAGGAACGCCGCCAGCGTGATGCCGATAACGCGCCAGCGGTATGTGAGGCAGGCGGTAACCACCCGGCGCACGGTGCCGTAAAACGGGCTTTGATATAAGGCTTCACCTTGCTTTTGCGCCTTGTCTAGCAGCTTTTTTGAATTGAGTATTTTGTAGCCCAGATACGGCGTGAACACTACGGCGACGAGCCAAGAGGCAAGCAAGGCGATCGATACGACGGCAAAAATCGAGAAGGTATATTCGCCGGCGGCGGATCGGGCAAAGCCGACTGGAGTGAACCCGGCGACCGTGATCAAAGTGCCGGTCAGCATGGGAAAAGCCGTTGAGCTGTAGGCAAAGGTTGCGGCACGAAAACGATCCCAGCCCTGCTCCATTTTGACCACCATCATTTCGACCGCGATCATGGCGTCATCGACCAAGAGGCCGAGGGCAATGATCAAAGCACCTAGCGAAATGCGTTGTAGATCGATTCCGCAGAGCGCCATCAAAACGAAGGTGATGGCCAGCACCAGCGGGATGGACAAGGCGACTACCGCGCCGGTGCGCAAGCCCAGGCTGAGGAAAGAAACGATTAAGACGATGAGCACCGCTTCAAGCAGGGAAGACATAAAGAGGCTAATCGACTGGCGCACGATTTCTGGCTGATCGGCAACGACTTGCAGCACGATGCCGCGCGGCAAATTCTGCGCTAGGCGCTGCACGGCTTGCTGCAATTGCGCGCCGACTTTGATCACATCGCTGCCTTGGTCAACGACGACGCCAATGCCGATGGCTTCTTTGCCCTGAACGCGCATGCGCGGCGCCGGCGGTTCGGCAAAGCCTCGGCGTAGCGTGGCGACATCACCCAAACGAAAGCTCACACCATTGGCGTTCAAACTGAGCTGGCGCAAGTCGTCTAAGCTGCTCAGCGCGCCGCTCACACGCAGGCGAATGCGGTCGGAGTCTGTCTCAAAATAACCGGCTGGGCCGAGCGCGTTTTGTTTTTGTAAGGCTTGGCTGACGAGTAGCGGGTCGAGTCCTAGGTTGGCCAGCTTGGCTTGGGCGATCTCGATATAAATTTTCTCTTCTTGCACCCCGATCAACTCAGTTTTTTTAACCTGCGCGACTTGGCGTAGTTCGCGCGCGATACGTTCTGCTTCTTGGCGCAGAACCGCCATATCGACCCCATCTCCGCTCAGCGCGAAGATATTGCTGAAGGTGTCGCCAAACTCATCGTTAATAAACGGGCCTTTGACGCCTGCGGGCAAAGTGGTTTCGATGTCGCTTAATTTTTTGCGCGCCTGGTACCAAGCGTTCGCCACCTGATTCTTCGGTGTGTAGTCCTTGAGCGTGATAAACACCAGGGACTCGCCTGCTTTGGAGTTAGAGCGAATGACATCGGCCCAAGGCGTTTCTTGTAGCTTTTTTTCGATGCGCTCGCTGACTTGCAATTCGACTTCGCGCGCCGTCGCGCCCGGCCACAAGGTGCGTACCACCATCGCTTTGAAGGTGAAATTCGGGTCTTCAGCGCGACCGAGTTTGAAGTAAGAGAAGACCCCAGCCAGAAGCAAGACGACGATCAAATACGCCACCATCGCGCGGTGACGTAGCGCCCATTCGGACAAATTGGGCAGTGCCGCTGCGTTCATGGCGAGGCTTGTTCGCGTGGGATTATTTTTGCGCCCTGGGTGAGTTGATGCACGCCGGCAATGACAATCCGTTCACCCTGGCTGACCCCTTGTTTGGCGCCCGCTTGCGTGTGCCTTGGCGCGTCGAGTATGGCTTGTGTATTGCCGTAAGAGCGCACGCTAACGGGTCGTAAAGCCAGCGTTTGATCGGCGTTGACAACCCATAGCGCAGGCTGACCTTCTTTCTGAAACAGGGCGCTTAGGGGGACGCCTATGGGGGCGCTTGAAGGCACACTTAAAGGCGCATCCAGGCTGGCTGTCCCAGGCGTCTCGCTGGGTTTTTGCGCGTCGGGCAAGAACAGAACTTGGGCACTCATGCCCAGAGCAATACGCGCATCCGCTTGTTCAATCGTCACGCGCGCGGCGTAGGTGCGCGTGCGTGGATCGGCAAGCGGCGACAGCTCGCGCAGCACCCCCTCGTAACGCGCTTGCGCATTCGCCCACAGGCGTATTTCTGCACGCTGCCCTAGATGTACTGCGGCAAGCGCCTGTTCTGGCAGCGCAATCGCTACCTCGAGTTGATCTGGGCGCGCCAAGAGAAAGACGGCTTGCCCTGCACTCACGACCTGACCCGGCTCGGCATGCACCTGGGCGATGACGCCGCTGTGCTCTGCTCTGAGCTCGCTGTAGCCTGCTTGATTTTGTGCCAACTGCCGGCGCGCTTGCGCTGAGGTGAGCGCGGCTTGTTTCAGGTCTAAGGCGGCTTGGCTGACGAAATTTTGCGTCCGTAGCGTTTGATAACGTGCCAGCTCCGTCTGCGCTAACTGCCATTCAGCTTGCGCTGCGCTCAGCGTCAGCTGGCTGTCTTGCGCGTCAAGTCTGGCCAACAGCTGACCCGATTTGACCACGCTGCCTAGGTCAACGTGGCGTTCGGCAATTTTTCCGGCCAGGCGAAAGCTCAGCGGTATTTCATGGCGTGCACGCACCTCCCCGGCGTAGCGCATGTTTTGTTCTGCTAGCGCTGCGTCCGCCGCCCGCACACGCTGCGTCAAGACTGTGCTCGCTGGGGCTGCGCTAGGGACTGTGTTGTCGCAAGCGAGCAAACAGAGCGTGGTGCATAAGGCTAAGCCGGCGCTGAGATAGCGCGCCAAGGTGCGCTTTTCGCACTCCGCACCCTCTGCACACCCTTTGTTTTGCCGCGAGAACACACGCAATCGGTATTTCATCCTGCTGTCCTAGCCGTGAGTAAATTTAGAACTGAGCTGCGCTGAATGAAAGGCTGCACAGAAGCAAGGCAAGCGTCTGTGCCCTCTGGGTTCGACACGGATGCATGCTGAATTAGGCTGAGCTCAGGCCGAACTTAGGCCGAGTTCACGCCGAATTCACACCGAACCAGCGCTACGTTCGATGATCACGCCGACGCGGCGAACGCCGCGCATCATGCCGAGTTTGGCCAAGGAAACACGTACCCAGCTGGCTTTGAAGTCTTGCAGAATCAGCTGCGCAATGTGCTCCGCTAGTTTTTCAATTAAGCCGAACTGACGACTCGCCAAATCGGCGCGCAGCTGTGCGACGACGACCGCGTAATCAATCGTGTCGCCAATCTCGTCGCTACGCCCTGCGCGCTCGGTCGAGCAGCCTATCTGCAGCGAAAGGTCGATCATTTGCGGCAACGCCTGCTCGCGCGGATAAATGCCAATCGTGGTGCTGAGACGTAAATCGTCGATAAAAATGATGTCCATGCGGTTCCGAATTGTCTGTCTGCGATGGGCTGTTTTTGCTGTGTTTTTGCTCTGTTGCTGTCGCCTTGCGTGCGCTCGGTTACAATGCCGCGCCGACCTGGTTAAAAGCTTGCCTAACCAAAGGCTTAGTTGCGTCTTAGTTTCGTCTTGGCTGCAGCTTAGCTGCGTCTTGGTGACGCCTTAGTTGCGTCTCTGGCAGCGCAGCATTTTAACCCGAGCGAAGGCTCAGCCTCAGGAAATTCTCCGAGGCGCCGATTCCCCACCCTTGAGCCACGTCATGCCCTCTGAATTAACTTCTGTATTAAGCCTGCAAGTCAGTCCGCAAGTCAGTCTATTGCTTGCCTGCGCCGCCGCTTATTTGCTTGGCTCGGTCTCTTTCGCCGTCGTCGCTAGCCGCCTGTTTGGGCTGGCCGATCCACGTAGCTATGGTTCGCACAATCCCGGCGCCACCAACGTCTTGCGTAGCGGCAACAAAATAGCGGCGCTGCTCGCCTTGCTCGGTGACGCCAGCAAAGGCTGGTTAGCCGTTTTTTTGGCGCAACAGTACGGCTGGTCTGGGCTCAGCCTAGGCTGCATCGCCTGCGCTGTTTTTGCCGGACATTTGTGCTCGGTGTTTTTACGTTTTAAAGGCGGCAAAGGCGTCGCCACGGCGGCGGGCATTCTCTTGGCGCTCAATCTTTGGCTTGGTTTAGCGACGCTAGCGACTTGGTTGCTGGCAGCTGTGGTTTTTCGTTACTCGTCTTTAGCCGCGCTCCTGGCCGCTCTGGCCTCGCCTTTTTATGCGCTGGCTTTGGGTCTGCCCAGCGCGACGCTGCTCACGGTGGGCCTTCTGGCCTGTGCCTTAATCGCCAAGCATCAAAAAAACATCCGCCAACTGCGCGCAGGCAGCGAAAGCAAAATCGGCAAAGGCTGAGACAAAAAGCGGATTCGTTTTCTTAATTCTGGGTTCAAGCTTCAGACAAAAACGCGATCAAGTCGCTACAGACGACATCAGATCAGCCAAAGGCCAGCGCGGACGCACCGCAAAAGCCCCACCGCGCTGGCCGACGGCGCCCGCCGCTAAACGCAAGGCGCCCGCCAACGCGATCATTGCGCCGTTATCGGTGCAAAACGTCATCTCAGGATAAAACACGGTTAGCCCCGCTTTTTTTGCTTGGGCGTCCATTTGCTGACGCAAAGCACGATTCGCCCCAACCCCACCGGCAACGACGAGTTGCTTCATGCCACAGGCTTTCGCTGCGCGTAGCGATTTGCTCACCAAGACCTCGATGATTGCCTCTTGAAAAGCGCGCGCAATATCGGCTCGTTGTTGTTCAGACAAGGGGGACAAGGCGTTGACCTGGGTTAACACGGCTGTTTTTAAACCGCTGAAGCTGAACTCAAAATTGCCCGAATGCAGCATCGGTCGCGGAAAACTAAATTGATCAGCGCGTCCACGCGCCGCCAGCTGCTCCAACGCCGGTCCGCCGGGGTAGGGCAAGCCGAGCAGCTTGGCCGTTTTATCAAAAGCCTCGCCTGCCGCATCGTCTAGGGTCTCGCCCAGGCATTCGTATTGGCCGACTGCACGCACCCACATCAACTGGCTATGGCCGCCCGAAACCAGCAGTGCGACGAAGGGAAATTGCGGTGGATTTTGCGATAACAGCGGCGACAGCAAATGCCCTTCGAGATGATGCACAGGCAAGCTGGGAATTCCCAGGGAGCAGGCCAAGGCCTCGGCAAAGGCGGCGCCCACGAGTAATGCGCCGGCCAGACCCGGCCCTTGCGTGTAAGCGACGGCATCCAGCGCAGTCAGCGACTGCCCACTCTCGGCCAAGACCTGATCAAGCAAAGGCGTCACGCGGCGAATATGATCGCGTGAGGCTAACTCAGGAACAACTCCGCCGTATTCCTGATGCAGCGCAATTTGCGAATGCAACGCGTGCGCCAACAGCGCGCCGTCTTCTGATTCGCTGCGGCTACGGTAAAGCGCGACACCGGTTTCGTCGCACGAAGATTCGATTCCAAGGACAAGCATGGCGCGCATGGTACCTCAGCGGTGCGCAAGACAAGGCAGCTTTGCCCAAAATCAAGCGGCAGATTTTATTTCCGCCTTAAGGAACTTGGCGGAAGCATCGGTTACTAAGCTTGTATAGCCCTTAAGAACTAAGCTTTTTTATTTGGTTGCGCACCGACATTGCCTGTAATCGACGCGATGAACCCCTTGCCTGGCAAGCGATAAAACATTGTTAAGGCATCAATAAAAGCAAGGAATAAAAGAATGGGAAATTTTATAAGCGCGCAGCCCAATTTGGGCGGCAGCGCACAGAGGCACGCTGCGCATAGCGCAATTCAAGAGCCGCTTGATTTAACGGCCACACACATTCAGGCCGATGACACATGCTGCGCGGCGAATGCACGCCTGACAGAGCAAGAGCAGCCGGCAGTGACGCGCTTACAACAAGTGCTGCAAGCCATTGCGCAAGCATCAGGTCGGCCAGAGTTGCCGCACCAGATCGTCGACGTTTTTTTGCGTTATAGGCAAAGCTTTATCGATGATCAAGCTTTGCAGCCCTTACAGCAGCATCTGGAAGCTGCGTTTGAGCTAACGCAAAATTCGTCTGCACGATCCGAATTGCCGCCTTTGAATGGGCTCGATTACGCAGCCGTTGAGGCACATTTGCAGCGCCTGTTTGCGCTAAATTTTTCTGACAATAGGAGCGTTCTGGCTGAAAACAAGCCCAGCCCGGAGGAGACGCATTCTTTGTGTCAAGCGTTCTTGCCATGCAAAGCGCTGCAGCTGGATCAAATGCTTGCCCTACGCGCTTTGCGTGATGCCTGGCTTGCGTCCACGCAAATACTGCAGGCTGGTGGGGCGTTCATCCCACCGCCAGAAGAAACGCCTTCGACAAGTGCGCGCACAGCACAAATTGCGTTCAACGCAGCGCTGTTAAATCACCTGCGGCAATTTCCCTCTGCCGAATCCTGCCTGAATTTGTTGCAATTTTTAGTCCGCTGTCCGCATCAAGCGCTGCTCAACGATGAGTGCATTGCAGCGCTTGGCGCTCGCTTAGCGCAACTGAGTATCAGCCCGTCCGTTGAGGCAGTCCTGACCGGGTTTTTAACTACGGCTTGCCGCAATCAACACGACACCGCTGCCTGGCTTATTTTCAAAAAATTGCCAATACAGGAGCAAGCCGCTGTACTCGCGAACAATTTGACGCTCATCGCTTTGATCGCCGCCAGAAAAACCATGTCGGACACGGAGAAGCGACTATTTGACCAAACCATAAGCGATCACCAGATCGATCTTGAAAGACAAGACCGTGAGGGAAGTACGCCCTTGTTTCAGGCAATTAGACTGAGGCGCATTGATGCAATCGAAGGTTTTAAAGCATTAAATTGCAATCTCAATTACATCGGCCCAAAGCTTGAAACGGCTCACGGCCTGGCTGCTTCGCCCGCTATGCGTGACGCGTTGGTGCGCTGCGGCGCAGCGCCGTCTGTCGCTCATCATGACAGCTGGCGCCTATACGCCACGGCTCAGGGAGGGGAGATCGCAGAGAATGCAGTCAATTCAAACCCAGAAATACGCTTTATGGAGCAAGCCTTAATGGATTGGGTAGCGTCTATCCAGCTTTATGGCAGTCCGGGGAGACGCAACCTAAATCGACAGAATATTGCGGCGCAAGCAAACAACATTCAAAGATTAAAAGAATTCATAGCCCACCCTTTTTACAAGCTGTGCTTAATTCAGCGTTTGCAGCATTGCCACGCATTAAGTTACCAGCCATGGCCTAATCAGCAAGTACTAGCGTTAAGTTCGAGGATCAGCTCGGATGTTCTGCGGCACGAGCTACGCAAGCTTTTCGACGCTGAGGTGCCAGAAAAGCAAGCAATCGAGCCTGCGGTCAGAACAGCGCTTATCGGTTTTTTAAAGGCGCAGTAATCAACGTCTCAGTAGGCTCAATTTAGTTAGCCGGGCGAGTAGGTGTTTAGTCCCACAGCGTGCTGGACTGGATTTGATCCCGTACCGAGACGCCTGGATTTGATGTGCGGAAAGGCATGCTCAACAACTGCCTAAGTTTGTTCTAGCGCCTACCTGAGGGTGTTACGCGCTTGGCGCGTTGGCGAGCGCTAGCTCTGGGTGGGTTCTCGACGCGCTGGGTTTAAGGCTGTCGAGGCGCTAATAACGAGCAGTGCACAGAGGCTATGGACGCGCATCCTGTGTTGTCGTGTCTGCTGGCTCGGCTGATGCTGGATTGGCGAGCGGCGCTACAAGTGCTTTATCGGCATCATTGTGGTTGTTTCGATTGCTCGCGTTCTCAGCATTCTGTAGCAACAGGGTTTTGGCTTGGCGATTGAGGGCTTCGCGGTCTAGTTGTAGATCGCTTGGGTGCGTTGCTGGGCAGAGTTGATCCACGCTGAGTTGCGCTAACTCGCTCGCGTTGGGCGTGTCGTCATCGCCTAATGCTTTTAGATTGAGCGCTTTGAGCAGATTGCCCATGCCGGCGTAGGTGCGTAGATAGGCGAGTGCTAAGTCGGTGTCGGCGTTAACTTGGGCACGACGCGCGTCAAAAAATTCATTTTGTGTATTGAGTAAATCTAAGAGCGTGCGTTGTCCAATGTTGAATTGGTCGCGATAAGCCGCTCTGGTTTTTTCAACAAGGTGCACCTGACGGCTGATGGTCGGCATTTGTTCGTTGAGCCGGCGTGTTTCGTTGTAGGCCACGGAGAGTGCTTGGCGAATGTCGCGGCATGTTTTTTCGCGTTGATCGATCGCTGTGTTTTTGCGCTCGCGGTATTGCCGCGTGCGCGCAAAGTCTGCGCCGCCGTTGAACAGGTTGTAGCTCATCACCACTTCAACGACCGAATTATCGCGATAACCGGGGGTGTTGAGGTTGTTGTTGATGCTCTCGTTGCGTGCGCGCAAATCCACTCTCGGCAGTAAACGAGCGCGCCGTGCTTGCAGGTCGTGTTGCGCTGCTTCGACGTTTTCGTTGGCGGCGCGCAGGGCGGGGTTGTTGGCTAAGGCGAGGCGTAGGGCAGCGTCGACACTGTCAGGGATTTGCTTTAGGTCTAGCTCTGGCACCGGCATTTCTTCTGGTGGCGGCTCGCCGATGACGCGCACATAGCGCGCGCTAATATCGTGCAAGTTAGCGTAGGCGGTGCCTGCATTGACATCCGCGAGGGCTAAACGGCTAGAGGCTTGTTCTAGGTCAACGCGTTTGCCAAGGCCTGATTCCATGCGTTGCTTTAGCTGGTCGTAAGAAAGCTGATGTTGCACGTAATTTTCTTCGGCGATGCGTACCAGCTGGCGGGCGCGCACGACGTCGAGGTAGGCTTTCGTCGCTTCGAGCGCGATATTTTCAGAGGCGTCTAGTAGCTCAAAATAACGTGTGAGCTTGGCCTTACCTAGGCGTTTAACGTCGTTCAAGGTGGCAAAGCCATCAAACAGCATTTGGCTTAGGGAGAGCGTTTGTGTGCGTCGATAAAAGCTTTCGTCGACGTTAAATGCTCTTTGCTGGAGTGTTTCGCGCGCGCTGCCAACACTCCAGTCGACGCGGGGCAGAAAATCGCCGCGTGCGACGGAAATTTCTTCGCTTGCTTCTTGAAATACGTGCCAACGCGCTTGTACGTCAGGGCTGTTGAGGATCGCTTTTTGTACGACCACACGCAAAGTTGAATCGTCTGGGCGCGGCGGCTCTTGCGCAAGCAGTGCGGCTGAGTAGCCAGAAACGAGGGGAATTAGAAGTGCAAGAAGCCAAGACCTTGGTGGGCTGAAGCCGAGGCGGAACGAGCTGAGCATGTTCATCATGGCTTTCTGCACGTCAAGTTTTGGTTGCTAATTTTTTCAGTCATCATTTCTTACAGCCCTTTTCTATCTAGTGATGTGCCGAGCGTAGCGTCAGCCAGGTCGGGCAACTTGTTGTGTTGCTGATCCGGCTCGGCAACGGGCAAGGGTGGGCGACCACAGCCCAGACAGTAGCCTGAATCAGGGTCGATCATACATACCCCGACACAGCTGTACTCGCTTTCTAGTTCAGCAGCGTCCATGTTGGGTCGTGTTGCTTGGGCAAACTAAGTTCATTGCGTTCAGAGTATTCATAGGACTGTCATGGTTTGAGTGCTTGTTTAGTTAACAACTAAGTTGTCCGCTTTAACTGGCTGTGTGAGCTGACTACGCCGCAGTGCGACCGCCTCAAGAATACGCAAACGCAGCGGATTCGAGGCGCGACTCCAAACGGTGATTTCGTCGCGTGTACGCAAGCAGCCTTCGCATAAATCGGTGTCCAGGCTCATTTTGCAAAGCTGAACACAAGGGGAGGCGACTGCGTTTTCTTCTGGGCTGAGCATACTCAATCAATCTCGGCTGTGGCCGCTAGGGGCGCTGTTGGGGCTCGGGCGACGCTGTCGGGGTTCGGCCGAATAAGGCCTTGGCGACTTTTGAGCTGGGTTGACGCGCTAGTTGCTGCATGATGAATTGGCTAGCGCTCAGCAGTTTTTTCATATCAACCCCGGTTTCTATATTCAGCGATTGTAATAAAAAAACCAGGTCTTCGGTCGCTACGTTGCCAGCAGCTCCTGCAGCGTAAGGGCATCCCCCTAGTCCAGCAATAGCGCTATCAAAAACACTGATGCCGAACTCCAGCGAGGCGCAGACGTTGGCAATCGCCAAGCCATAGGTGTCGTGATAATGACCGGCGAGTTGGCCAATCGGCACAACGCGTGCGCAGGCTTCGAGCATGTGGCGTATCGAGTCGGGATTGCCCAGGCCGATGGTGTCACCGAGCGAAATTTCATAGCAGCCCATGGCGTATAACTGCTCTGCCACCCAAGCCGTTTTGGCTGGGTCGACAGCGCCACTGTAGGGACAAGCGACAATGCAAGAGACGTAGCCACGCACTTTAACGCCCTGCGTTTTGGCGGCGCTCAGCACCGGCTCAAAACGGAGCAAACTCTCGCTGATACTACAGTTGATGTTTTTCTGCGAGAAGGCTTCGGATGCGGCGGCGAAAATCGCCACCTCGCGAGCACCAGCCGCCACGGCAGCCGTAAAGCCTTGTAGGTTAGGCGTTAATACCGAGTAAATAGGGCTTGATTGCGTTGCTGCACCTGGGCTGCGCATCAGGCTACGCAGAACGGTATCGCTATCGCTCATTTGTGGCACCCATTTTGGCGAGACGAATGAGGTGACCTCAATCACGGGCAGGCCGGCTGCGGCAAGTCGTTCGATCAGCTCGATCTTGCTTGCGCTGGAAACCAAGGTGGCTTCATTCTGCAAGCCGTCACGTGGCCCTACCTCAACCACCTTGACATACTTAGGGCGGCTCACGTTGTCGCCTCTTGCGTTTCGCTGGCGACAAATTCCAGCAGGGTGGCGCCGTCAGCAACTTGCTCGCCTACCTCGTAACAAAACGCTTTGACCGTACCGTTTTTGGGCGCGGTGATGGTGTGCTCCATTTTCATTGCTTCCAAGATCAGCAGCGGCGTCCCTTTGTCTACGCTTTGTCCCGGATTAACGAGGGTGGCGACGACCTTGCCCGGCATCGGCGCCGTTAAATCGCCGCTCAGTAAATCGCCCGCTTCAACGAGATGGAACGGGTCATCACGCACAATAAGATAGGCCGCGCCGTTGAGGAACACATGCCGTTTTTGCTCTTGTTTTTCGGTCACGGCAATGACGCTACTGACTAGACGTCGGTCGTCTAACTCAACGGCGAGTTGGCTGCTAAACGGAGTATTCAAGGCGCTGCCTTGCCCGCCACTGTCGAGCATGCGACCACTAGCCGAAACCGACTCGCCGGCCAGGGTGAGCAGCCAGCCCTCATGCCGATAGGCGACGGCGACTTCGTAATGCTTGCCGTTGGCGCCTTGCGTGCGATAAGTGATGGTGCGTTGCGCTTGCAGATTGAGACGCCAGCCATCGCGTACACTCCAGGGCGACCAAGGATCGCCAGAATGGCGTGCTTGTGCGCTGGCAGCGGCTTGTTCGCGCAATAGTTCGGCAACAGCAGCAACGAAAAAGACATTCTTGGGTGGCGCGCACTCCGCCGGGAAGAGAAAGTCGTGGCTGCGTTCGATCAGACGGGTGTCTAGCTCGGCTTTGGTGAAGGCAGGGCAGGCAACCAAACGCGAGAGGAAATGAATGTTGGTGGTGACGCCGACGATTCGATAATCGGCCAGCGCTTGCCGCATCCTGGCCAGGGCTGCCGCGCGCGGATTGCCGCCTTCGCCGGCGTCCCAGACGATGAGTTTGGCGATCATCGGGTCGTAAAACGGGGTGATTTCATCGCCCTGCTCTATCCCGGTGTCTACGCGCACATTCAGGCTCTCGTCGGGCGGCACCAAGTGCACCAGGCGACCCGTTGAGGGCAGAAAACCCTTGTCGACGTCTTCCGCGTAAATCCGCGCTTCCAAGGCGTGTCCATGCAGCTCCAGCTGATCTTGGCGCAAAGGCAAGGCTTCGCCGTCGGCGACACGCAACTGCCATTCGACCAAATCCTGGCCGGTAATCATTTCAGTAACGGGATGTTCGACCTGCAGGCGGGTGTTCATTTCCATAAAGTAAAAGACGCCGTCTTGCGCGAAATTGCTGCTCGCGATGAACTCAACGGTGCCCGCACCGACGTAACCGACGGCGCGCGCAGCATCGACGGCGGCTTTCCCCATCAGCGCGCGGCATTCGGCGGTCATACCTGGCGCTGGCGCTTCTTCCAGTACTTTTTGATGCCGCCGCTGGACTGAACAATCGCGCTCAAACAGGTAGACGCAATGCCCCTGCGTATCGGCAAAAATTTGCATTTCAATGTGGCGCGATTGCGTCAGATATTTTTCCAGCAAAACGTCCTCGTTACCGAATGCAGCAGCGGCTTCGCGCTGGCATGAGGCAAGCGCTGCCGGAAAATCAGCCGCTTGCTCAACGACACGCATACCCTTACCACCGCCGCCAGCAACTGCCTTAATCAGCACGGGGTAACCAATCGCATCGGCCTGCGTCTGTAAAAAATCAACCGCCTGACAATCGCCGTGGTAGCCCGGCGTCAGGGGCACACCGGCCGTTTCCATCAGCTTTTTGGCTGCGGATTTTGAGCCCATGGCACGAATCGCGGCGGCAGGCGGACCGATAAAAACAAAGCCCGCTGCGCTGCAGCGTTCAGCGAACTCAGCGTTCTCAGAGAGAAAACCGTAACCGGGATGAATTGCCTGCGCGGCGGTTCTACTGGCTGCGTCGAGAATGCGCTCAATCACGAGATAAGAATCGCGTGCCGCCGCCGGCCCAATACAGACCGCCTCGTCGGCCAGGCGAACATGGCGCGCATTGGCGTCTGCTTCAGAATAAACAGCCACCGTGCGGATACCCAAACGGCGCGCTGTTTTGATGATGCGGCAGGCAATTTCGCCACGGTTGGCGATGAGAATTTTAGTGAACATAAGGTCTCCGGCAGCTTGCGTTAGCTAAGCTGCACCCACTTAGGACTGCGTTTTTCGAGAAACGCGCTTAAACCTTCTTGACCTTCGGCGCTTGCCCGCACGCGGGTAATTCTTTGCGCGGTTTCTTCAATCGTCGAGTCGTCAATTGGTTCGCCTGCGATGCTTAGAATTAAAGACTTACATTCTGCCAGCGCGTGCGGACCGTTGTTGCACAGAGCGCGGCTCAGAGTTGCAACAACGGTATCAAGCTGCGCTTCGTTGCTAACGGTTTCATGTAGCAAGCCAATGCGCTGCGCCTCGCTAGCCGAGAAACGTTCTGCCGTTAGCATGTAGCGACGGCTGTGGCGTTCGCCAATCGCTGCCAAAACATAGGGGCTGATCAGCGCTGGGATAATGCCCAATTTGACTTCGCTTAAAGAAAATAGCGCGTCAGAAGTTGCCACCGCAATATCGCACGCAGCAATCAAACCTAATCCGCCGCCGTAAGCCGAGCCTTGTATGCGTGCGATCGTCGGTTTGGATAAGCTATTGAGCGTTGAAAGTAGGGTGGCTAGGTTGTAGGCGTCGCGTAAATTCTCTGATGCGCTGTAGGCGGCAGCGCGTTTCATCCAGTTGAGGTCGGCGCCGGCGCAGAAACTTTTACCCGTCGCCGCGATGACGACAACACGTACATTTTGCGCTTCGTCGAGCTGACGTAATGCTTCGGTCAGCTCGGCGATCAGCCGTTCGTCAAAAACATTATGGCGCTCGGCTTGATTCAAGGTGAGTGTGGCGACGGACTGCTCGATGCGCAGCAGAATCGATTCGTATTGCTTTGCTGTGCTGCTCTGCTTGCTCATAGTGATCCTTTGTACCTTTGTGGTGATGCTTAAAAGTGCTTGCGGCGGCGATCCGAGTGCGGCTCAGGTTCAGTGCAAAGTGCTGGGCGAACTTGGCTGCGCGGGATCCTGAGTCACATTAGGGACATTAAAAATCGCGTCAATCGCTGCCGCGTCAAAACGGTATTGGCGACGATCAATCTCGTCTTCAATCAGCACTTCGCCTTGCTCTTGCAGAATCGAATAGACCTCGTCACGCCCTAAGAGGCGCAGCATGGCGCGCACTTTTTGCCAATCTTCTTGTTCGTGATGCTCGATTTTTTTGGCCTCAAACAGGCGCACGGCTTCTTCGTGAAACAGCCGCGTCAGCAATGCCGGCGGCGAGAGGTGCAATAACTCGTCGTTTGTCAGTGTGGCGAGTAAGGCGTTCACGCGCGCCCAGCCATCGGCATCGCGCTGGTCTGCCCCGGGCATTTTCTGCAAAAAAATACCGGCAACACGCTCCGGTGAGCAGGCCAAAATTAGGCGCGATGCTTGTTGCTCCGACTGCGCCAGATAATGTTCAAAAATATCAGCGATAGACGCCCCGTCGCCGGACGCTAAAGGAACCAAGCTTTGGTAAGGCTGTCGCATGGACTCTGTTTCTAGATTAAGGACTAACTGCCCATCGCCCAACAATTGCGCCGCCGACCCAGGCAATACTGGTTCGGCGCATTGCGCCATGCCGCGAATGTGCAACTGCGCATTGCAGTCCAGCAACAACAATTTAACCGCGCCGTTACCGCGCAATTGAATGCTTAAACGCCCGTTTTGCTTGAGCTGACAGGCAATCAGCAAGGTGCTCGCACACATCTCGCCGAGCAATTGTTGTACAGGTAAAGGGTAATTACGCCCGCTCAACAAGGCTTGCCAAACCGAATCAAGCTGAACCAGCGCGCCGCGAATATCCAGGTCGTCCAACAAAAAGCGTTGCGCAAGATTGCCGTTTTCAAGATTCTCGAGCATGCGCACTTTCCGCTAAAAAAGCAGCAGTATATTGCGCCACAGAGAAACCGAGCCATAACTGAACGCCATCGTCTAATAATGGCCGTTTAATCAGGCTCGGATAGGCGACCATCAGCGCTAAAGCTTTGGCCTCGTTCACGTCACTGCGTTGCGCCGCGTCCAATTTTCGCCAAGTTGAGCCGCGCGTATTCAGCAAGCTCTGCCAAGCGATACGCGCACTCCAGTTTTGCAGTTGTAAGGCGCTAGGC
>JAZKFR010000182.1:1521-14762 GCA_040386295.1 Pseudomonadota bacterium | reverse complement strand
GCTAGGCGGCTGCTGGCGATAATCAACGAAGGTGTAGGCAAGTGCCTGCTGCTCAAGCCAGGCGAAGGCTTTCTTCATCGTATCGCAATTTTTAATACCGTAAATCGTGATTGTTTTCATGCCCGTAGTGAAGATATCCAAGTAAGGTGAGCTTGCTTTTACACTGGGTGTAAAGCGAAAAACCATGTTCCAACAACAAAAGAGCTGCTATAATCGCGCCCTGATCGACGTGCACGCCGGTCGAAATTTTGTCTCGTTTTTTAGCTTGTTGTACACCTCTTTATCGATAAGGAATTCGTAATGAAAAAATCGCTACTCGTTGCTGCTTTGATTGCTCTCGCTGTGTCCGCATGCGGCAAAAAAGAAGAAGCCGCTCCGGTTGATGCCGCTCCTGCTCCTGCTGTTGTTGCACCAGAAGCCGCTCCTGCTGCTCCAGCTCCTGCAGAGCCAGCCGCTGCGCCTGAAGCCGCTCCTGCTGAAGCCCCCGCTGCTGCCGCACCTGCTGCTCCTGAAGCAGAAGTAAAGAAATAAGTCACTGAATCATCCGTTGCCCGCTTTAGTTGGCGCAATGAGCTTGATCAACAGTTGAGTTGTTGCAAGTGTTGAATTAAAAAACCGGCTTAACCGCCGGTTTTTTTTCGCCTTATGTTTTGCGCCTTATGCCTCGTGATGATGAGAACTGGGGTTGTTCCAAATTAGCCAGAACTACCGCTGAATTACGCCTTATCCGCCCCCGACAAACGTTCAACCAGAATTTTCTCGCACACTTTAAACAGTAAATAACACGCTAAGCCCAAGGTCCCCAGACCCAGTAGTTCGAGCAATTGTTGCAAGGCGCCGTCGAGTAAAACCATAGCGCCGTATTCCAAGATCAAGGCCATATTGGCCTGCAGAAGGTACAAGAGGTTAAGCGAGGCGAGGCCAAAACCTATGAAGGCGAGACCCATGAGCACGAAAGTCAGAATCGGGCTCTTTTTTAGGAAGCAGACGCTACGTACTAACATTTTGACTCCTCAAAATAACCAGGGTTGCTCAATACGGCGTTTCGCTTCAAAGGCTTGGATGAGCGCAGCATGACGTAGCGTGAGTCCGATGTCGTCCCAGCCGTTGAGCAAACACTCTTTGCGGAAGCCATCGACGGCAAAAGCGTGCGTCGTACCGCTTGGGGTGAGAATTTGTTGCTGCGCCAAGTCTATGCGCAAACGATAGCCTGGGCTGGCTTCAACTTGAGCAAACAAAGCGTCAATTTCAGCGGCGGGAAGAACAATCGGCAGAATGCCGTTCTTGAAACAGTTGTTAAAAAAGATGTCAGCAAAACTCTCGGCGATCAGCGCGCGAAAGCCGAAATCGAGTAGCGCCCAAGGCGCATGTTCACGCGAACTGCCGCAGCCAAAATTTTTGCGCGTGAGCAGAATTTGTGCGCCTTGATAACGCGCTTGATTGAGCACAAAGTCGGCTTTGCGTGGGCGTTGCGCTGCGTCTTGACCGCATTCGCCGGCGTCTTCGTAGCGCCATTCGTCAAATAAATTTTGTCCGAACCCAGAGCGTTTGATCGACTTGAGAAATTGTTTTGGGATGATCGCGTCGGTGTCCACGTTGGCACGGTCTAGCGGCGCCACTAAGCCATCGAGCTGAGTAAATTTTTGCATGCCTTTTCCTCTCTAAAGCAGTTTGCGCACATCGGTGAAATGGCCGGCAATCGCGGCAGCGGCGGCCATTTCAGGGCTGACTAGATGGGTGCGGCCACCGATTCCTTGGCGCCCCTCAAAGTTTCGGTTTGAGGTGGAGGCGCAACGCTCACCGGGCTCTAAACGGTCTGCGTTCATGGCCAGACACATCGAGCAACCTGGTTCGCGCCATTCAAAACCGGCGCTCATAAAAATCTTGTCCAAACCTTCTTGTTCTGCCTGTCGCTTGACCAAACCTGAGCCAGGTACAGCCAGGGCGAGCTTGATATTGGCGGCAATCCGCTGGCCACGCAAAACGGCGGCAGCAGCGCGTAAATCCTCGATGCGCGAGTTGGTGCACGAACCAATAAAAATTTTATCGAGCTGAATCGATTGGATCGGCACGTTGGCTTGCAAGCCCATGTATTGCAGGGCGCGTTCTATGCCTTCTCGTTTCACTGGATCGCGCTCTGCGCTGGGATCGGGGATGCAAGCGTCGATCGAGATCACCATTTCGGGCGAGGTGCCCCAGCTAACCTGCGGCTGAATCGCCGCTGCGTCAAGCGCGATGACTTGATCGAAATGCGCGTCGGCGTCGCTGTGCAGGGTACGCCAGTAGGCCGTTGCGGCTTGCCAGTGCTGTTCTTTCGGCGCAAAAGCGCGGCCTTTCAGATACTCAATTGTGGTTTCATCGACTGCGATCAGCCCCATACGCGCGCCGGCTTCGATCGCCATATTGCACAGCGTCATCCGTCCTTCCATCGACAGCTGGCGAATCGCGCGTCCGCCAAACTCGATCGCATAACCGGTGCCGCCCGCCGTGCCAGTGCGTGCGATCACTGCCAGGGCAATGTCTTTTGCTGTCACGCCGGGACTCAACACGCCATCGACACGAACCAACATATTTTTCGATTTTTTCTGGATCAGGCATTGCGTCGCGAGCACATGTTCAACTTCAGAAGTGCCAATGCCGTGCGCGATACAGCCGAATGCGCCGTGGGTGCTGGTATGCGAGTCGCCGCAAACCACGGTCATGCCAGGCAAAGTGGCGCCGACTTCCGGGCCAACGACGTGGACGATGCCTTGCCGCGCGTCTTTAAACGGAAAATACGCCAGAGCACCAAAGCCGCGCAGATTGTCGTCCAGGGTTTCAACTTGTAGGCGCGAGATAGGGTCTTCAATGCCTTTATCCCAATGCTGCGTCGGCGTGTTGTGGTCGGCTGTGGCGACCACCGAGGCGGCGCGCCAAGCTTTTCTGCCGGCTAGCCTAAGTCCTTCAAAGGCTTGCGGGCTGGTCACTTCGTGGATCAAATGGCGATCAATGTAAATCAGCGTCGTGCCGTCTGCTGCTGCGTGCACGACGTGATCATTCCAAAGTTTGTCGTAGAGGGTGGTCGGCATTTTCTAGCCTTTTTGAGCGAACGATTAAAGGCGCATTTTATGCCATGCAGCAGGCTCTTGTCTTAGCCGATCTGCTAGCTGATCCCTGCACTTTCTCCAGGCGACGGCTTGTTTGAGCGATGTACGCCTGCTTTGTGCTTGATTGCTGCAAAGCTCTTCCCTGCACGCGCCGCTTCTGATAAAACAGTCGGCCTTTGAACAATCAACCCAATCAACCAACAGCCCAAGCTACAGCAGCGACGCCGCTGCCCGTTGTAGCTGTTGGTCAACCTTGACTCGCTATGTCCGCTCATATCCTGATTGTTGAAGACGAACCTGATATTCAGGAACTGATTGCCTTGAACTTACAGCACGCGGGACATCACGTGCACCGTGCCGATGACGCCGAAACAGCAGATCGCCTAATCCGCGCTAGCTTGCCAGACTTGGTCTTGATCGATTGGATGCTGCCAGGAATCAGTGGCGTTGAATTTGCGCGTCGTTTACGCAGCGACGAACGCACGCGCGCTTTGCCGATCATCATGCTGACCGCGCGCAGCGATGAACAGGACAAAATCACGGGTCTTGAATCGGGTGCCGACGATTATCTGACTAAGCCTTTTTCACCGCGCGAACTGTTGGCGCGAATCAAGGCCGTGTTGCGTAGACGCGCGCCCCAAATGACCGAAGACACAGTGATTGTGGCGGGTTTGCACCTTGATCCAGTCACCCACAGAGTGCTCGGCAACGGGGTGACTTTGGTACTCGGCCCAAGCGAATTTCGCCTGCTGCATTTCTTTATGACGCACCCTGAACGCGTGTATAGCCGGGCGCAACTGCTCGATCAGGTGTGGGGCGACCATGTTTTTCTCGAAGAACGGACGGTTGACGTGCATATTCGTCGCCTACGCGTCGCGCTGACTGCCAGCGCCCATGAACAGCTGATCCAAACCGTGCGCGGCAGTGGCTACCGGTTCTCGGCGCAGCTTGCCTAATTTCAAGCTATCAGGCGCAACTTACATGCGCAGTAGAAACAAAGCCCGCAGCGCTGACTGCAGTAAGTCGAGTCAACAACACGACAACATGCTGGTTTTGCTGCGAATTAGAATGATCAGGTCATAAACATGAATGAAATGGGTTTGCGCAGCTTCGGTTTCCTATCCCTGTTGCTGCTGATTGTCTTTTTGCCGGCTTGGCTGGCGCTCAGTTTTGCTTGGGCTTGCTTTCTCGTCAGCCTGAGTTTGTTGGCTACCCTTGCTTGGCACCTCGCGCAGTTACAACGCCTGATGCGTTGGTTGCAAAACAGCTTGGACGCGCCTTTGCCTGAAGGATTTGGCCTGTGGGCAATCGTCTTCGCTGACCTGCAGCGTAGGGTGCGTATGCGCGTTAGTCAGCAGCAACTGCTAGAGCAGACGATAGAGCGCTTTACGCGCGCCGCGCAGGCTTTGCCCGACGGCATCATCATCTTTAATCGGCATGAACAGATCGAGTGGATGAACGCGCAGGCCGAGAGCCATTTTCAAATGACAGCCCAAACGGATCGCGGACAAGCGTTGACCAACCTGATTCGCCAGCCCGATTTTGTCCATTACCTAGCCGCTAAAGAGTACGCAGAACCTTTGCTTTACCGGGGTGGACGCGTCGCCGGGCAAACCCTGCTCTTGCAAGTCATCCCTTACGGCAACGAGCAAACGCTATTGCTTTCGCGCGACATGAGCCACCTCGAACGGCTAGAAACGGTACGCCGAGATTTTGTTGCCAATGTCTCGCACGAATTGAAAACACCGCTGACCGTGGTGCTCGGATTTGCTGAAATGTTGGACGATCCTGAAATGACGTGCGCCGAGGCGGAGCGCAAACGCTATCTCGGCTTGATTCGCGCACAAACCCTGCGCATGCAAAACTTGATCGAGGATTTATTAACTCTCTCGGCCCTAGAAACAGGGCGCGCTGTACCGAATGAAAACTGTGTCGATTTAGCCCCCATCATGCACAGCGTGCTCGCCGAAGCCGAGGCACTCTCGGCTGGCCGCCACGTACTGAGCTTAAACGTGCAAGGCAAAACGCTGATTTTGGGTGAAGCGCACGAGTTGCGCAGTGCTTTTGCCAATTTGGCCAGCAACGCCGTGCGCTACACCCCGGCTGGCGGAAAAATTGAATTGGCTTGGCAAGTTGCTGCGGACGGCGCACGTTTTAGCGTGACGGACAGCGGCATCGGGATTGACGCACAACATTTGCCAAGATTAACCGAGCGCTTTTACCGCGTTGATCGCAGCCGCTCGCGCGGTACGGGGGGAACCGGCCTCGGCTTGGCTATCGTCAAGCATGTATTAACGCGGCATGAAGGTGCTTTAAGCGTGAACAGCGAGCCGGGCAAAGGGAGCTGCTTTAGTGCGTACTTTCCGGTGAGTCGTTTATGCGAGGGCCTTGCCTTGAGCGCTGCACCATCGGAGGAAACAGAGCCCACGATGGCGGCAGACGCGCTAGCTTAATTTTTCAATACACTCAATGGTTTCAATGCGTCACGCGCGTGGCGTCACGACCAGACAAAACGCGCACCCGATCACCCGCTTGAAAACGTTCGTCGCTTTCTTGAACGATCGCCAGCAACTCGCCGTTATCGAGTTTGACCGTGATTTCAAGCGCTGGTTTCTGCGTCAAACGATCCTCCAGCGAGCTGCCTGCCACGCCACCCGCTACCGCCCCGAGAATCGCGCCAACCATCTGCCCTTTGCCGCCCCCAACGCCACTGCCTGCGATGCCGCCGACGGCAGCACCAGCTAGCGTGCCAGCGCCCGTTTTAGTGCCTTCCATCGTCACTTCACGCACATGCTCGACGACGCCTAAACGCACATGCACAGCTTGTTGCGCTTGCTCACGCGTGTACACGTTGCCGGACTTGCTCGCACAGCCGAGTAAGCTGGTGCTGGCCAAGAGGACGAGGACGGCTAATTTGAGTTGCTTCATTGTGTTTCCTTCACGTTATTTACCAAGGTTTGTTGCCAAAAGCGCGAGCGAAGCATTGGCTAATCGTGTCACGGCTCGGGCGATGATTTTGTCCACCACGATGGGCAATTTTGAGCGCCCCCATGACCGCCGCCAAACGCCCGGTTTTGGGCCAATCCCAACCCGCTTCGATGCCGTAGAGCAAACCTGCGCGGTAAGCATCGCCACAGCCGGTAGGATCAACCACGTCCTCAGTTTTAACGCATGGAATCTCGTAGCGTTGACCGTCTGCATAAATTTGCGAACCTTCACTGCCCCGCGTGACGATCAAAGCTTTGACGCTCGCGGCCAGGTCAGTCAGTGACTGACCGGTACGTTCGCACAACATTTGCGCTTCATAGTCGTTAAAACACGCGTAATCGGCGAGACGCATGAAGTTGAGCAAATCTTCGCTAGTGAACATCGGCAGCCCTTGGCCTGGATCAAAAACAAAAGGAATGCCCGCCGCCGCAAAGTCGCGCGCGTGCTGCTGCATGCCGTCTGGCCCATCAGGGGAAACAATGCCGAGCGTAATCTGCTGTGCATCGCTGACTTGGTTCAAATACGAAAAATTCATCGCCCCGGGATGGAACGCAGTAATTTGATTATTGTCGGTATCCGTAGTGATAAACGCCTGCGCCGTAAAACTGCTGGCAATACGCCGCACGTGTTTGAGCGACAAACCGAGCGCGTCTAGGCGCAGCAAATACGCATCAGCATCGTCGCCGACGGTGGCCATAATCACCGGCTCGCCGCCGAGTAGCTTTAAGTTGTACGCGATGTTGCCAGCACACCCCCCGAATTCACGCCGCATCTCCGGCACCAGAAAGGCGACATTCAGAATGTGAATTTGCTCAGGCAAGATATGTTTGCTGAATTGGCCATGAAAAACCATGATGTTGTCGTAAGCGATTGAGCCGCAGATCAAAGTGGGCATAGGCGTTCCGTTATCGGTTAAAAGGGTGAAAACACTGGGCAGCGTTCAGCTCAAACATCGACTGCTAAAACACTCAGATCGATCGCTCGCTTCAGCTGCTTTCTGGAAAGCCGGTGAGGCAAAAGGGTTTTTCCTAAGGCACTCAGCCCTTGAACCTGAATGATTCGAGCGAATTTGACTACTTCGTCTGTCGAAGTAGTCATAGCATGGATTGTGATTTTTTCTTGCATGGCGTTCCTGGAAAATTGATCCGCGCAGATCTTAGCCTTCTTAGCATCAGCTATGGGCACCCCCAAGATGAGCTGCCGACTGAAGCACTTCAGTAGCCCATTGATTGAGGCTTTTCCCTGAAGCTTGAGCGGCGACCAAAGCAGCGCCATGAATTTCAGGAGAGACGCGAAGCATCAGTTTGCCTGATGCAGGTTTTTCTGGTTTAACGCCTTGCTCTTTGCAATCGTTGAGAAAGTCCTCAATTGCAAGCGCGAACTCATTGCGCAGATCGGCGACTGTTTCGCCGTGAAAGCTGATAATGCTGCGCAGCCCAAGAACGCGGCCAACAAAGATGTTGTCGCGCTCGTCAAACTCAATGCGAGCTGTATAGCCTTTGTGGTTCATGGTGTTCATGCTTGTGCTCCGATTCGTTCAAGCAACGCCTGGATTTCTTCTACTTGGTAGCGTTTGGCTTCTTTGTCTGGGTGAAGGCGATGACAGCGCCACTGCTCACCCTTGATGCTTATTTTGACGCGTGAGCCTTCCCGCTGATGTACTTGACCACCAAGAGCAACCAACAGAGCCTCGATATCGTTGAAAACAATCGAAGGCGATGTGGGTTTAGTAAAGATGGCTCGTAGTGTTTTGCGGTGTTTCGTATTCACCGGGCAATGCTAGCAAAAAACGCAATCACATGAAAGCGGAAAGTGCTAGCAAGAACGAAGGAGGGCAAAGTGGACGATGTTCCACACCATGTCATCCAGCGTGGCGATCGAGGACTGGTCTGCTTGGCTTTCTGAGGGTGATGAAGCGGAAGAAATGCAAATCTTGAGACGCAATATTGAAAAAAGTCTGCTTTGCGGTTCTGAACGCTTTGTTCAGAAGTTGGGCAAACAGGTTGGCCGTTTGTTAACGCATCGTCCTGAAGCTTGCCCTAAAAAGCTTAACGATGAGCAATCAAGGGTAACGTCCCCTTTTCTTTCTTTTTTTACAAGAACAATATGGAAACTAACTCAACAGCGGGTGTAAGAGCTGCGTCGATCACAGCAAATGATTCTGATGGTCGAAGAAGATATGGCCAGATTAGCGTGGGCGGGAATCCAGGATTTTTGCAAGCTCACGGCAGCGGTTCGCAGCAGCACTGTGTCTTCGGAAACTCACAACAAGTGACGCATCCGGCGAACGTAGTTCTGGGAGGCGCCGCCCTAACGGCAGGGCAGAACCCAATACAGAACGGGTTGAAGCAAGAGCCGAGCGCAGTGCCGAAAAATACCTGGCCAGCGACGCAAGACAAATTCACGGATTTTTTACCGGAAACAAACCAAGATCTTAGAAGGGCAAGAGTGGAAGGACGGGCTTCTAAACTTGTAGACCTTTTGTTTCCCCAGGCACCTCCGCCGATCTTGACGCCTAATGAGCCCAGTGAGCCCAGTGAGCCGAACGATCTTAAGCCATTATTTACACTCAGGTCTGGGAGCAGCTTTTATCCGCTAGCAAATACCGTCGAATACGACCCCAAAACCCAAACGCTATCACTATCACTAAACAAGGTAGCGATAACTAAGCGTATGGCAAAAAATGGGCATGCACCCAAAAGAACACCAGTTGAAACAATGGAAGTGCAAACCATAGACATCATCGTGCCCGACGAGCTTGAGATCAATTTTCAAACACCTGAATTTAACAAGAACCCACTAGGCAGGATTTTCTCCTTACTTTCCTGGCGCCCTGAATTTCAGCTTTGCACAGAAAAAATGACCATCGATATTCACGCTGCCACTTTCCCTATTGCAGAAGACAAAAGTATTGCTTGCGAAGAGGAACAGCTTTTACTTTGGCCGTGGCCATCTCGTACCAATACCTTCAATCTCTCTCTAAACCTGCATCAGAATGCTCCTTTCGCCGATTCCCCAGAAATAACAGAGCAACTGACTGGCCTGCTCAAAGCGCTGTGCGCGATCAAACCCAGGGAAACTCAACACCTCGGTAATCCCCCCGGAAATTAATAACGTGTAAAAGTAGAGACCTTAAAGCCTGCGAGGCGGAAAGCGTTTTTACAGATGAAGACGAGCAAATACAGCGATAGCCAAATTATTGCGATTTTGAAACAAGGCCAATCTGGGGTTCCGGTAGGCACGTTATGCCGTGAACACGGCATGAGCAGCGCGACGTACTACAAATGGCGCAGCAAGTATGGCGGGATGGACGCGAGCTTAATGGGTCGGCTGAAAGAGCTTGAGAGCGAGAACCGGCGGCTTAAAAAGATGTACGCAGATGCGCAGCTCGATGCTGACATTTTGAAAGAAGCGTTAGCAAAAAAGTGGTAGCGCCATTTGCACGGCGGCAAATGGCGCACGGCGTCGTAGCGGATCGGCAAGTGAGCGTGCGGCGCAGTTGCAAATTGTTTAGCGTTAGCCAAACGTGTTATCGCTACGCGGCAAAACAGCGGGATGAGAACCAAGCGCTCGCCGATAGCTTGCTGGCCTTGTCCTACCGCTGCCGCACCTGGGGCTTTGGGCTGATGTTTTTGCATCTGCGGAACGTGCAAGGCAAGCGCTGGAATCACAAACGCGTGTACCGAGTTTACTGTCAGCTCAAGCTCAACCTGCGCATCAAACCACACCAGCGGATACAGCGCGCCAAACCCGAAGCGCTCGCGATACCCGCGCAGCCGAATGCGTGTTGGTCAATGGACTTCATGCACGACCAGCTCACTGATGGGCGCAGCTACCGCAGCTTAAATGTCATCGACGACTTCAACAGACAATGCTTGTGCACCGAGATTGATTGTTCGCTACCGAGCGAACGCGTCACGCGCGCGTTAGATCAAGTGATTGAATGGCGCGGTACACCAGCCGCGATTAGGAGCGACAACGGGCCTGAATACATCAGTAGCACGGTCAAAGCGTGGGCGCAGCGGCGTGGCATTGAGCTCAAATTCATCCAACCCGGCAACCCGCAGCAGAACGCCTACATCGAGCGATTTAACAGAACCATGCGTTACGAGCTGCTCAGCCCGAATTTGTTTGGCAGTATCGAAGACGTGCAAGAAGCAGCAACTGCATGGGCGTACGCTTACAATCACGACCGGCCAAGCATGGCACTGAATGGGCTGACGCCCATTCAGTGCTTGCAGGCTTATCTAAACAGCCAACAACAACCCTCTACTTTCTGATGTTGTTAACAATGGGGGGATTACCCCTCGAGCTTGCCGGACTAAACATTAGTTTTGGTTTTCATAACTTTAATTTCGCTCGACTTTCAAAAACTGAGCGGCATGGCATTGTTCAGGCATTCACAGAGTGCGCGCAGGCACTTCAACGGCAGACCGGTTCAGTTGCACATGGCAGTTTGACAATAAATTTTTCAGAAACAGACAGTCTCCAAACGGCACGCTTAACAACAAATTGGCCGCATCAACAAGCGACAACAGATCAGATGCCGGTTGATATCCATTACTCAACCGACAATCTTGTACCTAAGGAAATGCGCTACGATGACCCCCCAGCCCCTGCAGAACTCTGGGATGCGCAGGCATACGGTGGGGAGCAAGAACTTTCATCTTCGCCTAGCGCTGATGCTCAGTCCGCTCAGGCTTCGGGGTTACAACCGCCATCTCCACTCATTGAATTTGCTTTTTCTGACGAACGGCCTGCGAAATATCCCAGGCACGATAAACATCTGCGCAACTTATTCTCTGTCGATTGAGCGGCGCTAGCCGCCGAAAGAGATGGCGCCGGGAAATCGGTCAGTCGGATAAGTGATACTTCTGCTTCAATGCGTGACGTAAGTCGCCGACGATTAGGCGCAGAAGCAGTGCGTCCCCTTTCTTTCTTTTTTTCTTTTTAATAAAAATAGGTACGCACATGCCAAACCCAATTGCCCTCGGCACGCAAAGTTTGCCGGTTACTTTTACCTCGCCGCTGACAACAACAGTCGCAGTTAATGCTGTCGGCGGATCGGCTGCTGTTGCTGCAGATGGCTGCTTTGGCGAGACACTGAGTTCTGTTTCTGTGCCTATTCCACGTGTACCGCGCATGCCGAATATCAAGGGAAAAAAACTGTGTATTCAGCTGCAAGAGCCAAAACTGGCCGACGAGAAGTTGCTGAGGAGCATGGAGCTTTTGCTCCTGCAAAACTTTGAGCCGTCGAATGAAAAATTTCATGCGATAGAACGATTAGAGCAGCAAGCGGGTTGGGAAAAAGCGGAGATCAAGACGCGTAATTTGCTCAGAATTATGTCCGCTCTAGGCCAGAAATTTGGCTTTTCCGATCTGGAAAATACAGAGAATCTCAGCAAGCGATCAAGTGCCGATCCGCTGTTTATTGGTTTAGCAGGAATGCACGCTAAGAGTCCTCAGAGTCTTGAGACTGAAGGGCGTTTGTCTTTAACGGAAGAAGGCGATTTTCCTGTCCTGCAAGTTTTTGTGAATGCCTTGCACGAACTGGTTCAGCAGAAAGTGCTGCAAGATTATTTGCCTGCCGACTTGAAATTCTGGGTCATGTTTGAAGGCATGTCGCGAGCACATTTTATTTGTCCTGGCGACAGAGAAGAGGCGCTCTCCGTCGATTGCGTTAATGTCCATCCTGAGGTTAGTGAGTTGTTGAGAGAAGGGAAATTGATGCAGACCGGCATTGCTAATCTCAATAATTTGTTGCGTCCAGAAATTGGTGTGTTGGGCGCAGAATCTATCGATACTGCGCAGCTCAAAGAAGTGATCGGTACCCATGCGCAAGGAGAAAAACCAGGCGGATCTGGGCGCTTTTCAGGGGTGAAGGAGTTTTGTCTCTGGGCATTGCAAAAGTTGCGTGACGAATACTGCAATGATGTGATGTTGAAGCAACGAGGTGACGATACTTTGCTCAGTGAGACGCAGCAAATGATGCAAGAGATGTATGGCGAAGCGCTCAAAAAAGGTGAGGTGCACCCTGTTGTGCTTGTTTTGCGTGGCGCATCTCATTTCTTCGAGTTGCCGGGTGTCTTTGATAAGTCGCGGCCTGGATGTGCCATTTTGGGTCGTCAGATGGATTTTATTTTGCAAGCCTCGCCGGGTAGACAAGAGCAGCCAGCCAATGGCTTGGCTGCGCGTGTTCAAGAGCACTGCCAGCCGTATGTTTAGAAAAGAGAAAAGGGGACGCTACCCTTTATTGCTCTATGGCACCCTTACAGCTCAGCTCGTGGCAGTGGTTTCCAAATGGGAATGTTATTTAAGGCAACAGTATTGGGTAGCGTCCCCTTTTTAGAGATCGCGGTGGATTGCGCTACTGCATTAATTCAGCCTCTTTACGGTTTGTACCGCGTGAGAAAATGGCCGATGAAGACTACGCTGAGTATCTGGATCAAGTAGGGGAAATTTAAAATGAAATCGGAACGTGCTGTGTTGGCCGGAGGATGCTTTTGGGGAATGCAAGACCTCATACGAAAAATGCCGGGGATTGAAAGTACGCGCGTAGGGTACACCGGTGGCGATGTCAAAAATGCTAGCTACCGTAATCATGGTACCCACGCCGAAGCGATTGAAATAAAGTTTGATCCAAGTGTTATGAGCTATCGACGTATTCTTGAATATTTCTTTCAGATTCATGATCCCACTACGCCGAATCAACAAGGTAACGACCTAGGGCTGTCTTATCGTTCAGCGATCTATTTCACCAGCGAGCGTCAACGACTGACCGCTTTAAAGACTATAAGTGACGTTGATGCATCGGGTCTTTGGCCTGGCAAAGTAGTTACCGAGTTAGAGCCAGCGGCTGATTTTTGGGAAGCAGAGCCGGAGCATCAGGATTATTTAGAAAAATATCCCGACGGCTACACTTGTCATTTCCCCCGAAAGAATTGGGTTTTGCAAAGTCATGACCCGTCGTAAAACAGTGAGCTCGCTTTGTGTCACTGGGCAGGGTAGGTTTCCCTTTCTTGGTTGCCCTGCAAGATTGTTCTTCAAATCTCAATGATGCTGTCGCTGTAGCTTGCCACCATTGGGTCGTGGGTGATAAGTCGCATCGGCTCGACAAGCGCTTGGGCGACCAGAATGCGGTCGAACGGATCGCTGTGACGCGGCTGG
>JAZKFR010000182.1:0-1511 GCA_040386295.1 Pseudomonadota bacterium | reverse complement strand
GCTGGAGGTCTTCGACGGCTGCCGCATGTTCGGGCTCCACCGGCAGGAAGCGATAGCCGGAATCGCGGAAATAGCGCAAGGCATCTTGGCTGGACACCGGCATATCGCCTCGCCCCAGGCTGTGTTTGATGGCAATCTCCCAGACTGTAGCGGCGCTGATCCATACCGACGACTTCGGCGATTCGATCATCTCGCGCGCCTTCTTCGACAGCTTTGGGTTGTCGGTGATCGCCCAAAGCGCGACGTGCGTATCGAGCAGGAGGTTCAAGATTGTCCGCCCAGAAATAGATGCGCCACTTCGTTGTTGTGTGTATCGATGCTGTCCGGCACCTTAAACTTGCCCTTGGCGATACCAATGCGCTGACCAAGCGGTACGGTATCTATGGGCACCAATTTGGCGGCAGGTCGGCCATTGCGGGCAATGACGATCTCGCGCTCCTGTCCCTGCTCGATGGCCTCCACTAAGCGGGACAGCGAGGATTTCGCTTGTAGCATGTTGACAGACGGCATGGTGTCTCTCCTGAATTGGATGTTAGTCTAGTCTAGCTAATTAAAAGCGTCAAAGGCAGCTATGCGTACACACGGGCAAATACAAGAGACGAGGCCGATGTACAACACGTCTTCGATGAACAACTCTCCCTAGCAAAGCTCAGGTGACACCGATACCCCAGGCAATCAAGGGGAGATTGAACAGTCGTATCACCCGCTGCCATTTGTCAGTGCTGTGCACCCCAGGGGTTGATGACGGTCAAACTATGCGTTGTGGCCGCAGCGGCAATGTAATTCCAATGTAACCGCCCAGACGCCCCACCTATAATGCCGAGTCAAGTCCAAATTTTGCTGTAAATTTTCTCCGATTCGGCAGTGGCTACAGTCTTTTTTAACTTGATACGACAGCAAGGTTTTGTGCTTTTGTTGCTGTGCCTTGCAAGGCACGCCGGCGCTAAATTACGCGCCACACAGACGCGAAACAGGCGCGCACCGCGCATGCTCAAGCGTCGAAGGTTCCTTACCAATCTCACGATCGAAAAGCTTCAATAAAGGTGAAGATCGACTGCACCCCACACCCTATGGCACCCTTACAGCTTAGCTCGTGGCAGTGGTTTCCAAGTGGGAAGGTTCATTAAAGCAACAGTATTGGGTAGCGTCCCCTTTTTCTCCGTTAGTCCGCTTTGCCGCCAGCCAGAAAGGTGGCTGACCCAGTAGCTTTGTTGGGTTGGTCTGTTCATGCGCTTTGCCCTTTTGTGAAAAGGGCAATTTTGCGCTGCGGCTCGACGGAGTTATAGGTGGGGCGGTTGGAGGCTTACGATCGAAGGGATTGAAGCCGAGCATCTGTTAGCGGATAGGGGCTATGACAGTGATGCCATCGTTGCGCAAGCACGCGCCCAAGGTATGCACGCTGTGATTCCGCCAAGGATAACTGCGCTGTTCCTTGCGACGCAAGGAACAGCGCAGTTATGACAAACACCTCTACAAGCTCAGGCACTTGGTTGAGAATGCTTTTTTGCATC
>JAZKFR010000181.1:26349-26736 GCA_040386295.1 Pseudomonadota bacterium | reverse complement strand
TCGGCGGCAAACAACATCAGCTGGCGGTCTGGGTAAATGATGTCCCCCTGCTTGGTCACCACGCCAAGACGATCGCCGTCGCCGTCAAACGCCAAGCCCAGCTCAGCGTCACCGGCGCGCACGCTAGCGATTAAATCGCGCAAATTCTCAGGCTTAGACGGATCGGGGTGATGGTTAGGAAAATGTCCATCAACCTGACAAAACAGCTCGCTCACCGTACAACCGAGACGACGCAGTAGCTCAGGCGCAATCGCCCCGGCGACGCCGTTGCCGGCATCAACCACCACGCGCATCGGGCGTTGCAAACGCACGTCGGCAACAATGCGCTCGAGATACGCGCTACGCACGTCGGCCTTCAGTACACGTCCGCTGCCAAACGACAGCTGT
>JAZKFR010000181.1:0-26339 GCA_040386295.1 Pseudomonadota bacterium | reverse complement strand
CCCTGCTCAATGCGTCGACGCAGCGCTTGAATCGCCTCACCCGCTAAGGTTTCGCCAGCGATCACCATTTTCAAGCCGTTGTAATCCGGTGGATTATGGCTGCCCGTGACCGAAACACAGCTGTGGCAAGCCAACTCATGCGCGGCGAAATAACTCAGCGGCGTTGGCACACAACCAAGATCAAACACATCGACGCCGGCCGCGTTAATGCCTTGCGCTAAAGCCGCTGAAAACTCAGGTCCAGAGAGACGCCCGTCACGTCCCACAGCAATCGCGCTTTGTCCACGCTCGCGCGCCAAACTGCCTAGACCATGGCCAATGCGGCGGACAATCTCAGCGCTTAAAGTTTTGCCGACGATGCCGCGAATATCGTAGGCTTTGAACAGACTGCTGGGCAGAGAGGAATCCATGTACCACCTCGGTTAAAACGTTTAATCGACGTATTGTCTTATTGTCTCTGCGCAAGGCAAAACCCACACGTAAAACTGGCGTCCAGCTCGATCAAGCGGGACGCCAGTGTTAGGCTGAATTGCTTAGCGGAAAACAGCGCCTGGCTTAGCGATCGCCGTAAGTGCGGCGCCCCGTATTGCCATAGCTATTACCGTTTGCGTTACCACCGCTATTGCCTCGGTTATTACCATTGCCCGCGTAGGCAACTCGATTGCCATCGCGCTCTCCGTTGCCGTCACGGCTGTTGTCACGATTACCGTCGCGTCCTACTTCACGGTTTGCGTCGCGTCCGGTCGGACGGCCAAAACCTTCGTAGCGCGGCGCGCCAGTCGCCGCAGCAGGCTTATTAAAACCGCCTTCGCTACGTTGTCCAGCCGGTTTACCGTAGCCACGACTCTCGCCAGACTTCCAGCCTGGACGTCCGCCCGGCCTCGCGCCCGGTGCGCCACCCGGGCCACGTCCGCCAACCGGCGCACGGCGTGTTGGCTCATGGCCTTCGACCACGGCAACAGGAATCACTTGCTTGGTAAAACGCTCAATTTTCTTAACGTTGAATTGCTCGGCGTGATTGACCAAAGAAATAGCCAAACCATTGCGCCCAGCACGTCCGGTACGGCCAATGCGGTGCACATAATCCTCAGCAAATTTCGGCAAGTCGTAATTGAACACATGGGTGATCGTCGGCACGTCAATACCGCGTGCCGCCACATCTGTCGCAACCAAAACACGCACTTCGCCACGACGCAGCGCCGTCAAGGTACGGTTACGCGCGCCTTGGTGCATGTCGCCATGCAACGCAGCGGCGTTCAAGCCGGCGATATTCAAACGATCGGTAATCGTGTCGGCATCGCGTTTGGTCGCAGTAAACACAACCGCCTGATTGATCGAAACATCGCGCAGCAAATGGTCGAGCAAACGGTTTTTGTGCGACAAATCATCAACAAAGTGCATGCGTTGTTCAATGTTGTCGTGCTTGTCTGAAGAAGCAGCAACTTGAATCAACAAGGCATCGCGCGTCATACGGCGTGCCATCTGCCCAACCATCCCGTCGAGGGTGGCCGAGAACAACATGGTCTGCCGCGTCGCCGGGGTCGCCATCACAATTTTTTCGATGTCGTCGATAAAGCCCATATCGAGCATTCGATCGGCTTCATCAAGTACCAGCACTTGTAGGTCAGAGAAATCAATTTTGCCCGATTCCATATGGTCGATCAGACGACCAGGCGTCGCGACCAAAATCTCGGGGTTACGTCCGAGCAGCTCCATCTGTTTGGGGTAAGGCATGCCACCAAGAATCGCCACTGCTTGCAAACGACGAACTTGCGCACCATATTTCACCGTTGCCGCCGTCACCTGCATAGCCAATTCACGGGTCGGCGTCAGCACCAACATTTTCGGCTTAGCGGGTTGAAAGCGAGGACGATCATGACCACGCGACTGCGCAGACTGACGCGACTGGTTCGGTGTGCGCCGTGCCGGAGCAGCACCAGGAACAAAACTAGGACGCTCTTGCCCAGCGAACAAATGCAAGGCTGGCAGCATAAAGGCGGCGGTTTTACCCGAGCCGGTTTGTGAAGAAACCATCAGATCACGTCCAGCCAACGCAGCCGGAATCGCTTGCGCCTGAACCGGCGTCGGATCGGTATAGCCTGAATCAGTTAAAGCTTTAAGAAGGTCTGCATGGAGACCCAATTCTGCAAAAGTCATATTTTTCTTTCGTTAAATGATCGCCCCTAGGCCAACAGGCACTTGGGCGCAAAAAATGCAACGCGAACCCACTCAGAGCGATATCAGAATCGCCCAAAAAGCAAGCAACGAACAAACAACGAAATAGCAGAAAACGCTTAGAGAAACAGGAGCTCTTAGAGATTTCGGCACAAAAGCTTTGTGCCAAGACAGTGTAATGAATCGACACCGGTGAAAGGCATGATGGCTTTATGTTTGCGGCTAGGGTTGCGATGCGCTTTGTATCTTGCCAAAAAAGGGTTGTAAAAAACAAACCCAAGCAAAAACACAGAACCGACATTCTAGCAAGATCCTTACCAGCCGTCGATGTTTTTATCGGATTTGCCCGCATTGACTACAATAATGTGCAATACGCTGCGCAATACGGCAGTAAAAACCTTGATACTGTCGCCCCCAAGCATCAGCCGAACAAAGTCATCGAGCCAGAAAGAAAAAACCATGCAGGCAAAAATTTCCCTAGAGCGCATCCTACAAAGCCAGGGCTTCGGCAGTCGGCGCGAATGTCGCGCCCTGGTCCAGGCCGGGCGTGTCGCTGTGAGCGAAGCAATTTGCGACGATCCAGATTGCCTATTCGACGTACAAGCACTCTCTTTTTCTGTCGATGGCGACCCCTGGCCGTATGAAAAATTGCTTTACCTAGCGCTGAACAAACCGGCGAATTACGAGTGCTCGCACAAACCGAAACATCACCCCAGCGTTTTCTCTTTGCTCCCCAAACCTTTTATCGAGCGTGGCGTGCAAAGCGTTGGGCGACTCGACGAAGACACCACCGGCCTACTCCTCCTGACCGACGACGGACAATTCATTCACACCTACAGCTCACCGAAGAAAAAAATCCCGAAACGCTACGTCATCACGCTCAAACATCCGGCTGACGAAGCGCAAATCAACGCCTTGTTAACGGGGGTTCAGTTGCACGACGAGCCGTCGCCCATCGTCGCTGCGGGCTGCGTACAAATCAGCGAACACGTGATTCATCTCACCGTCACTGAAGGGAAATACCATCTAGTCAAACGCATGGTAGCGGCCACGGGCAACCGCGTAGAAGCCCTGCACCGCAGCACGATTGGCGGTTTTGAATTGCCAGAAACGCTAGCCCCAGGCAGTTGGATGCGCCTAAGCGCAGATGATTTGACACGTTTAGCCACACGCTTAGCGCCAGCAGCCGAGTCCGCCTAATACAACGAATACAACGAATGCAACGAATACAACGAGCTCAACTAGCCAAATTAAGGCGCCTGCCAAACGTTACGACAGCCCGTTTCGCGGATACGCCAAGTGGCCAGGGCGCCCAAGCTTGCTAAGCCGGCCAGCAAGAAAAAGCCGAGTTGAAAATCCTCAGCGCTATAAAAGCGCGTTCCGTTAGCACTCAAGATGCCCTCGCCTCGTTGCGACCAATGCCAATCCATAACCCAGCCGACCAGCACCTGAAAAATCGCGCCGGCCAGAAAACCGGCCATATTGGTCACGCTAGTCGACATCCCCGAAAGCAAAGGCGGATTCACTTCTTTGGTACAAGCCCAGGTCAAAGTAAAACTGGCGGTCAACGCACCCATCAAAAAAAACAAGGCGTAGCTCAAGCTCACGGGCATGGTCAACCCAGAAAGCCAGACCAGCCACAGCAAAGCATAGAGATGACTGCCAACCAATAAGGCCGGTTTACGCTTACGCATGCGATCAGAAAGCGTACCAATCAACACGCAACCCAGTGCAAACCCAGCGAAATAGAGGCTGACATGGCTAGTCGCCAAATGCTGACTCATACCATGCACCTGAATCAGAAACGGGCTTGCCCACAAACCGGCAAACGCAAAAAAGCTACCCGACAGGCCAAAATTGACGATAAAAGCAGGCCAGGTATCTCGGTTCTTCAACACGGTTAATAGGCCAGAAAAGATAAGCGTTCGATCCAGCACAGGCTTTCTATCTTGGCTGCCCAGAGCGGACGAAGACTGTGTCGCCCTATCCTGAATCAAAAACCACGCAACAATCGCCAAAAACAAAGACAAGCCCCCAGCACTGACAAAAACGCTGCGCCAACCCACCGTTTGCGCCAACCAAGAAAGCGGCACCCCGGCCAAAACAGAGCCGAAATTACCAATCAACATCGACAAACCAACCAAGCTTGCGAAACGTGCCTCGTTAAAATACAAAGCAATCATTTTCAGCATGGCGATAAAAACGACCGAAACGCCTAAGCCAATCAAGGCACGGCCAACGAGTGCCAGCTCCAAATTAAACGCCAGACCAAACAAGCAGCTCCCTGCTGCTGCAACCAATCCGCCGCAGAATAAAACACGACGCGGACCCAAGGTATCAACCAAAATCCCGGTCGGAATTTGCATCAAGGTATAAACATAAAAATACGTTGCGGCCAAAACACCCAGCGAAGACGCTGTCGTTTGAAAAGCCACAGCCAAATCCTGCGCAATACCAACCGGGGCAAAGCGCTGAAAAAATGACAAAACATAAGCGCAAATCACTACTGCCAGCGCCAAAACAGAGCGCGAGTGCTGTGTCGAAAAAAAGGCCATACGAATTTCGCTCAAGAATGGACAAGATTCAAAATCGGTTCGCTTAAACACAGCGGCAGGCCGGGCGGCTACACCAAACGAGCCATCGTGATGCAAGGAATCCGACTAGAAACAACAGCTCATCAGGATGCTGGGCACGCTTTAGCGCAATTTATTAAACAAGCAAGCGAACGCGCTACGCGCGCTTTTCGCCGACAAATCACCCACACAAAAAGCAGCGCGCCTCAGCCATTCGCTAGCGACCACGGCTACCACTGCGGTGCGAGCCACCCCCTGGTTTGCCAGCACCTGCGCGCGGCGCTTGCGGCGGGGCGCTCGAATTGGCAAACGGTTTACCACGACCAGGCGCCGCAGCAGCGCGACCCGCTCCCCCAGCACGCTGTCCACCCCGAGTAGCGCCCGTCGAACGCATCAAAATGGGCTCAGCACGAATCGTCGGATCGGGCTCAAAGCCGGGGTAAACCAAGGTTTCAATCTGGCACTTGAGCAAACGCTCAATGTCATGCAGCAATTTATGCTCATCGATACAAACTAAGGAAATCGCCTCACCGGCAGCACCGGCACGACCCGTGCGACCAATGCGGTGCACATAATCTTCAGCCACATTCGGCAGCTCATAATTGACCACTTGCGGCAATTCATTGATGTCGATACCTCGCGCAGCAATATCGGTCGCCACCAAAACGTGCAGTTTGCCCGTTTTAAAATTCGCTAAAGCCCGTGTCCGTGCGTTTTGACTCTTGTTGCCATGAATCGCGTCCGCCTCGATCCCGGCTTTGAGCAAACGATCGGTCAAACCATTCGCACCCCACTTAGTCCGGGTAAACACCAAAACCTGATACCAGTTCTTTTCACGGATCAGTTCGATCAATAAATCACGCTTGCGTTCACGATCAACCTTATAGACAGACTGCTTGACTGTTTCGGCCGCTGTATTGCGCCTAGCCACCTCAACGTACTCAGGCTGCTGCAACAGACCGGCCGCCAAGGTGCGAATTTCATCGGAAAAAGTCGCCGAAAATAGTAAGTTTTGCCGCACTTTCGGCAACAAAGTCAGTACCCGTCGAATATCGTGGATAAAACCCATATCGAGCATACGATCCGCCTCATCGAGCACCAACACCTCAACCGCCGACAAATCGACATTGCGTTGCTGCGCATGATCAAGCAAACGTCCTGGTGTCGCGACGATAATATCTACCCCCTGTTTCAAGGCAGAAACTTGCGGATTCATACTGACGCCGCCAAAAATAACCAAAGACTTCAAAGCCAAATGAGCGCCGTAAGTACGCACGCTCTCAGCCACTTGCGCCGCCAATTCGCGCGTCGGCGTCAGAATCAAAGCACGTGGTTTGCGTGGTGCAGTCGAAGCTAATGCCGCCGACTTACCCGCTAAGCGATGCAGAATGGGCAACGTAAACCCTGCTGTTTTACCCGTACCCGTTTGCGCACAAGCCATCAAATCACGTCCCGCTAACACCACAGGAATCGCCTGCGCTTGAATCGGTGTTGGCGTTTCATAACCGTGTTCAGCAATGGCGCGCAATATCTCGGGTGCAAGACCCAGTTCGGTAAATTTCATGCAAGCTTTCTTCAGGTATTTGAGTGATTGTTCGGCACAAACAGGGGGAAATATCAACCTAGGCAAAAGTAGCCTAGGCCAACTGAACTATGTCCGAACAAATTGAGGCCGTGCGCGTAGTCGCCACGCAGCGAGTCTGACCAACCATAGCGCCAAACAAGAAGCCAAGCGCCAAGCCTGGCAATTCTAGCATGCGCCAGCACGGGCTCGACCAATCGCCCACAGCCAGACGAAGTGCAAATTGTGCTGCGTTGCCGCCATCGCCTCGTGTCACTTTGCATAAAAAACGAAACAAGTACTTTGGCAACAAGCCCGGCAACAGAGCAAAGAATTTTTTTGTGGTCAGCCACCGTAAGCTTAGTTAAAATTCGTCCGGCATTATTCGACAGACGACGCTACTGTCTCTGGCTCAGTCACAAAGCATCACGCGTAAACACATTCACGACCAACTCCGCCACGCTAGGAAAGCTGAATCAACATGCACTCAGCCAACCCGCGCAAGCTAGGTTGATAGCTCAACGACACGGCGCTCAGCACAGATTAAGGAACAGGCGAGGCGCCGAAAGACCACGCACCCCCAGCGCGCAAGGTCACAACACGGACTCACTCTGATGCAAACAAGCAATGAAAATGAACAAAAATTCGTCGTCACCAAAGACACTGTCGTCACCCTCGACTACAGCGTAAGCGACCCCGAAGGCGCGCTCGTCGATCCAGGCAAAGATCCCCTGGTTTACTTGCACGGCGGCTATGACGATATCTTCCCGCTGATCGAAGAAGCCGTGCATGGCAAAAAAATAGGCGAATCAGTCACGGTCAAAATGCAGCCAGACGACGCGTTCGGTGAATACGATGCCGAGCTAGTGCAAATTGAACCGCGCAGCGCCTTCCCAAAAAACATAGAAGTGGGCATGCAGTTTGAAGGGCTGCCAGAGCGCGACTCGGACGAGCAAGATGAGGACGACGACGAAGATGAAGACGATATTCTGCTCTACCGCATTACCGAAATTGAAGACGACAAAGTAGTCCTCGACGGTAACCATCCCTTAGCAGGCATGGCGCTGGTATTTACCTGCACGGTAACCGCGCTACGCCCGGCCAGCGCCGAAGAAATGGAACACGGACACGTGCACGACAGCAACGGCTGTGAAGACGACGAAGCTTAATTCAGCCGCCAATCCTCCGTATTTCTCAGGCTTCTAATCATTCGCTTGGATTCGCTTGGATTCGCCGCCGCTTGAATTCGCGCTAAAAACCGCAAAAAAGCGAGCGTGTCGTTTTCAATGCGAATTGGAAACACTGGAAACATTGGAAAAACGAAGCGAAAAACAAGGCATTAAGCAACAGAAAACAGCATCAGCGTGGGGAAGGTGGCAAATCAAAGCGAGCGCGATAAATGCCTCAAATCGCGTAAGCCTGATCGCCCCTCCATCCAGACAGCTTTTTTAAGACGAACTCACTTAGGCCGCGACCCCGTCGGAAAAGGCCAGGCCCCAGTAGGGTTGAGCGCTGATTTAATACCAGGCGTCGCCGCCGTAGAAGGCGGGGTTGTGGTGCTCTGGTTTGCAGCGCGCTTGGCAGAGGCAGGCGCAGCCTTCTTGGCGGCAGACTTTGCCGGCGCTGCTTTTGGCTTAGCCTTAGCCGGTGCTGACGCAAGCGATTTATCTGCTACCGCCTTAGCACCTGTTTTTTTAGCGCTAGTTTTAGTCAGCGCATTGCTTGCTTGTTTTGCACTCGCTGCTACAGCCGCTACTGCAGATTTAGCCGGCGCTTTTTTTGACGCCGTTTTAGGCGCTTCTTTTTTCACTACGGCCTTCTTGCTAGCCGCGTTTTTGGCCGTGCTCTTGCTGGTCGACTGAGCAGACTTGGTAGCCAGCGTCGACTTAAGCGCCGGTTTTTTGGTCTGCTCAAGTTTTTCCTGCTTCACTGCTTTCTTAGTAACTAATTTCGCTACTGGTTTAGCTGCCACTTTTTTCACTACTGCGGCGACTGCACTGGCTGCTTTTTTCTTCGCAGCACCCACCGCGATGGCTGACGAAGCCACCGGCTTAACAGCAGGCTTTTTCACCGCAGTGACGGCTGATTTGGTGCTGGTTTTTTTTACCGTACCCTTTGCCGCGACTTTTACCGCGACCTTCGCCGCCTCTTTGACAGAAGGCTTCGTGGTTGCCTTTTTCGCAGCGGTTTTCGCCGCCACAGCAGTGACGGCTACTGCTTTTGCAGCCGATTTCGTCGCTACCGGCTTGGCAAGTGCTTTTTTCACTGCAGGTTTCGCTAGCGTTTTAGGCGCAGCTGCCTTGCTCACAGTTTTTTTCGCGACAACCTTAGCCGCCACTTTCTTTGTCGCGGCCTGAATCGTCGGCTTGACACTGCTCACAAGCGCTTTCTTTTGCACTACGGGTTTGTCAGTCGTTTTAGACGCTGCTGCTTTGGCGCTTGATTTTGCAGCAGTCACGGGCTTTTTCGCACTTGTTGCCATGGTTACCTCCTTTTAACGTTTGAGGAGCAGCTTTAACGAGCACTACCAGAGAGATCCGACAAAAACCCGGACCACCCAATCGACCTGCCTATCGACGCATTGATCAAACGCTGGCACACACGCCTGAGGACACGGCTGAAGACACACCAATTGAATTCGACGAAAACAAAGACTGAACGCATCGATCGCGCCACGCCACGCACTAGCAAGACGTAACAAACCAACACAAGCGCACGACGAAGCTCGAGCACGAAGGAATCATAAGAGGAGATGGCGTCAGCCAAAGCCGACGTTTTTGCTGGGAATTGTTGGGAATCGCGCGTAAGTGTTTTGCTTATATTTATCACAAGCCACATCCATAGATTTATGGAGCCAAGAAACCCGAAAATGAGCCAAAAATAGCGCAAACAGGTGCGCAGAAAAACCGACCTGACGCCCACTAAAAGCATGGGGCAGACAGCAAGCAACGCTTTGTTTTTCTGAGCAATCATTAGTTACGCTGACCAAACCGATTCTAGTGACGCACCCTGCTTGACGCAAGCAATATTTAACAAACATGCTGCGGCAAAAATCTGTTTTGCGCGCTCTACATAAAACAATCGCTAAACCACCGACAGCTGCATTGCCAGAACTTTATCCGTTTGTGCTTGACGAAAAATCTGCAAGCGACGCGCTAACGCAGTGTCATGATTAGCCAACATTGCAATCGCAAACAACGCTGCATTCACCGCGCCCGCTTCGCCAATCGCAAACGTAGCAACAGGTATGCCTTTCGGCATTTGCACAATAGATAACAAAGAGTCTTGGCCCAACAAAACCTTCGACTGAATTGGCACCCCGAGCACCGGCACCGCCGTTTTAGCCGCTAGCATTCCCGGCAAATGTGCCGCGCCGCCAGCGCCAGCGATAATTGCTTTTAACCCACGCGCCTGCGCTGTTTCAGCGTAGGAGAAAAGCAAATCTGGGGTGCGGTGTGCAGACACAACCCGCGCCTCTACGGGCACGTCAAACTCTTGCAGCATGGTCACAGCCAACTGCATCGTTGGCCAATCCGAATCCGAGCCCATAACGACCGAAACCAGAGGAATCGCGACGCGCGTCATAAGCTGCGCTCCTGCGTTCTTGCAGCACGCTCAGCCGCAGCCAAGGTGTTGGCCAACAGCATCGTAATCGTCATTGGGCCAACGCCTCCCGGCACTGGCGTAATCATCGACGCCAGCTGGCTGACTGCGACGAAATCGACGTCGCCGCATAGACGGCTCGCGCCCGCCGTGTTTGCATCGGATACCCGATTGATTCCAACGTCGATCACGAGCGCACCGGGCTTGACCATGTCCGCCGTAATGAAATTAGGACGGCCAACCGCTGCGATCAGAATATCGGCACGCCGCGTATGCTCACTTAAATTTCGTGTCTGCGAATGACACACAGTGACCGTAGCACCGGCGTTGAGTAAGAGCAGCGCCATAGGTTTTCCAACGATATTTGAACGCCCGACAACAACCACTTCTTGTCCACGCAAATCGACATCGGCGTCAGCAAAAAACTCCATCACGCCATGAGGTGTACAGGGGATAAAGCGGGGCTGACCTTGCATCAGTGCGCCAACATTCTCCGCATGAAACCCATCAACATCTTTACTCGGCAGAATCGCCGCGAGTACAGCATCGGCATCAAATTGCTTGGGCAACGGCAACTGCACCAAAATGCCATGAATTGCCGGATTGGCGTTGAGCTCCGCGATTTTATCGAGTACCAACTTCGGCGCTACATCGAGCGGATAACTGATTTTTTCCGAATAAAATCCGGCTTGCGCGCAAGCATTCACTTTGTTACGGACATAGACCTGAGATGCGGCATCTTCGCCGACCAGGATCACTGCCAAGCCAGGCCGGCTGTCGTGCAGCGCCAGAGCGTCAGCACGAATTTTAAAATCTGCGCGTAGTTTTTGCGCCAAAGCATTACCGTCAAGAATTTTTGCTGTCATTAAGTCAATATCAGTGGGTAAGAAAATCAAAAGGAAGAAAAAACGAGGCGTGGGAAGCATCCTGGCAGCCCAGGAAGAGCACCCAAGCGCGCGCAAAAAAATTTATCTACTTCGACTTTAAACGCTTCTCCAAGGCTTTAATCAAGCCCTGCGCAGCATCCTCAACCATATCAAGTACCAAATCAAAATCATGGCCCAAGCCATAATAGGGATCAGGCACTTCATCGTCTTCAAAGCGTTCGGCATAATGCATAAACAGCCCTAAACGCTCATATCGTTCAGGTGGACAAAGGCGTTTAATCACTTCCAAATTATTTTTGTCCATCGCCAAAACAAAATCGAAGTCCTCAATGTCCTGGGCTGTAAATTTACGCGCGCGCAAAGCAGAAAGATCATAAGAACGGAGTGCTGCTGCGCGCTGAGTACGTGCATCGGGCGCTTCGCCAACGTGGTAACCATGGGTTCCCGCAGAATCGACCAAGACCTGATCGTCCATTTTTCTTTCACGCAAAAAGTGGCGCAGAACCCCTTCTGCTGTCGGCGATCGGCAAATGTTGCCCATACATACAAACAAGATTTTAATCATCGTCCGCTATCGCCTTTGCTTCTCGGCTTAATCAATCCGACACCGTAAATGTGACGGAAACCAGAAATCGAGGTCGATCATACCGATTTGTTCAGCGCTCCGAAAGGATTAGGGCACTCACGTATCAACACGACGCTCGGTCAAGAAAGCCAGTCCAACACAGGGCAAAGCAGTCGAGACGAGACGAAAACCTAAGGCTCCACCCTAATTTGGCACGCCGAGGAGCTTGGCTTTGAGCTGTAGCAGGGCATCGCGCGCTGCCGCAGCTTGCTCGAACTCAAGGTTTTTCGCGGACTCAAACATGAGTTTTTCCAGGCGCTTGATTTCGCGCGCCCCTTCTTGCTCACTCATCACGTCGTACCGTGCTTGCTGCTGCGCAACAAGCCGCTCTTGCTGCACGTTATCGGCGTTGTACACGCCATCGATAATATCTTTGATTCCTTTTGCCACCCCTTGCGGCGTAATACCGTGCAGCTCGTTAAAGCAACGTTGCTTATCACGTCGCCGCGTGGTCTCATCAATAGCCCGCCGCATTGAATCAGTGACTCGATCCGCATAAAGGATAGCGGTGCCGTTCAAATGACGCGCCGCACGTCCGATGGTCTGGATCAAAGAACGCTCAGAGCGTAAAAAGCCTTCTTTATCCGCGTCGAGAATCGTAACGAGCGAGACCTCGGGAATGTCTAAGCCTTCGCGTAACAAATTGATTCCGATCAATACGTCGAACTTGCCTAGACGCAAATCACGAATGATTTCAACACGCTCCACAGTATCGATGTCCGAATGCAAGTAACGCACACGCACACCATGTTCGCCCAAATAATCGGTCAGCTCTTCTGACATCCGCTTCGTCAGCGTCGTCACCAAAACACGTTCATTCAAACCAACACGCAAGCGAATCTCAGATAAGAGATCGTCCACTTGCGACAGAGCAGGTCGAATAATAATCTGCGGATCGATTAAGCCCGTCGGTCGTACCACCTGCTCTACCACTTGCCCTTGATGCGTCCGCTCGTATTCAGAAGGCGTCGCCGAAACAAAAATCGTTTGTCGCATCAACTGTTCGTACTCAATAAATTTGAGAGGACGGTTATCCAGCGCCGAAGGCAGACGGAAACCGTAGTCCACCAAATTTTCTTTACGCGAACGGTCACCTTTGTACATCGCGCCAATTTGCGGGATCGCAACATGCGATTCATCAATCAACATCAGCGCATCGTCGGCCAAGTAATCGAGCAAAGTCGGCGGCGGTTCGCCCGCCTGACGGCCAGACAAATAGCGCGAATAATTTTCGATGCCTTTACAAAAACCCAGCTGGTCGAGCAGCTCCAAATCAAAGCGCGTGCGCTGCTCGATGCGCTGTGCTTCAACCAAACGATTTTCACGATTAAAAAAATCGATCCGCTCACGCAGTTCTTTTTTAATCTCTTCGATAGCACGCAAAACGGTCGCCCGAGGCGTTACGTAATGCGAAGAAGGAAAAACGGTAAAGCGCAGCAATTTAGACTGCAAATGCCCCGTCAGCGGGTCAAAAAGCTGCAAACTCTCGACTTCGTCGTCAAACAAAGCAATCCGAATCGCCTGCTCGGCATGCTCGGCAGGAAAAACATCGATCACATCCCCGCGCACGCGAAAAGTACCGCGCTGAAACTCGATTTCGTTGCGCTCATACTGCATCTCAACCAAACGCTGGATCACATCACGCTGCCCGATACGATCACCGACGCGCAACATCAAAATCATTTTCTGATACGCATCACGATCACCGATTCCGTAAATACACGAAACCGTGGCGACAATGATGCAATCACGGCGCTCTAACAAACTCTTGGTCGCAGACAAGCGCATTTGCTCAATGTGCTCATTGATCGCCGAATCTTTCTCAATAAACAAATCGCGTGCCGGCACATAGGCTTCAGGCTGGTAATAGTCGTAATAAGAAACGAAATACTCAACTGCGTTATCCGGGAAAAACTCGCGAAACTCTGCGTACAGCTGCGCTGCCAAGGTTTTATTCGGCGCAAGAACCAAGGCCGGGCGTCCACTACGCGCGATCACATTGGCCATGGTGAAGGTTTTGCCCGAGCCGGTAACGCCTAATAAAGTTTGAAACGAGAGGCCGTCCGCTAAGCCATCGCATAACTGGGTAATCGCCGTCGGTTGATCGCCGGCAGGCGCAAAATTTTGATACAAACGGAAAGGACTCCCCTCAAAACAGACAAAAGACGAGACCCCAGAGGGGGGGGCATGCTGAGCAGACAAAATAAACTCCAATCGAGGAAAGAGGCAGCGCAGAGATCGGTAAAAGATCGATGCAGGGTACATGCGCCGCAAAAACGGAAGGATTGTAGCCCGCGCGGCAAAGTAGCCACTTGATCAGCTCCTCGCACCAGCAGCAGGTCAGGCGCACTTCGGCACAGAGCGCTTTAAACCAGCAGGGTAGTCGTCAGGCAAACACCAAGGCTTACTCGCGCGCACATTTCGCTATCGCCACGAGCATCTGCAAATCACTTTACACCGCCTATAGTTGTTGCTAGCATCTAAAGCAGATTAGACATATCGCGCCTAAGTGCAGATCATAAAAAGATTTTTTAGCTAAAAGGGCCAGCATCTTGCGATTCAACTTCCCTGTTTTCGGCACCCAGGCACCTGCTGTCATTGGTTTGGACATTAGCTCATCATCGGTCAAGATGGTCGAGCTTGCCCGCCACGGCAAAGAAGCTTATCGACTTGAACGCTATCTCATTGAAATGCTGCCAAAAGACGCGGTCGCCGACGGCAACATCGTCAATTTGGAAGCGACGGTAGAGACCGTCAAGCGTGCTTGGAAAAAATTGGGCAGCTCAACCAGACAAGTTGCGCTTGCCTTACCGACAGCCACTGTCATCAGCAAAAAAATCATGGTTCAAGCCGGCCTGCGCGAAGACGAGCTGGAGCTGCAAGTCGAGTCCGAAGCGAACCAATACATTCCGTTTGCGCTCGACGAAGTCGCCTTGGATTTTCAAGTGCTCAGCTCAACGCCTTCAGACGACGGCGAAATCGAGGTTCTAATCGCCGCCTCGCGCAAAGAAAAAATAGAGGATCGCGTCGCCGTTGCCGAAGCAGCAGGGCTTAAGCCGATTATTATGGACGTCGAGTCCTACGCCGTTTTATCTGCCTTCGATTTGGTCAAGAAAAAAATACCCGGCGGCACCCAAGGCAAAATCATCGCCCTAATCGACATCGGTGCGAATGTCACGAATCTCACCGTCTTGCGCGACGACCAAGCACTCTACGTAAGAGAACAAGCTTTTGGCGGGAATCAACTCACCCAGGACATCGCCCGTCTTTACAGCATGAGTTTTGAGGAAGCAGAAGCTGCAAAACGCGCACAAAGACTCCCTGACAGCTACACCACCGAACTACTCAACCCCTACCTCGAAAACATGGCGCTCGAAACGTCGCGAGCCTTACAGTTCTTCTTCACCTCGACTCAATTTAGCCAAATCGACCTCATTATTTTGGTCGGAGGCGCCATCTCGCCAGGCGCAGACCAAGCCATCGCCACTCGCACACAAATCAAAACGATGGTCGCCAATCCTTTTGCCGAAATGAGTATTTCAGATCGGATACGCAGTAGAAACATCCTCACTGACGCACCATCTCTTATGGTCGCATGCGGCCTAGCCCTGAGGAGATTCGACGCATGATTCGTATCAATCTACTCCCGCACCGAGAGATTAAGCGGAAGGCGCTACGGCAGCAGTTCTATAGCCGCGCTGGTCTGATCACCGCCTTAGCGGTTCTGATTGTTTTCCTCGCGTACACGGTTGTCTCAAGTTATAGCAGTAGCCAAAACGACCAAAACGAGCTGCTACGCCAAGGCATCAGCAAACTAGACAAGCAAATCAAGCAAATTACCGAACTCAAAAGCCAGACCCAGGCCTTGCTCGAACGCAAAGAAGTCATTGAATCACTACAACGTGATCGCGCAGAAGCCGTGCGCCTACTCAGCGAGTTAACCAAACAAACACCCGAAGGCATAACACTACGCAACCTCAAACAAGATGGGCAACTGATCACGCTGAGAGGTTATGCCTCCTCTAATGCCCGCGTCTCCAATTTGATGCGCAACATCGAAAGCTCGCTTTGGTTAGAAAAACCGGTGTTACTTGAGATTAAAGCCATCACCGTCGATAAACGCCGTCTCAACGAATTCAACATGACTGCCTTAATTAAGCGAGAAAAGACCGAGGACATGCTCAAACGCAGTGGCGCCAAAAAAACTAGCGGCAATCAAAAGCAAGGGGGGCAATGATGGAGGCGTCGCAACGCACGATCAATCCCAAAGCCATTCTCGAAGATTTTCAAGGATTAGGCCGCGATATTGGCACTTGGCCCACACTGCCGCGACTGGCTCTGCTATTCGTTATTTTTTTCTTTGTCCTACTCGCAGGCTGGTGGTTTGTTTTGAGCGACGAGCTATCAGCGCTGGATGCTAAACACGAAGAAGAAATCAAACTCAAAGAAGAGTACAGCAGCAAGAAATCACAGGCGCTAAATCTAGATCTTTATAACCAACAACTTAATGAAATAAACCGCTCGTTTGGTGCACTTTTAAAACAACTGCCGAACAAATCCGAAGTCGAATCTTTGCTCGTAGAAATCAATCAGGCTGGCATGGGACGCGGGCTACAGTTTGATTTATTCAAACCCGGCCAAGAAGTCATGAAAGAGTTCTACGCCGAACTACCGATTGCCGTAAGACTGACCGGCAGCTACCACGACTTCGGCGCATTTGCTGGGGACATTGGCCGACTTTCGCGCATTGTGACGCTCAACAACATCTCGATTAGCGCTAACAGCCAAAGTAAAGATAGCAGCCTGCTCTTTGATGCCACGACTAAAACCTTCCGCTATCTGGATCAAGAAGAAGTCGCCAAACAGAAGAAAGCAGCCCAGGGGGCTAAAAAATGAGGCCAGCTATCGTACTGCTCACCAGCCTAGCTCTGTCTGCCTGTACGGCAAACGAACATCAAGATCTAAATCAATGGATGAAAGAAGCAGGACAAGATAGCGTGCGGAAGATACCTGCCCTGCCCGAGGTAAAAGCTTACGAACCCATTAGTTACGACGCGGCCAATTTAACTGACCCGTTTAAAATCGGCAAAATCGAACCAGAACAGAAAAAAAGTGGCAGCGGCCTACAGCCCGACCAGAACCGAACTAAGGAACCGCTGGAATCTTATCCGCTGGGATCGCTTAAATACGTCGGCCTTTTACTCAGAAATAAGATTGGATACGCGTTAATTCAGGCAGAAGAAGCTTTGTTCCAAGTCAAAGTTGGCAATTATTTGGGGCAGGACTTCGGCTTAATCACCAAAATTTCCGACGACAGCATCAGCCTGAGAGAGCTAGTTCAAGACGCTTCTGGCGACTGGGTTGAACGAGAAAGCGCGTTGTCGCTACAAGAAAAGGAGCCGCAAAAATGAACGTAGTAACGAAGCACTGCTTAGCCTTACTGAGCGCCAGCCTACTCTCGCTGAATATGGCCTATGCACAAGAAACAGCTGTTAATCAGAACACCAACCAACGAGACAACGCCATCGAGTCGATCAATGTTGCGCAACAAGGCGGGGTACTCAACGTCAAGCTGACGTTTAAAAACCCCCTGCTCGGACTGCCTACCGGATTCAGCATTGCAAAACCAGCGCGCATTGCGCTCGATTTTCCCAACATGAGTAATGCCTTGGGCAAATCTAGTCAGGCTTTTAATGAAGGCGATTTGCGTAGCACGAATATCATCGAGACAGATGAACGCACACGCCTCATTCTCAATCTAAGCAAGCCAATGTCTTATACGGCGACCTTGGATCAAAAAAACTTAATTCTGCTGCTAACACCGAGCGCACAAACAGACAAAACAAGCCAACAAAGCACTAACTTCTCCGAAGCGCGCCTAGCTCAGGGATTTAACAGCATTCGTGACATTTCATTCCGCCGAGGCAAAAACGGTGAAGCACGCATTACCGTTGATCTTAACGAAGCCAATGCAGGCATTGACGTGCGACAACAGGGCGCGAACCTGGTCGTCGATTTCGTCAAAATGAACGTCCCAGACGGCTTGCGCAAACGCTTAGACGTGACCGATTTCGCCACGCCCGTCACCACCGTGAACACGATCCAGCAAGGCGAGAACGCACGCATTACGATCAGCCCACGCGGACTTTGGGAGCACAACGCCTATCAAACGGACAAGCAATTTGTCATTGAACTGATGCCGATCATCGAGAACCCAAACAAATTGGTTCAAGGCACACGCGGCGGCTACCAAGGAGAAAAATTATCCCTTAATTTTCAAAATGTTGATGTACGTCGCTTACTGCAAGTCATCGGCGAATTCACCGGTCTTAACATGGTCGTCAGCGATTCGGTGAATGGTTCGATCACGCTGATTCTGAAAGACGTGCCCTGGGATCAAGCGTTGGACATCATCATGCAGCAAAAAGGGTTAGACATGCGCAAGAACGGCAACGTCATCTTAGTTGCCCCACGTGACGAGCTCACGACCAAAGAAAAGCTGGAATTTGAATCGCGCGCCCAAATCGGCGACCTTGAACCGGTACACACGGAAAGCTTTCAGCTGAACTATCAAAAAGCCGACGCGATTCAGAAGTTATTAACTGACAGCACCCAGCGCATGCTTTCCAAGCGCGGCAGCGCGGTCGTCGATGCGCGGACTAACATGCTATTCGTCCAAGACACACCCAGCCGCTTGGAAGATGTTCGGCAACTCATTGCCAAAGTCGACCTGCCCGTTCGGCAAGTACTGATTGAAGCAAGAATTGTCGAGGCCTCCGATAGCTTCAGCAAAAACTTAGGCGTACGGCTCGGCTTTAATGAGATGGGAGGGGGCGGACACACAATCAGCACAGGTTCACGCAGCCCAGCAAGCGGCTTATTCACTGTGGGAGCAGGTTTGGGATCGACTGGATTTCAAACAGGTCAGGTTTCAACGCAGCCTAATTTTGCGACCGATGGCATGAACGTCAACCTACCGGCAGCACCGCGCTCGGGTCGGGCTGGCGCACTTTCTTTCATCCTCTTCAACGCGGCCAGAACACAGTTTTTGAATATGGAAATTTCGGCGCTCGAAGCGGATGGACGAGGCAAAGTCATCTCAAGCCCACGCGTGATGACCGCGAACCAAGTCGAAGCGCTGATTGAGCAGGGCGTTGAAATCCCCTTCCAGCAAGCAACCAGCTCCGGCGCCACCAGCGTGTCGTTCAGAAAAGCCAGCTTAGCGCTCAGGGTAAAGCCGCAAATCACACCAGACGGTCAAATCACGATGACGCTGGACGTGAATAAGGACACACCAAACACCACCTTATCGACGGGTTCAGGTGTGGCAATCGATACCAAGCACATCAAAACCGAAGTTTTGGTCGAGAACGGCGGCACCGTGGTGATTGGGGGCGTCTACACCTTGAATCAGTTTGATAGTACAAACCGTATTCCGTTCTTTAGTGATTTGCCGTTTATCGGCGCCTTGTTCAGAAACACTGAGAAAATCGACGATAAAACGGAATTGCTGGTTTTCATCACGCCCAAAATCGTGACCGAATCGCTCAACGTTCGCTAATCACCTTGAAAAAGACGCAAAGGCCGGCATCATGCTGGCCTTTGCGTTTTGCGGGACGGAAACCTGTCCATCTGATCTAGGCGCGAAAACTGAGCCATAACAGAGTCACCCCATGCACAGCAGCAAAATGCCAAGAGCAGCGATAAACCTGCCTAGCGCAGAGCAAAGACAGGACGAGAAGCTTGTTTTGCCATTAGAATCAACCTCCGCAACCTCTTGCCCACCACTAAGCTGCCCGTGCACACCAATCCCCCACCTACACCTAACCTCTATCTCGTCGGCCTAATGGGCGCTGGCAAGACGACGATCGGGCGTGTTTTGGCACATCGTTTGGCCATGCCCTTCGTCGACTCTGACCACGAGATACAAGCGCGAACCGGGGTACGCATTCCTGTTATTTTTGAAATAGAAGGGGAAGCGGGGTTCCGTCGACGCGAAACCCAAGTGATTGCCGATTTAGCCAGTGCCGGAGGCACTGTTGTCGCTACCGGCGGCGGGGTCGTCCTGTCTGCCGAAAATCGCCAAAACCTTAAAAATAGTGGGCTAGTCGCTTATCTTGACGTGCCACCCACGCTTTTATACGAACGTACCCGTCACGATAAGAACCGTCCCTTGCTGCAAGTGAATGACCCCTTGTCCAAACTCAAAGCATTACATGAAGAACGCGATCCACTTTATCGATCGATTGCTGATTGGGTCATCGATTGCAGCCGTTCCAACGCAAACAACGTGGCCCAATGGTTAATTAAAGAAGTGAGCGAACGATGGAAACGCTGAACCTTGCGTTAGGAAAACGTAGCTACCCGATTCATATCGGAAGCACTATCCTCGAACAAGCCGACTTGTGGTTGCCGCACTTGGCGCAACCACAAGTTGCGATCATCAGTAACACGCGGGTTGCGCCACTCTATCTGGCATCCGTAGCAAGCACTTTGCGCCAAGCCGGGGTTGAGGTGATTGAAGTCACCTTGCCCGACGGCGAGCAATATAAAAACTGGCAAACGCTCAATCTAATTTTTGACGCCTTGCTCCAGCACCACTGTGAGCGCGGCAGCACGCTGATCGCGCTCGGCGGCGGGGTCATTGGCGATATGACAGGATTTGCTGCCGCTTGCTATCAACGCGGCATGCCGTTTATTCAAGTGCCCACTACCCTGTTAGCCCAGGTCGATTCCTCGGTCGGTGGCAAGACGGCAATCAATCACCCGCTCGGCAAGAACATGATTGGCGCTTTTCATCAACCACAACTTGTTTTAGCCGACACCGACACGCTAAACACCCTTGACGAACGAGAATTGCGCGCAGGCCTAGCCGAAGTGATCAAGTACGGACTCATCCGCGACCTGCCTTTTTTAGAATGGCTAGAAAATAATCTCGATCGTTTATTGCAACGCGAGCCTGCGGCGCTACGCTACGCGATTCGGCGTTCATGCGAGAACAAGGCCGAGGTCGTCGTTGCCGATGAACGCGAACAAGGTGAACGCGCCTTGCTCAATTTAGGCCACACCTTTGGCCACGCCATTGAAACCGGCGTGGGTTACGGACAATGGCTACATGGTGAGGCGATCGCCGTCGGCATGCTGATGGCAGCCGAACTGTCTTGCTTGCTTGGCATGATCACGACCACTGAGGTCGAGCGTATTGAACGGCTTGTGCAGCGCTGCCAATTGCCGATTGTCGGCCCGGCCTTGTCCGCAGAGACGTATTTAAGCTTGATGCAGCACGACAAAAAAACACAAGGAGGTCAATTGCGCCTAGTTCTATACCAACAAATCGGACGAGCTGTTCTGCTTGAAGGCGTAGCACCAGCGGACATCATCCAGGCCATTCACCGCCGTTCGCCTAATGCCTGAATTAGCCCCCTACGCACTATGTAGCAGCCAAACCAGAGGGCGCCGCTACGCCGAAGCCGCATCACCGATGCGCAGCGAATTTCAACGTGATCGCAATCGGATTGTGCATTCCAGTGCCTTCCGCCGCCTTGAATACAAAACCCAAGTCTTTGTTAACCACGAAGGCGATTTGTTCCGAACGCGCTTAACGCACAGCCTCGAAGTCGCCCAAATCGCACGCGGCATTGCCCGCGCTTTGCGCTTGAACGAAGACCTCGTTGAAGCCATTTCGCTTGCGCACGACCTTGGCCACACGCCGTTTGGCCATGCTGGGCAAACGGCGTTGAACGAATGCATGCGCCAGCACGGAGGCTTTGAACACAACCTGCAAAGCCTGCGCACAGTCGATGAATTAGAAGAGCGTTACGCAGCGTTCAACGGACTCAATCTGTGCTTTGAAACACGAGAAGGCATCATCAAACACTGTTCGCTCGAAAATGCACGGGCGCTCGGCGAGGTTGGCGAACGTTTTCTCCAACGTACTCAGCCTTCCTTAGAAGCACAAATTTGCAACCTGGCCGACGAAATTGCCTACAACAATCACGACATCGACGATGGTCTGCGCTCTGGCCTGATCACCTTGGCGCAGCTAGAAGAAGTGTCTCTGTTTGCGCAGCATATTCAGGCTGCGCGCGCGGCTCACCCCGGCATCACTGAGCGCCGTCTGATTCACGAAACGATCAGACAAATGATCAATACCCTGGTCTGCGATTTGATTGAAACAACGCGCAGCCGACTAATCGAATACGCACCGCAAAACCCAGCCGAGGCGCGGCAAGGAGAGCCTCTGGTCGCGTTCTCAGAAAATCTTGGCTCGGCGCAACGTGAAATGAAGCGTTTTTTGCGTCAGCAGCTCTACCAACATCACCACGTTTTGCGCATGAATTACAAAGCGCAACAGATTGTGCGTGCGCTGTTTACGACATTCACCCAAGATCCACGTCTTTTACCGCCCAGCTTTCAAGCAGGAAGAAACGACGATCAAACGCGTGCAGTGGCCGACTATATTGCCGGGATGACTGACCGTTACGCCGTGAAAGAACATCGCCGCTTGTTTGCGGTAGAAGAAGTGTGAACACCTTGAGCCTGATAGGCCAAAGCAAATTTGCCAAAGCAGCCACACGAGCGCTCAGCATTTTGCAATTCAATTTTTGCCCGATGTCCTGTAGAATTCTGCGGTTTGCTTTTCATTATCCTTTTGTTCCCCCAAGGAATTAGTTCTATGAGCAATGAGTCTAAGATGGACTGTGGTAGACGGCGCTTAGTTGTAGCTACAGCAGCGGTCGGCGGCGCGGGTGCGCTGACGGCAATCGTTCCCTTTGTTTCGAGTATGCTGCCGTCTGAGCGCGCCAAGGCAGCGGGCGCACCAGTCGAGGTGGATATTGCCAACCTCGAACCAGGGCAAATGATGACGGTGGAATGGCGCGGCAAGCCGGTGTGGATTATCAACCGCAGCCCTGAAATGCTCGCTGCTCTGCCCAAACTCGATGACGCAGTGGCTGACCCAAAGTCAGAAAAAAAGATGCAGCCGCAGTACTGTCAGAACGAAACGCGCTCGATCAAGCCCGAAATACTCGTCGCAGTCGGTATCTGTACGCACCTTGGTTGCTCGCCTTCGTCGAAATTCAAGCAAGGCAACCAAGAAGGCATGCCCGCCGATTGGCAAGGCGGTTTTCTTTGCCCTTGCCATGGCTCAACCTTTGACTTGGCCGGTCGTGTTTATAAAAGCAAACCTGCTCCAGACAACTTGGTCGTGCCGCCACACACCTACCTCAGCGACACGCGCATCTTAATCGGCGAAGACCATAAGGAAGCATAAGCATGGCGAACGATACGAACGATCAACAATCAAAATATAAGTCGGACGGTTCGCTGCCCGGCAATCTGCTCGAATGGGTAGACGCGCGTTTTCCCGCCACTTCCTTGTGGCGAGAACATCTGGCCGCTTATTACGCGCCCAAAAATTTCAACTTCTGGTACTTCTTTGGCTCGCTGGCGATGCTGGTGCTGGGCATTCAAATTATCACCGGTATTTTTTTGGTGATGTTCTACAAGCCCGACGCTTCACTCAACGCCAGCGGGATTCCCATCGCCTTTGCCAGTGTCGAATACATCATGCGCGACGTCAGCTGGGGCTGGCTCATACGCTATATGCATTCAACAGGCGCCTCAGCCTTTTTTATCGTCGTTTATCTGCACATGTTCCGTGGCATGTTGTACGGCTCTTACCGCCAACCACGTGAACTGATCTGGGTGTTTGGCACCTTGATTTTCCTGTGCTTGATGGCCGAAGCCTTCATGGGCTACCTATTACCATGGGGGCAAATGTCGTACTGGGGCGCGCAGGTGATCGTCAATTTATTCTCGGCGATTCCTTTGATTGGCGAACCCTTATCCTTATGGATTCGCGGCGATTTTGTCATCGGGGACGCCACACTCAACCGCTTCTTCTCATTTCACGTCATCGCCGTACCGCTGGTGCTACTTGGCCTCGTCGCCGCACACATTCTGGCGCTGCACGAAGTTGGCTCGAACAATCCAGACGGCATTGAGATCAAGAAGAAAAAAGATGCGCGCGGTATTCCGCTCGACGGCATTCCTTTCCACCCCTACTACACCGTCAAAGACCTCTTGGGTGCTGTGGTATTTTTGATCGTTTTTGCCAGCATCGTCTTCTTTGCGCCTGAAGGGGGCGGCTACTTTTTGGAATACAACAATTTCATTCCAGCCGACCCACTGAAAACGCCTTTACACATTGCGCCAGTCTGGTATTTCACTCCGTTTTACTCGATTCTGCGCGCTATGGTGTGGCCACTATTCGGTTTGGAGGCGAAGTTTTGGGGCGTGCTTCTCATGGGGGGCGCAGTCGTCATTATTGCCTTCTTACCCTGGCTTGATCGCAGCCCAGTTAAATCGATTCGCTACCGTGGCCCGATTTACAAAACAGTGTTGGCGGTTTTCGTACTGGCCTTTCTTCTGCTTGGTTTTTTGGGAACAAAAGCGCCTGATTACGCCTTCTTTGGCCTGATTCCTGGCGCTCCGGTAGCACAACTTTGCTCGCTGCTTTACTTTCTCTTCTTCCTGCTCATGCCGCTATATTCAAAAATTGACCGGTGCAAACCTGAACCGGAAAGGGTGACATTCAAATGACCGCGAAGCAAATCAAAAGAACCTTGCTGGCGCTCTTATTCGCGCCGATCACGGTATTTGCGAGTGGCGCTGGCGTGCACCTAGACGCAGCGCCTGACGTCCAAGACGACAAAGCAGCGCTGCAAAATGGCGCTAAAACCTTCGTGCAATACTGTTTGAACTGCCACGGAGCAAGCCACGTTCGCTACAAAAAGCTGACTGAACTTGGCTTTACCGAACAGGAAATCAAAGAAAACTTAATGTTCACTGCCGACAAAATCGGCGATCCCATGCGTATTGCTGCACGTGCCAGCGAACAAAAGCAATGGCTGGGCGCTGCCCCACCTGACCTGTCTTTGGTCGCGCGCGCGCGCGCTTCTGAGGCAGGCAGCGGTGCCGACTGGTTGTACACCTACCTACGTTCTTTCTACCGCGACGAAAATCGCCCGACCGGATGGAATAACAAAGTCTTTGAAAACGTGGGTATGCCGCACGTACTCTGGGAGTTACAGGGCGAACAAAGCTTAGACCACGCAACGCATCAGCTCAAAATAATGCAGCCGGGCAGTCTATCAGCAGCCGAATATGATCAACAGATTGCCAACTTGGTCGGCTTTCTTGTGTGGATCGGCGAACCAGACGCAGCATTCCGCAAGCAACTTGGTTTCGGTGTTCTGCTGTTTCTGTTTGTCCTCTGCGGCCTCGCTTACGCACTGAAAAAAGAGTATTGGAAAGACATTAAGTAAAACAATCATTGGCGCTTATTGGTGCTTACCCAGGTGCCAATGATTCGCTCGTTTTTGACGTTTTTGCTGATGTAGCGAAGACCAGACGCTAAAAACGCAGCGCTTATAAATACCAACACACCTAAACTTGCTTTGCTGCACCTAGCTCATGAGGCACGGCAAACGCTCAACCCCGCACCAGAAATTGATGTTATTGCCAACGACCGTTGGCGTACTAGCTAGAAGCCGACGTGCTTAAAGGGTCTTAATTATGATGAATCTTTACTCAGGCACCACCTGCCCGTTCAGTCACCGTTGCCGTATCGTCCTTTACGAAAAAGGCATGGATTTTCAAATTATTGATGTTGATCTTTTCGGCAAACCGGAAGATATGGCGATTATTAACCCGTACAACCGGGTGCCGGTTCTCGTCGAACGTGACCTTATTCTTTACGAACCCAACATCATCAATGAATACATAGACGAGCGCTTCCCACACCCGCAACTGATGCCGCCTGACCCCATCATGCGTGCACGTGCGCGTCAGCTGCTGATCACGATGGAACGTGAAGTTTTTGTCTACATCGATCCCTTGGAGAAAAGCCTCAAAACAGCAGAAAAGGCGCGCCAGCAAATCCGTGAGCGTCTGACCGAGATGACGCCGATTTTTGCCAAACAAAAGCATATGCTGGGCGAGGATTTTTCTATGCTTGACGTTGCCATGGCGCCCTTGCTGTGGCGCCTAGAGCACTACGGGATCGATCTGCCTAAAACAGCAGCGCCGTTGATGAAATACGCCGAACGCATTTTCAGCCGACAAGGTTTTATCGACGCTTTGACCCCTTCAGAAAAGGCCATGCGCAAGTAGTTTGCCGAGCAGCAAGACCGTGGGTAAATTTAAAAGCGCGGTCTCAGCTATCAAGTTATGCCCATTTGCATTAAAAACGGAACACGTAGACGAGGCGCAGACCTTGCTGTAGCAAGGAAAAATCCACGCAGTGCCGGTTTTAATGCAAATTGGAATTACATTGGAATGACATGAGTTGGCGGAAAAATGCTCGCCCGGCTCGCAATAACCTCAAGCAATACGATGCTTCTTAATGCCTAATTGCGTTTCTTTGCGGTACATTTAGAGCAGCTTGGTTTTGATCGTTTTTCTTGAACGCTAATCTTTGTTGGGGACATCTATGAACTTGCCTTCGACCAAGCCTTATTTGATTCGCGCTATTCACGAATGGTGTTGCGAGAACGGGTTCACCCCGTATATCGCCGTCACGGTCAATGCCGACACGCAGGTACCCAAAGAGTTTGTGCGCGACGGGCAGATTGTTCTAAACATCGACTATGACGCCAGTAACCAACTGACGATGGGCAATGAATACATCGTTTTTCAGGCGCGTTTCGGCGGTGTCGCGCGTGATATTTCGGTACCAATCGGCGCTATTTCAGCCATCTACGCGCGTGAAAATGGCGTTGGCATGGCTTTTGAGCCGGAGCCAGAGCCTGAACACGTCAGCGAAGCACCCGAACCAGAACCCCCTAGCCCTCCACCCGCAGGGCGCCCCAAATTCCAGCGCATTAAATAACGGCATTTGTCCGAATCCCGTG
>JAZKFR010000180.1:0-4614 GCA_040386295.1 Pseudomonadota bacterium | reverse complement strand
CCCACAAGTGGGCGAGGGAATGATGCTGGTCAGTGAGCGCGTAGTCGGTTGTGCAGAGGTCTTACGGATATTCGATGCAGGGATCGGTTCGTTTATTGGAAGCTGCGCACAGCCCAACAACGAGCCAGACAGCGTAAGTAGCAGTGACAATCTAAAGATGAACATGTCTTTTCCGTAGCCAGCAAGTTAGTGATGCTAACGCTTGAGGTAAGCGACCTGTGTAAGCGGCGAAGCGCACCTACACAGGCTCGGGCTGTCTGAGATGTTAGGCATCATTTGCAGAATTCCCACCATTTTTTCCCCAAAGTGCTCTCTTCGCGCCAGCCCCCCTCTGTCGTTCTGACCCACTTTTTGGGCACGCCATCAAGTGTCATTTCGGTACCCGCAGCATGGTCGACGAACTCAATTAGATCAGGGTTAAACCAAAGCTCCCCGGACTGGCCGTCTACTACGACATGCAACGCGCTGTCGTGCGGTGACCCACCGATGACGGAAACGCTTGTAACGGACGGAGTCGTAATGCCGCTTACTTGACCAACAAGCCCCGACAGCCCAAGAGCATGAGTCTCTGGTGCAGACCGAATCCGTACTTTGTCGCCAAATGAAGGGATAGGGTTCGACATAATGCCTAACGTAACGCTAACCGGCACTGCGCCGATTTGTCGCGCAGCGTCCAGCGACCGAAGGGAACGAGCGTGAGCATTGGCTTGGGCTTCATTTTGTGGGGTCGAGTTTCATAAATGTTCGCGTTGCGTAGCGGGATCTGACCTTTTCCCAGGCGCCTTCTTTCTTTTCTTGAACCATCCAGCCCTTGCCATCCTTTTCATCAGCTAAGCAGCCAGTCAAATACACGCCGAAATAATCGTATTGCGCTGCTTGATTGCCGTAAATTGCAGCCATTTTTTCAGCGTTTTTCTTAGAAGACTCACCTCGCTCTTTAGCGAAATTAACGCAATCATCTAATACGGCTTTCTGCTCTTCTGAAAGACTCCCCGCCTCGTTTGTCGGTGGGAAATACCCAAATTGCTGATAGACGTAAGGCAGATCTTGAGCAAATGCAGTTGCAGAACATAACAATAAGAACGCTATTGCTTTTTTCATTTAACGGCTCCGATAGTGGGAAGTTGGGAAAGTATTGTGTGGAACAACTTGTGCAGTCTAACGCTTGAATTCAGTGGCTGCCGAAGGCAGTCCGTTGCAATGACGGGTTGGGCGTCATTGGCCCCGGATGGCCAACGGTGCAGTTCGCTGGCTTATTGCATCAAAAACCAATTTTCGACATTCCACACTGCCCACTGAGATTTACTTTAGAACTCCCCCAGCGTCATTCAGGAGGGTATCGAAATGCCCATGCCCGTTTGACTGCGTTTGAGTCTGAACATCGCGGTCGCGGTGAAGAATAAAACCGGCACACGCCGCTGTTGCAGCATGCGCAAGAAAGTTTGCGTGAACGTTGAGCTGAATCAGCTCAAGTGGCCGTGCTTCGCCGTGCTGCTTCGATCACAGCGATGTCGATCTTGCGCATTTGCATCATGGCTTCGAAGGAACGTTTGGCCGCTGCGCGATCAGGATCGGCGATGGCTTCGATGAGGGCTAGAGGCGTGATTTGCCAAGATAGACCCCACTTGTCTTTGCACCAACCGCATGCGCTTTCTTGGCCACCGTGGCTGACGATTGCGTTCCATAAGCGATCCGTTTCGGCTTGATCGTCAGTGGCAACTTGAAACGAGAAAGCTTCGCTGTGCTTGAATCCAGCGCCGCCGTTCAGACCCAGGCAAGGAATGCCCATGACGGTGAACTCGACCGTCAACACATCGCCTTGTTTGCCGGCGGGATAATCGCCAGGCGCAGGGTGGATAGCGCCCACGGCACTGTTCGGGAAAGTCTGCGCGTAGAACTGCGCAGCGTCTAAAGCGTCGCCGTCGTACCAGAGACAAATCGTATTTTTGCTACTCATATTGCCCTCTAATGGATGGCCGTGTGTGATCCAGCTGACTCTCAACGATTGCACTATTACCCTGCTGCTGACGCTTTTCCACCATCGGTTTTCTCAAGTGTAGCTTGGCGCGCTTTTCTCCGTCACTCTTAAACACAAATAGATAAGCGGTCTATCGGGACTGCCATTTAATTTCTGTATGGTTGTGACAACCTGAAAGTTCTCAATCGCGTGACGCAACGCAGCGCAGTAAGGTTTTGGTATGTATCCCAATTTTTTAGCCAACGGATGAATCACTGCTATTGCTAACGGATCATGCACATTAGAGGGCTCAAGAACTAACTGCACTGAGTCGCCAGTCTTTAGCAACACAACCTCAATCTTGTCTTGATGCCGAGTACCCGCAATTTCAAGAATCAGGTCATACGGCGCATGTATACCTGTTAAATCGGGGATGATTTCAAAACCATCTCCCGGCAGCTTTGCGCCTGTGTGCGCAAGAAGAGAAAAATCGGATCCTTGGAAATTCTCGGGCAGACTATGTGCTGCTAGGTATTCATGAAAATCTCCCCGTTTTCGTGATGGCAAACGGCATACGAAAGCATCCAGAACATTCTCTTCATGCGATACACGGGCGGTACGAAAAGCCGGGTAGCCCGTGAATCCTTCATCCTGAGCACGACGAAAGTCCTCTGAGTCATGTAAATACCGGAACTCTGCTTTATTTCCGTCTTTGCGAATGATGTCTCCCACGACGTGTCGCAACCTAGGTTCATGACCCGCTATATGGCGTTGCCAAACCAGTAGCAAGCGCGAAGGCTCTAACAAATGTGCGATAGGCGTCACGACAATATCCCCAATAAAATCTCTTTTCTGTGCTCAACTAAGCGGTGCATAAAATCGGCTCGCCAAGGCGTTAAGCGCGTATAACTTTCTGTTTCCGTACAAGCAGTGAGCAAAGCAGCCAGCGTGTCTAAATTTAACGAATCTACACAGCCGAGCATTGGCCCGCGCAACGATGACTCAAGCTCTATGAGTCGTTGAGGCATCTCAAAAAACCCACAGCGCTGTGCACTGGACTTATCCCATCGCATATGGTGCCTACCGTTGTGCAAATAACGCATTAACTGCTCATTGTGCCAACGAGACACTTGGCGCTCGTGACGCTCGCACCCCAAACTTGTGCCGTTATCAAACCACGGAGCGAGCGATGCCGGTCTAAACCCCGGCTCGGATCGAAATAGCAGTGCCCAATTGTTCTGATGTCGATCGGTATTGCCAATCAGAGCGTCAAAGATCAATCCCTTTGCCCAGCTTGCAAGCCAATCCGAATCATCCCGCATCTCTGATAACGCCATGATTGATTCAAAATTATGCTGAGTCCCCTTTTTCGTATCAAAGCCATCAATCATGCTTTGCATGAATCGACCACCCAGTACGGAAGTTTGAACACCATCCTCATAAAACCATTCAATAAGCGCCGCTGCATCTTGCCTATTACTGTCTATTTCGGGATATGTCGGTGGCACAGGTACGCCGATCATCTGTCCTATTTCTAAGCAACTACCTCGCCCCAAAATTGTTCTGGATAGCGCTTATCCGATAGTTTGAATAGATATCGGCGAGATTTTTTAATGAAAGGCAAAGCGCAGTTGGCCGGAGGGAAAAGCGCTCGTTTATCCCGCGCACCTTCGGGATAGGTCGCAAAGGAATCATCCGCAGACCATGCTGCTACATCAATCAACGGCCTTATACCCACTGCCACGCTTCCTGACTAGCAGCAAATATTTGCAAGTTTTTGAGAACTTCGTACTCGTTTTTGCATCGGATCTTATACCACCCTCACGATGTTCCTGAGGCTTAGCTATTACCCTGCTGCTGGCGCTCCTGCGCCATCTGTTCCTCCAAATCCTGCCGCCCTTTTTTCGACATCAGGATAAATTTTTTGCGGTCTTTGCGGTGCGGGTAGAGCTGCTCAAACAACGCGATGTTGTGTTGCCGAAAGCGCGCCGCATTGCGTTGTGTTGCTTGCGTCGAATGCCCCAGTAACTCCAGCACGGTGCGCGCACTGCGCAGGCTGGATTCAAATAACTCGCGCTGCACGTGCGTGACGCCACGATCACGCAAATCGCCCCAATGCGTGACGTCGCGTGCGCGGGCGACGATTTGCAAATGCGGAAAATGCGCTTTCACCAAATCGACGATTTCTAGCGATTGCGTCGGATCATCCACCGCCACGATGATGATTTTGGCGTGCGCTGCACCCGCCGTGCGTAATAAATCGAGCCGTGTGGCATCGCCGTAAAACACCGTATAACCAAAGGTACGCGCGGTTTCTATCATGTCGGCGTCGTGCTCCAGCACCGTGCAGCGTATGCCTTGCGCCAATAACATGCGGCCAATAATTTGGCCGTAGCGGCCAAACCCCGCCAAGATGATCGGCGCGCTTTGTGGGCTTGACAGTTCTTCCAATTGTGGCTTGCCGATGGGACAAGCTGCAAAGCGCGGCAGCAGCCATCGGTCGATGGCAATCAACAAAAACGGCGACAGTAGCATCGATAAGGCGACGCACGCGATGAGTATTGAAGCGGTCTGCGCCGAAAAAACATGCGCACCCGCCGCGGTTTGAAACACCACAAACGCAAACTCGCTGCCCTGCGCCAACAGCAACGTCAACA
>JAZKFR010000179.1:0-3203 GCA_040386295.1 Pseudomonadota bacterium | reverse complement strand
CTTGAGCATTCTTGCCGTCGGACTGTATGGACAGCTTTTACCGCAGCAGAACGGGGCGCCTATTCGCTTGGTCGTGCCTTGGAAGTATGGGTTTAAAAGCGCCAAATCGATTGTCAAAATTCGCTTCGTCAGCAGGCAAACGACCACCAGTTGGATGCGCGCGGGGCCGAGCGAATACGGCTTCTATTCCAACGTCAATCCTGAAGTTGAACACCCGCGCTGGAGCCAAGCCAAAGAACGCCGTTTGGGCGAATTTGGCAAGCGTCCCACCTTGCCGTTCAACGGCTACGCGGACCAAGTAGCGCAGCTGTATCGCGGCATGGATCTGCGCAAGTATTTTTGATGGCGATGTTTGAATGCTGACGGCAGTACGACCTTGGCAACGCGTGCAGACTTTGAGCACGCGGCAGCTCGCACGATTCAAACTGTGCGTTTTTGTGCTGGCCTTATGGCCTTTGGCGAGCTTGCTTTATGGTGCTGTGAACGATGCTTTGGGCGCTAATCCGATTGAGTTGATCACGCATAAAACCGGCAGCTGGACGTTCAATTTTTTATTGATCAGTTTGAGCATCACCCCCTTACGTGCGCTCACGGGCTGTCATTGGTTAGTGCGTTTGCGTCGGATGTTGGGATTGTTTTGTTTTTTCTACGCCGTTTTGCACTTAACGACTTATGTCTGGTTGGATCAGTTTTTCGACTTTGCTGAGATTACGCGCGATATTTTTAAACGACCTTTTATTACCGTTGGGGTCGCTGCGTTTTTGCTCTTGCTGCCGCTAGCGCTTACCTCGAATCATCAGGCGATGCGTTTTTTAGGCGGCAAACGTTGGCAGCTTTTGCACCGCAGCGTTTATGCGATCGGCATTCTGGCTGCCCTGCATTATTTTTGGCTGGTTAAAATTACCGCCATTGTCTACCCCTTGATTTATGGGGTTCTGCTGGGTTTTCTCTTGCTTTGGCGCGTGCGTGCCCGCGTTTTGCGTGCGCTTAAAGCGGCTTCGGCTGGAAGCGAATAATCGCCCGTCCATCCTCGCTTTTTTGACGCTCGGCTTTCCAAGCGTGGCCGTAGACGATTTCAAAACTGGCTGGGAAGCGTTGTTTGCCGTCCTGCTGTTTGCCGTCCTTTTCCTGCTGCGCCGATTGTGCGTAGCGCTCAAGCATAGTCTGCCAAGTACGCCGCCCCATCAGGCCGGGGCGCCGCGCCTGCATGGCACAGCCAGAACCCGTCTGGCGCAAGTCGCTGAACAACTTGTCTAGGCTATCGTAAGTCAGCGTCAGAACTTCCATGTCCATCACCGGGTCGGCAAACCCGTTCGCCACCAACATATCGCCTATGTCGTGCAGATCGGCAAAGCGTTGCGTATGGACTCCGCCGTCGTTAAAGCTGGCGCGCAACTCTTTCAGTGTATCGGGGCCAAACGTGGAGAACATAAACAAACCGCCCACTGCAAGAACACGATGAATCTCGCGCAGCGCCGCTTGCGGTTCGTCTAGCCAGTGCAACATCAGATTTGACCAAAGCAATCCGGTCGATGCGCTTTTAAGCGGTAAGAGATTGGCGTCAGCCGCGAGCAGCTGGGGCAGCGGTTTACGCTCTGCGCTGCCGGGCAAGCGCAGTAAGCGCAGTAATTGTTGCGTCAGCGAGGGCTTGAGATTTTTCGCGCGAGCGACCCCCAGCATCGCTTCGCTCAGGTCTGCGCCGAGCAGTGTTGATTTGGGGTAGCGCGCGCTTAAAGCGGCTAAAGCATTGCCTGTGCCGCAGCCGAGGTCGACGATGTGTTCTGGTTCTATGCGTACATAGTCGAGCCGTTCGAGCATGCGACTGGCGATTTCCGCTTGTAACAAGGCGTTCGCGTCGTAGTGCGCGGCAGCGCGTGCGAAGTTGCGCCGTACTTGGCGCGGCGAGACGAACTCTGACTCTGCCGTGGGCGACACCTTTTAAATGGCGCGTAAGCCGAGTTTGTCGAAGAGCGCTTGATCGCGGTCTGCTTCTGGGTTGTCTGTCGTCAACAGGCGATCGCCGTAAAAAATGGAGTTGGCACCGGCCAAGAAACACAGTGTTTGCAGCTCGTCTGACATGGCTTGACGACCGGCTGATAAACGCACAAAGCTGCTCGGCATCGTGATCCGCGCAGCGGCGATGGTGCGCACAAACTCAAGGTTGTCGATAGCGCCGATTTCCGCCATCGGTGTGCCGGGAATCGGGACCAGGTTGTTGATCGGCACTGATTCTGGGGGAGGATTAAGGTTGGCTAATTGGGTGATCAAAGCGGCGCGATTACGGCGCGATTCGCCCATACCTAAAATGCCGCCAGAGCAAACTTTAATCCCGACGTTACGCACTCTATCCAAGGTTTCTAGACGATCGCGCTGTTTGTGCGTGCTAATGACCTGACCATAAAATTCGGCGTCGGTGTCGAGGTTGTGGTTGTAATAATCTAGCCCAGCCGCCTTCAGTTCGTCGGCTTGGCCGTCTTTAAGCATGCCCAAGGTAACGCAGGTTTGTAAGCCCAGCGCCTTGACTTCGCGGATCATTTCAGCCACTTTTTCCAGGTCTCTGTCTTTCGGTCCGCGCCAGGCGGCACCCATGCAGAAGCGTGAGGCGCCTTTGGCTTTAGCGGCTTTGGCTGCGCTAATCACTTCGTCGAGCGGCATCAGCGCCGTCGCCTCGGTTTCTGTTTTGTAACGTGCGGATTGCGAGCAGTAGCCGCAATCTTCAGAGCAGCCTCCGGTTTTGATCGAGAGCAGCGTGGAGCGTTGTACTTCGTTGGCGTCAAAATTTTGCCGGTGTACTTGTTGCGCTTGGAAAATGAGATCCATCAACGGCAGTTGGTAGAGCGCTTCAACCTCAGCAATACGCCACTTCTCGGTATGATGCTGGGCGGTAGATTGCCGATTTTCGGGAGCGGATATGTGGGGAAGCTGCGTGGTGGATGAGGTCATGGATGAGCCTGATGTGGTGGCGTTGGAGGGCTAAAGGTGGGCATTTTAACCCAAAGCCTGCGGCAAATTGCTCGCCTTGATCGCTTCGGCCGAATCGCTTGGCTGCGCCGGATCGGGCAAGGCTGCGCCAGCTTGTTTGGACAAGACTGTTTTCTCTGTGGCGGGACGAGTCAGCAGCAGATTGTGTGCGCTGCTTGCAGCGCTGATTTTCCGCGTCTGCCGCCTGAGCAATGTCCGCAGTGTGCGCTACCCAGTCCGCA
>JAZKFR010000178.1:0-7070 GCA_040386295.1 Pseudomonadota bacterium | reverse complement strand
TGGCAGGCACACCGAGAACACTATTATCAACGCCTGATCAGAATGGGCTGGAGCCATCGCCGAACAGCACTCGTCGAGTACGCTTTGATGTCAGCTGTCGGCGTATCTGGCGTGCTGGCTTTAGGGCAAACACCGAGCAGGCAATTTTGTTTATTACTTACCTGGGCGCTCATTTATCTTGCCAGCATGGCGCGTATTGACGCGCTGTGGCGACAGTTTTCGGCCAAACAAGTAGCCAAATGAGTGTCGCCTGCTGACGACCAGCGCGACGAATGACCCATCCTCACTGAACAGACAGAAACGAAAGTTAGTACCACGATGAAACGTTTTAACCCCCGCTTAGTCCTGGCTTTTGCCCATGATTTACTGGCGGCCAGCCTGGCTTGGCTACTCGCTTATCTTCTGCGCTTTAATTTCGACATCCCCCCTGAGTTCCAGAAAAGCATGGCGCTAACCTTGCCTTGGTTACTGCCTTTGCACGCGGTTTTTTTCTGGCATTTTGGGCTGTATCGTGGCCTTTGGCGCTTTGCCAGCGTGAACGATCTCAAGCGTATTTTGCTGGCCACCTCTTTGGTCGGCTTACTCATTACCGCAACGGTGTACGGGCTCAGCCTGCCTGGCGTGCCGCGTAGCGTACTGCTGCTCCATCCGTTAATCCTAATACTCCTCATGGGCGGCAGTCGCTTTGCTTATCGCAGCTGGAAAGAGGAGCGCATGCTGTCGGTACGCAGCGCCCTGGCTAAGCCAGTGCTGGTCATGGGGGCCGGCTGCGCAGCGCATAGCTTGTTGCGTGAGCTGAGTCTGAGTACCACCTGGTCGGTTGTTGGCCTACTCGACGATAACCCGGCAAAACGCGGGCGCTCGCTAGGCTGCCTACCGATTCTCGGCACCCTAGATCGGGTTGCCGAGTTTGCCGAACGCTTTGGCGTAGAACACGTCATTATCGCCATGCCGTCGGCGCGCTCTTCGGCTCGGCGACGGGCAACCGAGCTGGCCGCCGAGGCAAAGTTGATCGCCCTAACGGTCCCCGCATTTGACGATTTACTCTCAGGAAAACTCGCCGTTTCACAAATTCGTCAGGTCGAACTCGAAGATTTGCTAGGACGCGATCGCGTTGAGCTGGACGATGCGCAACTACACGAGTGCTTAGACGGAAAAACAATTTTGGTCTCAGGCGCAGGCGGATCGATTGGCTCTGAGCTATGCAGACAAATTGCCGGATTCAAACCGCAGCGCCTGGTTTTGCTTGAGCTATCAGAGCTTGCGCTGTATCAAATTGCTGAGGAGTTTGCCGCGCAGTTTCCGCTTGTGACGATTTTCTGCATCATCGCTGACGTTAAAGATGAACGCCGTTTAGCGCACATTTTTGCCGAATATCAACCCCAGCTAGTGTTTCATGCGGCGGCGTACAAACACGTACCGTTGATGGAGTCGGACAATGCCTGGGAAGCGATTCGCAACAACGTGCTGGGCACCTTACACCTAGCTCGGGCAGCACAACGCCAGGGCGCAGAAAAGTTCGTGTTGATCTCCACCGACAAGGCAGTTAACCCAGTCAACGTCATGGGCGCCAGCAAGCGGCTGGCCGAACGCGTTTGCCAAGCGCTACAACAAGCTGATGGGACGCGTTTTGTCACTGTTCGCTTTGGTAACGTCTTGGGCAGTAACGGCAGCGTAATCCCCAAATTCCGGGCGCAAATCGCCCAGGGAGGACCGGTCACGGTGACGCACCCAGAGATCATTCGCTACTTCATGCTGATCCCCGAAGCGGTGCAATTAGTGCTGCAAGCGGGAAGCATGGGTCATGGCGGCGAAATCTTCCTACTCGACATGGGCAACCCAGTCAAAATCGCCGACCTGGCACGCGACATGATTCACCTCTCCGGCTTCTCAACAGAGGAGATCGAGGTGGTGTTCACCGGCTTACGTCCCGGCGAAAAACTCTTTGAAGAACTCCTCGCCAACGACGAAGAAAGCATCGCGACGCCACACCCCAAACTGCGTATGGCCAAACCTGATTGCGCCGATACAGCCGCATCACTCGCAAGCATCGTCGCCATAGAACATTGGACACAAGATGAGACCGTACAAAGCAACGCGCAGATCAAGCAGGTGCTACAAAAATTCGTACCTGAATACGTCCCTGCAGCAGCAACAACTCGGGCAATCGGCACTTAATACAGCTCAATCCAACCCAACCCAACCCAATTTAACCCACAGTAACAGGGCAGCGTATGCACATTTTAGTGACCGGCGGAACCGGCTATATCGGCGCACACACCAGCGTTGCTTTGATCAATGCCGGACACACGGTGACGATCCTCGACGATCTGTCAAATAGTCAAGCTAGCGTCGTCGATCGCATCGCCGCCATCAGCGGTGAAACACCCTCTTTCTTCGCCGGAGACGTACGCGATCGCGCCTTGCTCAAACAGGTGTTCAACACACAGGCGATTGATGCGGTGATCCATTTTGCTGGACTAAAAGCCGTTGGCGAATCGGTAGCACAGCCTTTGCGCTATTACGATTGCAACGTCGGCGGCAGTATTGCTCTATGTCAAGCGATGGACGATGCCGCTGTCAAAACGCTCATTTTCAGCTCTTCCGCAACCGTCTATGGCGACCCAAACAGCGTACCGATTAAAGAAAGCGCCGCGCGTTCGGCAACCAACCCTTACGGCGCTAGCAAGCTCACGGTAGAAAATGTACTGGCGGATCTAGCGCACGCCGACCCGACGTGGCGCATCGCGCGCTTACGTTATTTCAACCCAGTCGGCGCCCATGCCAGCGGCCTGATTGGCGAACAACCGAACGGCGTGCCGAACAATCTGATGCCCTACGTCGCGCAAATCGCCGCCGGTTTAAGAGAACAACTGAACATCTTTGGCAACGACTACCCCACCGCAGACGGCACCGGAGTGCGCGACTATATTCACGTCATGGATCTGGCTGAAGGGCATTTAGCCGCGCTCGACTATCTCAACACCCACCCAGGTTTACTCACGGTGAATCTCGGCACTGGCAGAGGCTATTCCGTTCTCGACATGGTGCGTGTTTTTGCCAAAACAACCGGCCAAACGATTCCGTACCGGATGGTGGATCGACGACCAGGCGACATTGCCAGCTGCTACGCCGACCCTTCCTTAGCCCAGCAGCTACTCGATTGGCATGCCAAACGAGGCTTAGAGGAGATGTGTCGTGATGCCTGGCATTGGCAACAGCAGCAATGATTTTCTGCGTAGCGCGCAGAGCGGGTAACACCAGCGCATGCGCTGCGGATAGTGGGACACTTGGATACTGCGTTTCCATCTGGATGAGCAACGCGACGCAAAGTTTGCCCTAAGCAGACGAAGCAAGAAAAATGTGGCGCAATAACGGACTGCAAACAAAGGCAAATAGCGCCATAAATCCGCACAAAACAAAGGCAAGACCACTATGGCAACCTACGCAATCGGCGATATTCAAGGCTGTTTTAACGCCTTACTGACGCTGCTCAAACGCTGTCAATTCGACCCCAGCCATGATCGCCTTTGGCTGGTCGGCGACCTGGTTAACCGTGGCCCTAATTCATTACAAACTTTGCGCTTTGTGCGTGCGCTCGGCGACGCCGCCATCACCGTTTTGGGCAATCATGATATTTACCTGCTGCTCGTCGCTGAAGGACTGCAAAAACGCGCTGCCGACGATACCTTGGACGACATCCTGCACGCACCGGATCGACAAGAATTGCTCGACTGGCTACGGCAACGCCCCTTATGTCATACCGAGCGTGAGTATTGTTTGGTGCATGCGGGACTGCTTCCACAGTGGACGACGCAGCAGGCGCGCGCCCTCGCCGCCGAGGTTGAGCAAGCGCTCAGAGCAAGCGATTACCGTACCTTTATGGCACAGCTGTGGGGCAGCGAACCAACCCGTTGGGATGACAACTTGTGCGGCTGGCCGCGTTTACGCGTCATCGTAAACGCCATGACCCGCATGCGTTTCTGCTCGCTTGAAGGCAGCATGAGTTTTAAAGCACGTGGCAAGCCGGAAACAGCGCCAGCAGGACAATACCCCTGGTTTCAGATCCCTGGCCGTCTGAGCGCTGATAAAGTTATAGTCGCAGGGCACTGGTCAGCACTCGGTCTGCGCATCGAAGATAATTTTCTTGCCTTAGACTCAGGTTGTTTGTGGGGTGGACAGCTCACTGCGCTCAGACTAGAAGATAGGCAGGTGTTCCAAGTCGAATGCCCGGAAAACGAGTCATTTAGCGCCGCGCTGCCTAATTCCGATGCGTGCTAGCCCCCCATCCTGAGACAACATAAACGAGCCGGCAGCAAGAACACACACCTAAGCGCAATAACAACAAGATTCACAGCAAAATTCGCAACAAAATTCGCAGCAAGCCCCCCCACCAGAGCACAAAAACTCCCTATGCAAGACATTCCCCTATCTGCCTTATTCATAGCCCTAGGCTTACTACTGATCATCTCGGGATTTTTCTCGATGGCCGAAACCGCGATGATGGCAGCCAATCGCTACCGTCTGCGCCACCTGGCACAGAAAGGCCACCGTGGCGCCAAACTCGCGATTGCTCTGCTCGACAAGACAGACAAATTACTCGGCGTCATTCTGCTCGGCAATACCGTGCTCAACGCAGCAGCCGCAACGCTGACCAGCTATATCGCGCTGGCATTGTTCGGGCACACAGAATGGGCGCTCGAAATCGGCACCCTGTGCGTCGCTTTTGCACTCCTAGTGGTTTCTGAAATCACGCCCAAAGTCGTCGGCGCAGCCTACGCCGACCGGATTGCACCGCCGATGAGCTTCATCTTGGCGCCCTTACTTCGGCTGTTCTACCCCTTAATTTGGTTCACCAATCTGTTCGTCATGGCCTTGCTCAGACTGACTCATCTAGCACCAACCAGCGCGCAACAAAGCAAAGCGCTTTCCCCCGAAGAGCTGCGCGCCCTAGTGTTGGAAGCAGGGCACTTCATCCCGCCAAAACATCAAAGCATCTTGTTAAATCTATTTGAACTCGAACGCATTACCGTCGAAGACGTGATGACACCGCGCTTATCCATGGAGGCGATCAACTTAGATGCGCCCTGGGACAGCATCCGAGCGCAGTTGGTCACCACGCATCACACGCGGGTGCCGGTTTATCGCACAGACTTGAGCAACGTCGTCGGCATCCTGCACATGCGCCGCCTCATCGGTTTGATGAACCGTAACGAACTGACCGCTGCAACCCTGAATGACTATATTCAAGAGGCCTATTACATTCCAGCCGCCACCCCGGTGTTCTCGCAACTGCAGTTTTTTCAAGAAAATAAGCAAAGAGTCGGCTTGGTCGTCGATGAATACGGTGAGGTTTTTGGCTTGGTCACCATGGAAGACATCCTGGAAGAAATCATCGGCGAATTCACCACCTCATCGACCACAGGCAGCGCAGGCCTGCACTGGGACAAAGACAACAGCATTCTCTTAGAAGGCAGTCGCTCGCTGCGCGAGATCAATCGCAAACTCGGGCTAAGCTTTAAGTCGCACGGGCCGAGGACACTCAACGGGCTCATCGTGGAGCATTTTCGCGACATTCCAGAAGCCGGTATCGGCTTAAAAATCGACGGCGTTGCCATCGAAGTGATCCAAACGCAGGACCGCAGCATCAAGATTGCGCGCTTGTTCAAACCTAAAATTTAGGGCAATCAGGATTCGGCTGCCAAAACCCCATTTTCCACACACAAAACTTCCCCAATACAAGGCCATGGGTTTAAGATCAGGCCTGATTTATAGACAGGGCATTTATCCAGCAAAATATGGCCGCCGATCCGCAACAATCCCCTCTCAATGGCCTCGCTCGTGCCCTCGTGCAAGCGGGGCAACTAGACGAAGAAACGGCTAAGTCGCTCCTGACCAAAGCCGCCAAAAAAAAAACCAGCTTCATTGAACAGCTGGTCTCGCTGCAAAAACTCAGCGCCTTAGATATCGCTTTGTTTGCGGCGCAAACCTTCGGCTACCCACTGCTCGACCTAAACGCTTTCAACGAGGCGAATTTTCCAAAAAATGCCATCGACCGCAAATTGATTGCAACACACCGCGTTTTACCTCTGCACCGACGCGGCAATCGTCTTGCCATCGCCATCGCCGATCCGACCAATCTGCGCGCACTCGACGAGATTCGCTTTCAGACCGGCCTCACCGTTGACCCCGTCGTGGTCGAAGAAAACAAGCTAGAACCACTCGTCACCAAGCTTTCGCAATCAACCGAAGAGACGCTAAAAGAACTGGTCAGTGACGACATTGACCTGGAATTTACCAACGAACAGCACGATGAAGGCGTCGACGAGGCAGCGGCTATCGAGGTGGACGATGCGCCGGTCGTGCGCTTTATCCAAAAAATGCTGCTCGACGCCATTAGCGACGGGGCTTCAGATATTCACTTCGAGCCTTACGAAAAAACCTACCGAGTGCGCTTTAGAATCGACGGCATTTTGCGTGAAATTGCCGCCCCACCACTCGTCATCAAAGAAAAAATTGCCTCGCGTATCAAGGTTATTTCCCGCCTCAACATCGCTGAAAAACGCGTACCGCAAGACGGACGTATGCGACTTGCGCTGTCCAAGCAGCGCGCTATCGACTTTCGCGTCAGCACCCTGCCGACCATGTACGGCGAAAAAATCGTCTTGCGTATTCTTGACCCCGCGAGCGCATCGCTAGGCATTGACGCGCTCGGCTACGACCCGATACAAAAGCAATTGCTAATCGACGCGATTCAACGCCCCTATGGCATGGTGCTCGTCACCGGACCGACGGGCTCGGGCAAAACCGTCTCGCTCTACACCTGCCTTGATCTGCTCAACAAGCCGGGAATCAATATCGCCACCGCCGAAGACCCAGCGGAAATCCCTCTAGCGGGCGTCAACCAAGTCAGCATCGACGAGCGCGCAGGGCTCACTTTCCCGATCGCGCTCAAAGCTTTTCTACGACAAGACCCAGACATCATCATGGTCGGCGAAATTCGCGACCTGGAAACCGCAGAAATTGCAGTCAAAGCCGCACAAACAGGCCATATGGTGCTATCTACGCTG
>JAZKFR010000177.1:7123-21437 GCA_040386295.1 Pseudomonadota bacterium | reverse complement strand
GGCAGCACGCTGTAGCGCAAAACCAAAACAAGCAAAGCAAAAGCAAAGTAGAGAAAGCAAAAGAAGTAGGCGAGGTAAGCGGCCAAGGAACGCACAGCTGGCCTTTGCCAACAAGCCGCCATCATGCGCAGCAGCGCCGACATCACAGGCCAGCCTCGATCAAAACTTGGGTATAGGGCTGAACGCGATCGAACAGCTCAACGATATCGGCGTTACGCATACGCACACAGCCATGCGAACCCGGCGCGCCCATGCGTACCGTATCTGGGCTACCGTGAATATAGATGTAGCGACGCATGGTATCGACCGCGCCTAAACGATTAAATCCAGGCTCGCAACCAGACAACCAGAGAATTCGCGTCAGAATCCAATCGCGCTCGGGAAACTGCCTGGCGAGTGCAGGGCTATAGTGCTCACCCGTCGGTCTGCGACCAACAAAAACAGTGTTTTCTGGCTGCCCAAAACCGATTTTGGCGCGAATCAAATGTCGTCCTAGTGGCGTGCAATAACTACCCGCGCGCGCGCCAACGCCGTTCGCCGCAGTCGAAACGGCATAGCTAGACAGTACTTGACCCAGCCCATCGTACATACGCAAGCGTTGTTCGCTGATCGAAATGTGCAAACTCAAAGGCAGCGCCGCGTCTAATTTGTCTTGCCTGGTTTCAACCATGCGTATTGCCTAGATACTGGGCACCCCGTTCGGCAACAGCAACTGCTTTGCTACGCGCCAAACGACGTGCTGCAAAAAAACCCGACAACAACTGCGCACACTCATCGGCTAAAACACCGTGCGAGACAAGGGTATGGTGATTGAGTTGCTGCAAGGCAAAAAGATTGGTCACGCTTTGATGCACACCGGTTTTAGCGTCACGCGCGCCATAGACCAAGCGCCCAATACGCGCATGCAACATCGCCCCAGCACACATCGCGCAAGGCTCTAAGGTGACGTACAAAACGCAAGCCGGTAAGCGATAGTTGTTTAATTGCTGGCCAGCGTCACGTAAAGCAGCAATTTCGGCGTGTGCCGTCGCGTCACAAGAAGCAATCGGCGAATTAAAACCACGCCCGACAATCTGTCCATCACGCACTAACACAGCCCCCACAGGCACTTCGCCAAGTGCTTCGGCAATACGTGCCTGCGCCAGCGCTTCGCGCATGAAATCCTGATCGGACAACAACGGAGGAAGAGCAGCCGTCATCTGCGCTGCGTCAGAGGAAGTAGGCATAGCGCTCAACAATGACTAGTGCGTATCAACAAGAGACAGCCCTTGTCGTACAAACTTCGGCTTAAGCACCGTACTCGCCAGCAAACGCCCACGTATTTCAACCTGAACCTGATCCCCTATCGCCACACCCAAAGGCAGGCGCGCCAAAGCAATGGATCGCTGTAAGGTCGGCGAGAAAGTACCGCTCGTAATCTCGCCATCGCCGTGTGCACTGACAACACGCTGATGCGCACGCAAAACCCCACCCTCTTGCAACAACAAACCCAGTAATTGATACCGTTGCGCTTGCGCTTGCAAAGCGGCTTTGCCGACAAAATCACGCTCAGCCGTCAACGCAACAGTCCAGGCCAAGCCAGCGTCGAGCGGAGAAATCTGTTCATCCATTTCCTGCCCATAAAGATTCATCCCGGCTTCTAAACGCAAAGTGTCGCGTGCGCCCAAACCACAAGGCACCACCCCCAGCTCAAGCAATTTCTGCCATAAAGCAGGCGCCTGCGGCTCGGGCAAACTGATTTCAAAACCAGATTCGCCGGTATAGCCCGTGCGAGCAATAAAATAATCGCCTACCTGCACGGCAAAAAAAGGCAGCAAAGATTCGATTGCATGAGCCGCTTGCGGCAACGCCTGAAGCAATTTTTCGAGCGCATGCGGTCCTTGCACAGCGATCATGGACAAACCGTTGAGCGCACCACGACGCAAAGTCAAAACCGCGTCTACAGCCCAGGCTTGCAAACATTGATTCAACCAAGCCCAGTCTTTCTCGCAAGTACCCGCGTTGATGACCAAACGATAATGCGTCTGATCAAGGTAATAGACGATCAAATCGTCGATCACCCCGCCTCTCTCGTTCAACATCACGCTGTACAAAGCCTTGCCTGGCGCGCTCAATTTATCGACATTGTTGGCCAATAATTTGCGCAGAAAATCGCCGGCTTGCACGCCGACGACATCCACAGCGCACATATGCGACACATCGAACATCCCACTAGCACGGCGCACCGCATGATGCTCTTCAATCTGCGAACCATAGTGCAGTGGCATATCCCAGCCACCAAAATCAACCATTTTGGCACCCAAGACTCGGTGCTGATGGTTGAGAACTGTTGTTTTCATCGACTCAATACTTTCGGGCAAGAAAGCGCCAAAACGGCACAATCAAACAATCACACAAGCGCAAAATCGGCAGCAAAAAGCTAAGGCGTTTCTGCTTCCTGCGCAGTGAGAATTTCTGCGTAATCAAATAAGGATAAAGGGGGCGGCAGATTCAGGCGTTTCGCTGCGGGCAGCAGAACCTGAAACGAGAAACGCGATAGGCTTTCAATCGGAATCCGCGCAGGTGGCACTTTGCCGACCAGAATTTGCTCGGCTTTATACGCCGTAAACTGGCCAATGCTGTAATAACGGCTGACCAAACCAGTCAAAGCCCCCGCCTGCATCAACTGTTCGGTCGCGGCAAAGGTCGGCAAACCGAGCTCCATCGCCGCCGGAATAATCGTCTTCTGCGCCAGTGTTCCCAAGAAAGAGTCGGGCGGTAAATAAAGCCATTCGACACCTTCCTGCTTCAGCTCGCGAACCAGAACATCGGCTCCGTTGGCAATCGGCTTTTTATCAGCGTCCAGCTTGAACGCACGCTCAATCACCTTAAATCCAGATTTGGCTCCTACCGCTTTAAGCTCGGCAAGCGTAACCAAAGAATTTTGCTCGGTCGGCGTATAGAGCACGCCCAAAGTATGAAACGGACGATAAGACGACATCGCCCGCATTTGCGCCTCAGTCGAGGCCACATGCACAACCCCGGTCAAATTACGTCCAGATGATTTTAAGTCGTTTGTAATGCCAGCAAGAACAGGCGCTGCCACCAAAGTAAAGACCACAGGAATATCCGTAATATGCTTCGCAGGCTCGACTTTGCCGACGCTGCCCACCACCCCTAGCGTCACCGAAGTGCCCCAGGTATAGACGAGATCAGGTTTAGTGCGCCTGATCTCGTCAAGAAAACCAGGCATCTTATTTGCATCACGCGCCAAATCACGAAAGACAATATCAACGGGGATTTTGCGCGTCTTGAAATAATCAACGAAACCCTTCTCAACATCAGTCATGCCACGAAAAGTAATTGCGTAAATACGGTAGGGCTTGGCTTCAGCCGCCTCCAAACCAGAAAACAGCAGCAGCTGGAACACGGAAAAACAAAGAAAACGATTAAGAAACAACATCATGCTTCTACCTTCTCAGGCGATCTAGGCGCTCTAAAAACACCGCTAGCCAGGGCAAAAACAAGACTCGCCAGCAGAACCAGAAGACTAATCAGCGCAAAAGTGTAGCCATAACCGAACAAGACCAAAAAAATCGAAGCAAGCAAAGGCCCTAAGACATTGCCGGTGCGTTCGAGCAAACGATAAGCACCATAAACAGCACCTTCGCCAAGGTTGCACTCCTCGCTACGGCAAAAATCACTTACCAAGGCTCCTTGAGCAGCAATCGACAACGATTGTCCAAAACCGAGCAAAACAACCAAAACAAATAAAGCCCAGATGCTGTCGAAAAAGGGCATTAAAAAGCCACCCAGAGCAGAAACACACAAACCCAAAGCAACTAAACGCTCACGCCGTATATTTAAATCAGCAAAACGCGCCGCCAGCGGAACCACCAACACCATGATCACGGCATAAGCCATCAACAACCTCCCTGCCATAGCGGGGGAATTGCCCAAGGACAAAATGTACAAAGGAATCAGATAAAAACAAAAACCCGTCAAAATAATTTTTGCCGGAATCGCAGCAAACAGCGACAAAGAGGTAAAACGCTGGTTTTTGATCAATCTCTTAAAATCAGCGAACGATAAAGGAAGCTCTCTTAATCCATCGCTTTGACGCTCTTGTGGCAAACCCATGATGATCGCGATAGAAACCAGCGCAACCAAGCCCGAAACCAGGAAAGACCAGCGATAACCGATGTTGTCAGCAAGAATGCCGCCAATGGGCGGGCCACAAATCGTCGCCACCATGAACACACCGACAAACAAAGCAAAACCACGCGCGCGATTGTGCTCGCCGGTATGGTCTAAAACGTAACCCTGAGCCGCGACAAAAACCATGGCGTAACCGAGCGCGCACAACGAGCGCCAAAACAACAAAGCGTATAGATCGCCCGCTAGAGCAGTGCCCATAAAGCCAACTGTGGCTAGCACGGCTCCGATTAACATCGCGTTTTTACGCCCGATGCGATAACTCCAAGGTCCTAAGTACGGCTGTGCCAAGGCGACAATCGCCATAAACAAAACAATCGGCAAACCAATCACGATTTGCTTTGCCCAGAACGGCACGTCGACCAATAGATAGTTGGCGTAACCTGGAACAAAGCTCCTAGTCAGTTCTTCGGCCAGTAAAAAAACAAAAAGAGGCGTGCGGATACGCTCAAGATAGGGTGCTTCGATCGCGCTGGGCAGAAAAGCGGAGTCCTCAGGGGCAAAACGGTATTTCCCGCTCAGCGCAGAAAACATTGTGTCAATTTGCTGCGACAGCGTACTACCTTGCTTCGCTGCTGCGCTGACGCGCAAGGCAAGCTCACGATAACGTTCAAACAAGCGACTTAGCGCCGCATCAATTTTTTGGCTCAGCGCCAACTCCCCCGTTACCAAGCCGTAATCAGCTGCTTTGCGGGCATCGGCAGACGATCTACTAGCGTGCACAAAATTGCCCGAACCAAGAAAATCAACGGTTTCAGCCAAAGCACCAAACTGCGCCTCAAGTTTATTGCCGACGACAAAATGTAAGAGCTCAAAAGTAAAGAAGACAGAAACCAGTAGCACCACCAAGACATCAAGCAATACTTCGCGCATAACCCCTTTGATATAGGCCTGATCGATCCCAAAGTGCAGCATCCCTAGCGCTTTATCATCGATCATCAAGGGCAAAGAAACCACGTATTGAGCACCCAGCAAGACGGGCGTTGCAGACGCATCAGTCGGTGTACTGAGTGCGATCTGGCTGTAGTACTGATCCGCACCAGGCGCGCGCTCACCACTCTCAAACAACACCACACCTCGTTCGTTGGTCGCGGCAATGTAGGCGAATTCAGGGTTTTCTTTGCGCAACTCAGCAAAGGTAGAGGACACGCCGTAGAGGTTTGAATAGTCGATACCGTAATCGACCGCACGCAAAATCAGACTGCGCGTAGACGCTCCGACAGTGACGGCTTTTTGCACTAAATCTGGCAACAAACGCTGCTCAAAAGCGCTTTGCGTAAAAAACGACAAGCCACCTAAAACAAGCAGCATGACCAGCATCACCAGCCCAGTCAGGCGCCAATACATTTTTCCCAAATAAGCCTGATTCATAACTTAGCGCAGCACCTTGAGTTTTTCTTCCACGGCATCAAGCGCGCCATGCGCGCTAACCAATACATCTGCGATTTCGTCAACCGCTCGGTTCATAGAACGCCGCGCCAACAAGCGCGCTTTTCCGTCGCTATCGAGTGCGCGTGACAAACCCACTTCAAAAGAGCGCAAATCGCGGAGAAAACCTCGATACAAAGCGCCCAAGACAATCAACAAGACAAGGAATGCTGCCGCCAAGCCGAACAAAGAAAAGAAGAGCAGACTTCTGCCCATATTTCCTGTGCGCAAATCCAAATCAGCGCGCGAATAACGAATCACCAACTGCCCCAACGTAACGCCAAAGTTATTCTGCAAGCCAATCCCGACGGACAAATACTCACGCGCCTCAATACGCCAAAAAGGTTTATCGGCGCCTTCCTTTGCTGCCTGTAGCGAAGCACTATCGATCACGCGCCCAACGTAGCCCTTTTGCGTGCTGTAAAGCACACGACCCTCGTTATCAAAAATGTCAATTCCTTGAATGAGAGAATCCGACGCGCGCTCACGCTCAATCAACTTATCGACGGTGGGGATTTCAGGGAAAGACAGACCCAAGGCAAGCGCACTCTGGATGGTGGTCTCAACATGAGTTCCAATCAACACCATGCGTGATTGCAGCAGGCTATCAGTCGTTCTTTTAAATTTAAAATAGTTCAGAAAGCCAGCCATCCCCACAGCGAAAAGGCAGGCTATCAAGGCAGCTAAAATAAATTTATTACGTAAAGAAAGCATTATGGATATCTTCGATGTGCGGAAAACGTACTAACAGAGCATCCATGCTCGAATCAGCGGCACAACAAGGCAACTGGTTGGAGGCAACAAAACGGCCAATATCTGACTCGGAGAAAGACTTACAGCACTGGGGTGCATGTTAGCATGCACGCGGAATTAGACGGCAAATTAGACGACACAGCGTCAGCGCAAAATGCTAACGCAACTTAATTATGCAGAAAAGCGAGAACAAGGTTCAGATGCAGACCTTCGGCAGATCGGGGCTTAGCGCAGCCAGCAAGGAGATAAGTGGTTAAACATAAAATCAATGAATAGATTAACCTGGCGCCTCTTTACCCCATAAGCTTGCGTAACACTAAAAACGGATTGACACCCCAAGGACAAATTGCTGCCAATCCATAACGGGAATTTATAACGCGGCCATTGGCGAGGCAAACCCTGATGCGAATCCCGAATCTGTTTGAAGGTGGCGAAATTCATGGGTTCAGCCACTCGGTTCAGCACTGGTTTGTACGCTGAAACGACTAGCCAGATCCTACAAACCAAACACACGTACCCGACATAATTTATACGCAAACAAGCCCAAACGCGAAGGCGACAACACCCCGGCACTCAGCCATGCAACGAAATTGATCGTGCCATGGCTTTTAACCAGCTAACATCAGTCATGAGACACCCGTTTCACCAGCAAATCAGCATTCCAAAGACGGAGCACCAATGAATCAGGACACCTCTTCCGACCATTCGCTCAGGCACGCAGAAACGGACGCGCAAAGCGATTCCGCAGATAGCGAACGGACAGTAGTCGACCCTCTATTTGCCTCCATGCTCGGCAACGCTCAACCCACTCCAGCGCAAACAATTACCGATGACGCGACCATCGTCGACCCAAACTTCCACCATCAACGCAAAACACAAACACAGCGAGTGGACTCGCCGATCAGCTCGGCATCAGACGACCCACTACCATCCACGGCAGGAGTCACACCGGGTGCTGCGCTGGCCTTACCGGTCGGTTTCAAGCTGCACGAATATAGGATCGACGCGATTCTCGGACAGGGTGGTTTCGGCATCACTTACCTTGCCACTGATATTCACCTAGACGCCAAAGTCGCGATCAAAGAATACCTACCAGAAACCTTTGCCTGCCGAGCATCAGATAAATCAGTCGCGCCAAGACGTAAGGAAGATCGCGAATTCTACCAACACGCGCTCGATTGCTTCTTAGTAGAAGCGCGCACGCTAGCCACCTTCCGCCATCCCAATATCGTTCGGGTAGCGCGCTTCTTTGAAGCGAACGATACGGCTTACATGGTGCTCGAATACGAACGAGGAAAATCGCTTAAATCTTGGTGGCGCAATCACACAGACATCTCCGAACAAGATTTGTTAGCACGCTTGCTGCCGCTGCTCGACGGTTTAGCGATCGTGCACGAAACCGGCTATTTGCACCGTGATATCAAGCCAGACAACATTTACGTACGACAAGAAGATGGCAGTTTTGTCTTGCTCGATTTCGGTGCAGCAAGGCAAAACGCCAGCGACAGCGATGGCATGAGCAACGTAGTCACCCCAGGCTACGGCCCCATCGAGCAGCATGAAATTAGCGAACAAGGTCCGTGGACCGATATTTACGCTTTTGGCGCCACGCTCTACTTCATGATCACGGGACGCAAACCCCCTCCTGCGCCCGAACGCATCGCGGACAATGATCCGATGGAGCCAGCTGAAAAAGTGGGCCAGGGACGCTTCAGCCCAGAATTTCTGCGCGCCATCGACTGGGCCCTAAAACCTTTGGCACAAGACAGGCCGCAAAACGTAAACGCGTTTTGCCAAGCGCTGTGCGCAGCACACACTTCAAGCCTCAACCTCCAGGCAGCCCTGTCCAAGGTAGGAGACGACGCAGATGAGCTTGAGCACAGGCTAGCGCACGGGCACGCGCTCTCCCACATGCGCCAACTCAAAAGCAAACTATTTCGTTTTGGCCGCAATTTGGCGCGCCCAAGTTCTTGGCCAATTGCCGTCAAAATGACGCTGGCTATGGTGCTCACTGCGTTGATGCCGATGTTGATTACCGCTTACTACAACCTAAACGGTAGTCTCTCGACGGTAGCGACAGGTGAAATGCGCAACCTAGAACAACTCGCGCAGAGCACTGCTGGCCGTATTTCCCAGTTGGTTAACGACAGCAAAAATTTAGCCACCTACCTAGGCACCGACGAAGACTTTGTACATTTTCTCGCAGCCCCGAGCGAACAGGGACAACAAGCCTTACGCACCAAATTAGAAGGCCTGGTTACGGCTAACACCGATGTGCAACTCGTCATCGTCATGGACGCCAGCGGGACTGCACTGGCGTCAAGCGATCCCGCTGTCGTAGGCCGTAATTTCAAATTTCGCGAATACTTCAAAGCGGCAATGGAAGGAAAAACGCACATCACCGGCGTTATTGTCGGGGCAGTCGCCGGCGCCGCAGGCGTTTTTTACTCGACCCCAGTGATGGATAGTGCGCATAAGATCATTGGCGCAGTCGTTTTGCGTATCAAGGGATCATCGATCACAAGCCTGCTTGACGAAGTGCGACAAGGCTCGGAACGCATTCCGTTCATGATCGACGGTGACGGCGTCATGCTGCATCACCCCGATAAGAACCTCCTCTATCACAGCTTGGCGCCTTTATCGCCAGACGCGCTAAGTAAAATCATCGCTGACCAGCGTTTCCGCCGCGACAAAATCGATACGCTGAATATGCCTCAGTTAGCCAAGGCCATGATCGGTGCAGAGAAGCCAGGCAATATCAGTTATAAATCAACCATTTCTGGTAGCGAAGAGATTGCAGGTTTTGCACCTGTACACGGACAAAACTGGGTCATTGGCGTCACCGAATCGCGCGCTTTCTTTGCCGAGCCACTGAATCGTTTATTTACCAACGTGCTCAATAGCGTCATTTTGGTCGGCTTGGTGTTCTTGATTCTGGCGCTGCTCTTTGCACGCACCATCGTCAAACCGATTCGCAACCTAATCACCGCAGCGCACGCGCTCAAAAACGGTGATTACGATCGGGCCAGCATCAAAGTCACCAACAACGACGAGATTGGACAACTGGCACGCACATTCAACGTCATGATCGACGTGCTACGCCAGCGCGAACGCGAACACGCAAATCGTAAAGCAAGCGCAGTAAACAAGCGCGCTCGAGATAGCGCACCATGATCCAGCCCAGCGCAACTAAGCCCTTGCACCTCATCACGCCGTCTGCCGAGCAGATCGAGCAACAATGGCAAGCGCTCAAAGCGAGAGCGGATCGTGTGACACAAACCTTTAGCGGGCAGTACAGCCTAAAACAATTCGATTACGTACAACCCGAGCAACTGCAAAACGGTGTGCCTGAACGCTTACAAAAACGCTACTCAGTCCCTGTCTCTTACGTCGCTTGGGGATCACCTGATAAACCTGTGCTTTTGTGTTGCGGGGGCATCGCCAACACAGCGATGCGCTTCTCTTTTTTAGCCGCTGCGCTGCACAAAGAATTTTATGTTATCTGCATGGATTGGCTAGGCAGAGGACGCTCTGGATGGTTAGCGCATGAGTGCGAATACAACCATGCAACGCTACTCGAGCAGATGCGCCAGATGGTGCGCCACCTTGGCACGAGTAGGCCGCTCAATCTATTAGGTTCATCACTGGGCGGTAACATCGCCATCGACTTTGCTGCCCAACACGAACACCTGGTTGAACGACTGATCCTGAACGATATAGGTCCGTTTATTCATCATCAGCGCAGGCAACGCCGTGCCGAGGTGTTGTCTCGATTTCATGTCTTCAGTAATCCAGAGGATATGACGCGACGCATCGGTGCAGCACAGAAGAATGACGGCCCCATCGACGAAGAAACAAGGCTATTTGTCGCTTGGCAGCAGACACGTTGGTCAACAGAAAATCGCGGCAGAATTTACCGCTATGACATGCGCAGCATGCAGGCTTATCGTCGTGACGCCGCAGAGAATCTCGATCAATGGGCTGCTTGGCAGCAGATCAAGTGCCCGGTTTTTCTAGTGCACGGAATGGAGTCCGACGCTTTAACAACAGACACCATCGAGCGTATGCGAGCACATCAAAACATCGAAATCATGCACGTACCCGATACCGGGCACACGCCAACGCTGTGCGATCAAAATCAATTACATTTCATACATCACTGGCTACTCGACAAAGCGACTAGCCGCAGTGAATACACTAGCTTGCACCATCACCCGAACCCGCTGAAGCGTGCGCTGTAGCAGGCAATCTGCGCCTTAGCTGAAGAGAAACATTCTGTGTTTCAGCATGCGTGGTTCGGGCAAACTCAACCCATTCACCATTGCCAAGACGCAAACGCCCTGCACCACCCAACATACCGTAAAAAACCCTGGCCACCCCTTGACTGCTAATCACCAAGGGACGCTGATTGCGTTGTCGATAAATTTCGCTTAAAGCTCGACGAATACGCAGCGCAAACTCGGCCTCAGACTCGCCTCCTGCTGGAGTCTGTTGTGCCTGCAACAAGGCCTCGGTTTCAGCAATCGGACGACCATTCCAGTCCCCCAGGTGACGCTCATCTAAATCAGCTATGGAAAGCACTGGCAAAGCATCTAACACACCGCTCAGGAGCAAAGCAGTTTGCCGAACACGCAGCAAATTGCCGCACAGAATCTTGCCAAAATGAATTTTCTGACTGCGCAGCCAGCACCCAAGTTCAAGAATAGGCTGGTAAGCAGTCTCAGCCAGAGGAAGATCAAGATCGCCGCCACAACGCAAACCGCGCAAATTAAAATCGGTCGCACCATGCCGAACGAAGGCAAAAGAGAAGTCGTCGATTGATTGGAAATTAAGAAGTTCGGACATTGCTAAGTACCATGGCTAAATCAATAGCGCGACAAAAACCAAAAAACAGACTGCGCCATACATTCAGCACATCCATGCTGATTTGCAGCAGAAACGGAAAACAAAAATGAAGCGCAGACCTTACTGTAGCAAGACAAGGCGAAGTCAATAGTTCAACAATTTAACAACGCAAAAATACCCGCTTCAATGCGCATTGATTAAGCAGAGTAAGCAGAGAAGCGCAGACAGAAAAGCTGACAAACCCTCAGCCTTGCTCAACGACATAGGCAACCATCTCCGTCGTATTTTCGTGCGACTGACCAAAAGTAATCGTGCCACCGCCGCTCAATGCAAACTCTTCACGCCTTAAGACCGTTTCAGCTCCGCCTGACGGCTGAACGTAGGTTCCGTTAGCGCTATGGTCTACGAGAAAAAATTTATTGCCACGCCGTTCGATTTTGCCGTGTACGCGCGACGCCATTCGATCAAGAATGGGCAAATCACAAGTCGCGTCACGGCCTAAAGTCAGGCTAGTTTTCTCTGCATTAAGAAGGTAAGTCAGGTCGTGATAACTGAGTCTCAGGCAAGCAACACTAGCCGCCACAGCAACTGAACGAGGTGCGGCCATGGTGGTCACATCGTCTGATTGTTGCCACATCAGCTCGCACAAGGCGACCTCTTGCGCCTTACCTTTAACCGGGATCGCATGCAAAGGTCGACAGCTTGATTTAAGCCCTAAATTCATCTGCTTGACCGTATCTAGCGAGGTCATAATCTGTCCGCGCGCAGCCAATCCTGCCAAGCGCGCCGCCAGATTAACGGTATCGCCAAAGACATCGTTGTCGCGCTCGACGACAGGCCCCAAATGAAAGCCAACCCGAATGCCGAGCTTTTCTCCGGCAACTGGCGCCAGACTCTGTACGGCCAACTGCATTTCAATTGCCGCGTTGGCTGCTGCGTTGGCACTCGGAAATTGCGCCATGACCTCGTCGCCAATTTTCTTAATCACACGCCCTGCTTCGGCTAAAGTTTGCTGACAAAAAATCTCGATGCACTGCTCAATCGCAGCCAGCGCCGCACTATCACCAGCGGTTTCGTATAGGCGCGTACTGCCACTTACATCGGCAAAAAGAATCGCAGTCTCGGTTTCTTTCTCGGCAAGTTCTTTTTCCATTGAGCAGATACTCCCAAAGCAAGGTTAAGTAAAAATGAGCAAGAAACGCTGTTAAGCCGCACGCCGCCGGCGCGCTTCGTATAAACACACACCACTGGCGACGGAAACATTGAGACTCTGCACCGAACCGTACATAGGAATACGCACGCGTTGATCACACTGCTCGCGCGTCAGCCGACGCATCCCGTCGCCCTCGGAACCAAGCACCCAAGCACTGGCCTCCGGCCAGACGGCGCTGTACAAATCCTCGCTCGCGGCGTCATCGGTACCAATCACATGAATCTCTCGCTCCTGCAGCGCGCGCAAAGTTCGTGCGAGATTTGTCACGGTAATAAAGGGCACTGTCTCGGCAGCTCCGCTCGCCACTTTGATCGCCGTTTGGGTCAAACCCACGGCACGATCTTTCGGCGCAATCACAGCGTGCGCACCCACAGCATCGGCGACTCTGAGGCAAGCGCCTAAATTGTGCGGGTCCTGAATCCCGTCCAAAATCAGTAAGAACGCCGGTTCTTCTAGGGTATCGAGCACATCGTCAAGCGCGATATAGCGCTGCTTTGCATCAACGTGCGCAATAACGCCTTGATGCTGCGCACCCGGCGCCATCGCTTCCAAGCGCGCAGCATCAACCGCGACGATGCGTAAAGCGGCCAGCTCAGCACGTGCGATCAAGTCACGCGAACGGGCATCATGGCGCGCAGCATCGATATAAATTTCGCGGACGGCACTCGGGTCGTGGCGTAATTTCGCCAACACTGCATGAAAACCGAAAATGGCGCGCGCATGAGACATGAAGAAACCTTGACTAAAAAATAAATGTGGAGCGCAACCAAGCACAAACCAAGTCGAATCCTAATCAAGCCCCTTCAAGCTACGGAACTAGAATCAAAGACACGACGGGCATAACACTCAACGCGGTGCAATGACTGGATAAAATAATGAGCAGTTCAGCTATGCAGAAGCCACATCGGCGGCATGAAGAATCTGCCGCCCAAGCGAACTTACACGCCCTCGCCTGAAGCGAGACAAAGGGACGCCATTAACGCTTGCTGATAGCGCGGCATCTCGTGCACAGACAATTCAAGACTGACGCTGACTAGGGCAGCTTGAACGCAGCCTTGCGGGTAACTTGAGCGCTCACGATCAATATTTTGGCTCAGCGTTTGCTGATTTTGCTGTAACGGTTCTTGAACACACAGCTCACCAGTACTTGTTTCCATTACGGTAATCATTGTGCAAACTCCACAAAATGCTACGGTTGATCAATAGAATAAAGCACTTAGAAAAAAACGACGCTCCTCTGTCAAGTTTGCAAAAACAAGGTCGCTACAGTATTAGTAACCATTTCAGGCCAGAAGTTCATTATGAACATCGCTAATATCGATTCGTCTGTTGTCGCACTCAGCCAAGCAACTAACGACAACACAAGATCAAATCTGCTTTTAAAAAAAGCCCTCCAGCTAGCAAAACAGCAAGCTCAACAGCTACTGGAAGCGCTGCCAACCCCGCCCAGTGCTCAAACCGGCAGGCTGATCGACACCAAGGCCTAGCCCCTCTTTAGTGCTCTACTCCGCCAGACGGCACAGCATCGCACTCTTGTTGCTAGGCCGGTACCGCCATCCCCCGCTGCACGGCAGGCCGCTGCGCTATTTGCTCGTACCAGCGAAACACATGCGGATAGGCTGCGAGCTCGATTTCTTGCCAATCATGCCTAGCCACCCAAGGAAAGCTTGCCATATCGGCGATCGAATACTCACCGGCCAAATAGGGTGATTCTGCCAGACGCCGGTCGAGTACTTGGTACAAACGCGCAGTTTCTTTTTTGTAGCGCTCAATGGCGTAGCTAAGTGGTTCTGCCGCAAAGCGCAAAAAATGGTGCGTTTGGCCAAACATCGGACCGACGCCGCCAACCTGAAACATCAGCCACTGTAGCACCGCATAGCG
>JAZKFR010000177.1:0-7113 GCA_040386295.1 Pseudomonadota bacterium | reverse complement strand
TGCTCAGTCGGCAAAAAACGACCGGCTTTCTCAGCCAAATAGAGCAAGATGGCGCCGGATTCAAAAAGCGTGATGGGCAAACGACCTGGCCCTTCATCGTCGACTAGAACCGGAATTTTAGCGTTAGGGTTGAGCGCAAGGAACTCGCTTGTGTGTTGCGCTCCTTGCGTGATGTTGATCGCGCACACTTCATAGGGCAGCGCGCACTCTTCAAGCATGATTGAAACTTTGCGCCCATTGGGCGTAGCCCAGGTATAAAGCTTTAGCATCGAATCAGACTCCAGTCGTGTTAATTCAAGCAAACAAGCTAAAACGCCGTCATCGACAGGGGCGGCGCTTGCGTCAAAAACTGCGCATTAGCTGAGCATTTTTCGCAGCGCATCGATACGCGCTGCGTGCAAGTGTTCTGGGATTTTCCCTGCGTCTGGGCTATTGCGCACGATAGAGGCCGTATCAAGACCGCGTATCACTGCCAGCGCTTGCGTCAGCAGGTGGGTCGCCTGCAAATCCGGCGCCGAGTCTGTCGTGCCGGCTAAGACAGCGCGAACTTGCCTATGCGCCGCATAAACCGCCAACCATTGCGCAAATCGTTGTGGCCGACGCAAAGCATCTGTCTGTTCGAGCAAAGCGACGATCAGCTCAGACAACTCTGCCGTACTTCGACCTTGATCCAGATAACGCTGCAGCAGAAGGCCATTTTCCTGGCAGCGCAGCGTCAACACGGCCAAATCACGACAGTGCACCGGCACTTTCAAACGCGCACACAAGGCTTCGACAGAACGCACAGGCTGAGCGTAGAAAAGCTGCTCATCATCATGCACACCACCACTGTGCTCCGCTTTGCCCGCCGCTGAATCGTCCACCTTGAATGCGCGAAAAGAATAGGCAGAGAGCAGTGCAAAGCGAACCGCCAAGCTCTCACCACGTTGATCCAGTTGATCCAGAACGCCTAGCAGCGCATTTGCAACGGCGCCATATTGCTCCGACGCGAACGGCAGGGCAGGCCAAAGATGACGCAGTGCACCACAGGCATGCAGTACTTCAAACATGCGCGACGGCCTCGTTTCGAGCAAGCCCTTGGCCAACTCCTGCCAAACTCGCTCTGCGACAAGATGCGCTATCTCGCCCTGACTCACCAGTTGACACATCAAGCGCATCGTTTCCGGCGCGACAACAAAGTGCTCAAAACGCGCAGCAAAGCGCGCGATACGCAGTATCCGTACTGGATCCTCGCTAAATGCCGGACTCACATGCCGCAATATCTGCGCTTTCAGATCAGCCACACCTTGGTAAGGATCGATCAAAACGCCATCAGCACTGCGCGCGATGGCGTTAATCGTCAAGTCACGCCGCGCCAGATCCTCTTGCAAAGTCACCTCAGGCGCGCAATAGAAGGTAAACCCTTTGTAGCCATGCCCACTTTTCCGCTCGGTACGCGCCAAAGCGTATTCTTCATGCGTCTGCGGATGCAAAAAAACGGGGAAGTCTTTACCAATGGGTTTAAAACCAAGCTCGAGCATAGCCGCAGGGGTGGCGCCAATCACCACATAGTCACGATCCTGTACAGGGCGCCCCAGTAACTCATCGCGCACCGCCCCTCCCACGCTAAACACTTGCATAGAAGCTGCCGCTCAAACTAGGTTGGGAATAACACAGAGCACAGCGCATCAACTACAAGCTGATCAACCGCGACCAGCACGGTAGCGGTAGCGATCCAAACGTAGCCGGGGTTGACGGCTCAGCGGCGCCGGAGGCAGATAGCTCGGCGCGATGCTTTCCAAGGACTGGGGTTGCCAGCCCGGGTAGTCGTGTTGGCCGTCGCTCACATTGTCCACTTGCATTGAACGCAGGTTATCGACCGACATCAGCGGGTTGGGCAATAGGCTCAATAACCAGGCCTGCACATAGGCCAAGCTTAACGGCAACGCAATAATCAAAGGGGTTTTACCCATCAATTTGGCGCTATACGCGACCAAATCACGCAAGGTATAGATCGTCGAACCCGCTAATTCATAAATTTGGCCAAAACTGTCGTGTTTGTCTAAGCAATCAATCGTGACGGCTGCGACATCGGCAACATAAACCGGTTGAAAGCGTGCTGCAGCACCAGCCAAAGGCAAGATTGGAAAAAGCCGAAGCAAACGGGCGAACAGCCGAAGGAAAGAATCACCGGGGCCAAAAATAACCGAGGGGCGCAAGACGGTGACGTCAATCTCGGCTTGCAAACCCGCCGCCAGGACAATGGACTCACCCGCCGCTTTCGAACGCAAATAGGCGGACGGCGCGTCAGACGAAGCAGACAGCGCACTGAGGTGCACCAAACGGCGGACACCGCTCTGCTGCATCGCCGCCAGAATTTTTCTCGGCAAATCAACATGGGCCGCAGCAAAGCGTTTGCCGAAAGGTTTGCGCGTATCACCATCCTGCAAGATACCGACTAGATTGATCACCGCATTCTGCCCTTGCATAAGGCTTGCGAGCACCGCAGCATCGTGGATGTTGGCCTCAATCAGATCGACGGTCGGCAGCAAAGCAAGCGCTTTTCGCTGGTCTCTGCGTCGCGTCGGAATAGTGACGTGAATTCCACGCTGCGCGAGCTGATTAGCCACACTGCCCCCGACAAAACCACCCCCACCGATCAACAATACGTTTTTGATTTTCATAGAAAAGCACCTAAATAACAAAATAGTTTGGCAACGAGCCGTGCGCGAACAACGAAGCAAACAACAGAGACAGCACCTCTCGCTACGAGACAAGCAAGTGGAAATGGAAGTAGTTAACGCTCGGTCGGATTTGCGCTCGCTCGGATTTGTTTACGTCTGCGACTAAACATCGAGATGCGCGTAAAGCGCGGTTGTGAGATAGCGCTCGCCAAAAGAAGGAATAATCACCACAGTAAGCTTCCCTTCATTTTCGGGACGAGCCGCTATTTTCAACGCAGCCCACACGGCTGCGCCAGAAGAAATCCCCACGAGCAAACCTTCTTCGGTCGCCAGTCGGCGCGCAATCGTAAAGGCGTCATCAGCAGTCACGCGGACAATTTCGTCATAAATTTCGGTATTAAGTATTTTCGGCACAAAACCAGCACCGATACCTTGAATTGGGTGCGGCCCTTTTGCATCCCCTGACAAAACCGCCGACGCGTCCGGCTCAACGGCAATGATTTGCACCCCAGGACGACGCGCCTTTAACACCTCACCGACCCCGGTAATCGTGCCCCCCGTGCCAATTCCAGAGACAAAAATATCAACCTGCCCGTCGGTATCACGCCAGATTTCTTCAGCTGTAGTGCTACGGTGAATCGCCGGATTAGCTGGGTTCTCAAATTGCTGCGGGATAAAGTAACGCGCATCAGCCTGCGCCATTTCCTGGGCTCGACGAATCGCCCCACCCATGCCGTCGGCGCCCGGCGTCAGCACCAGTTCAGCGCCGTAGGCTTTAAGCAGTAAGCGACGCTCACGACTCATGGTTTCCGGCATAACGAAGCAGCATTTGATCCCGCGTGCGGCGCAGACCATGGCCAGGCCGATACCGGTATTGCCTGAAGTGGGTTCAAGCACGATCGTCGTCGCAGAAATTTTTCCAGCGGCTAAGGCGGCGTCAATCATGGCGCAGGCAATACGATCCTTGACGCTGTGTGCCGGATTATAAAATTCGAGCTTAAGCGCCACTGTCCCGTTGATCCCTTGTGCCAAACGGTTCAGCCTAACTAATGGGGTATTCCCAACTAGCGCCATTACGTTCTGAGCAATGTTCATAGCCATCGTGCCACTCCAAGTAAATAGTCCGAACAGATGAGTTTAGCGGCGAAACTGCCTATTTTTCCAGGGCATAAGGAATTCAAGCAAAATTAAGCGCAGTGCGTGTGCTGAACAGCATGCTGCTGCAGGGCAAAAACTCACATGACAAAGACGAGAATTAGCGTATTGGCCAGCCAATGATCAGGCGGCAAACCCTCAGCGCAGATATGCCGTTACCACGCGCTAGGTAACGGCCATCAATGCATAGCTAAAGATTTAAAGCTTTAAAGGCTTGAATTCATCTTGCCTGAGCAGCCTTTTAGCGGCGGGAAAAAATCTGATCAAAACTCCCACCTTCAGCAAAATGAGCTGCCTGTGCTTTTGACCAACCGCCGAACACCTCGTCGATGTTAAACAGCCGAACCTTGCCTAGTTGCGACGCGTAGCGCTGTGCCACGTTTTGATCACGCGGACGATAGTAGTGCTTCGCAGCAATTTCTTGCCCCTCGGGCGTATAGAGATAATCCAGGTAGGCTTGAGCTAAGCGTCGTGTTCCATGTTTATCAACATTTTTGTCGACAATAGCGACAGGCGGCTCGGCCAAGATCGATAAAGAGGGGATCACGATGTCAAATTTGTCTAGTTTCAACTCTTTAACGGCCAAATAGGCTTCGTTCTCCCAGGTGATCAAAACATCGCCGATGCCCCGTTCGACAAAGGTCGTCGTCGCACCGCGCGCGCCTGAGTCGAGCACCGGGACGTTACGCAAAATACGCGTCACTAAATCGCGTGCTTTTGCCTCGCTCCCGTCCGCTTGTTTCAGGGCATAGCCCCAGGCAGCCAGGTAATTCCAACGCGCGCCCCCCGAGGTTTTTGGATTTGGCGTGATCACAGCAACACCCGGTTTAGCCAGATCGGGCCAATCCCGGATATTCTTAGGATTTCCTTTGCGCACTAAAAAAACAATCGTTGAAGTGTAGGGCGCCGAGTTATGCGGGAAACGTTTCTGCCAGCCCGGCGCAATCAGACCACGCTCGGCAATCGCGTCGATATCGAGCGCTAAAGCTAAGGTTGCGACGTCAGCCTCGAGGCCATCACGGATCGCCAGCGCTTGCTTTCCTGAGCCACCGTGCGATTGTTTGATGCGCACAAGTGTTCCAGTTTGCGCTTTGTAGTGGCGCGTAAAAGCTTCATTTACATCCTGATAAAGCTCGCGCGTTGGGTCGTAAGAAACATTGAGCAAGCTATTTTGCGCCACTGCCAAGGTACTACCCATCAGCAACAGCATGCCGCCGAGCAAGCTTGTAAGCGAACGTTTTTTCATGAGAATTCCTTGTTTTGTTGAGAACGATGCACAGACTAACCGAGAATTAAATTCTTTTTAATTCTAATTGACAAGAATTTAATTCAAAAAAGGAATAAGTTGAGCAAGCGCAGTTTCCCAAAACAGCGCAAGCGCCTCATACTAATACAATGAGCAGTTTAGCCAGAGCAGGTAGTAACAGTTACGCCAAAAACAATAGACTCAAGACAAGCACGCAGGCCAAGTCGACTCGGAAGAGAAAAACGAAATCGACAAAGCGGCAACTTTAATGTCCACTAGGTAAGGCAATAGGAATTGGCTTGCCCTATTCTATAAAGGCAACTGCCGCAAATAAGGATCGAACGCGTTACTCTTTCACTTTGGGCAAGCGCATCAGCAGACGAAGCGCAAAGCGCTGCGACGAACAATTGAAGAAGCGACAGCGTATTGAGCAACAGCAACAAGGAAGTGGCAGCAGATGCAATTCACAAACAGAGGGGGCTAAATGACGATCAGCACATACGAACGATTGCTGCGAGAAATGTGTGAGCACGTCGGTATCCACGATTGGTGGAACGCCGTGCAGACGCAACACGTTACGGTTGATGATACGATCGTCGGCTTGATCTACACTGAGGATATTGACCCCCCTAGCATCCTGATCTGCATTAACCTGGGCGCGCTCGACGCAGAAACCAGCGCGATGCAATACCGAACTCTGTTGGAACTGAACGTATTGTTGGCAAAGGGTCAAAGCGGTTATTTCGGCATCCATCCAACAGAAGAACTGTGGGTATACATGGCGCGAGTCGATCTGACGCGTACCTTAAACGGCAAATGGTTAGCCGACTTTATCGCGCTGCAAATCCGCGCAGCACAAGGGATTCTAGAAGCAACCTTTTCGATTAAACAATAACAACTACCACTGGTACAGAATCTCTGCTTAGCTCTGTATGCCACTTCGCCCGGTCAAGCCGGTCTCGCCTTGTATCACCTGATAGACTTCCGTTGCGGACGGCCTCACTTACTCTATGTTTGTGCACAAGCACGTCTCTTTCCGGGTGATGTTTTAAGCTCGATGTTTTTAAAAATCGCGTCGCGCAAACGCGCAGGCGCAACGCTGTCGCCAGCTGATCAAAACAAGCAACAGGATGCTTAACAAAGAAAACGAAAGCGCCACGTTTTTGGCCATTTGGAGTGAAACAAACGATGTACCTTTGGCTTGGATTTTTGATCGCATTCACCCTGACTGTTCTACTCCTTATGTGCCTACGCAGCTGTGCTACAGGCCTACCAATCGACATTCCGAATCAACGTTCTTTGCACCAAACGCCCGTCCCTCGCATTGGTGGCTTAGCCATCTTGCCAGCCATCATCATCGGCAATATGGCAGCGCTGTCGCTCAACAACATCGTCGGCACCCCGAGCACCTCGATTTTGCTCGCAGCTTTACTGCTCGGACTGATCTCTTATTTCGACGACCGACATGGTTTACCCGTTGTGCTCCGCCTCAGTGCCCACTGGCTAATCGCCACCGCTTGGCTGGCTCTGCAGACGATACCGACGCTGAATCAGGCTTATCCCATACTCATCCTCGTCGCGCTGGGCTGTGTCTGGATGATCAATCTTTATAACTTCATGGATGGCAGCGACGGCTTGGCGGGCGGCATGGCTTTTTTCGGTTTTGCCGCCTATGGCGCCGCAGCGTTTCTGGCTGGGCAGCTTTGGCTGAGCAGCTTTGCGCTAGTGATCGCGGGGGCAGGGCTTGGTTTTTTGCTATTCAATTTCCATCCAGCCAAAATCTTCTTAGGCGACGCCGGATCTATTCCATTAGGCTTTTTAGCGGCAGCCGTCGGCCTCAGCGGTTGGCATTCTGGGGCTTGGACAGCCTGGTTTCCGCTTCTGGTTTTTTCGCCCTTTATCGTCGATGCGAGCAGTACACTGCTGCGCCGTGCTTGGCGTCGTGAGCGCATCTGGCAGGCGCACCGCGAACACTATTACCAGCGCTTGATCAGGATGGGCTGGAGCCATCGCCGAACAGCACTCGTCGAGTACGCTTTGATGTCAGCT
>JAZKFR010000176.1:0-3145 GCA_040386295.1 Pseudomonadota bacterium | reverse complement strand
GGTCTGCTTCATTGTGGTAACCGCGCACTTCCCAGTAACCTGGCCGATCCGCTGCGTGAAATTCGATGGCCCGTAGCCATTTCGCGCTTTTCCAGGCGTAGCGCTTGGGGACGAGTAAACGAACTGGCCCACCGTGTTCGTCAGCGAGGGGCCCGCCTTGAAAGCTGTGCGCAACCAGCACATCGTCGTCCAAGAGCGCACTGATCGGTAGATTGGTCGTGTATTCGTCGTAGCTGTGTAGGGTGACGAATTGGGCTTCTGGCAAGGGTTCCGCCAGGGCGACGAGGTCTTTGGCGAGAACGCCTTCCCAATCCATATCGAGCTGTGACCACGTGGTGACGCAATGAAAGTCAGAGCGCTGCTGTGTTTGTGGCAAAGCGAGTAGACCTTGCCAATCGAGGCTTATTTCTTGTTTGACTAGGCCGAAGATTGTCAGCTGCCAGTCGTCGTGGCGGATGCTGGGGCGAATGCCTAAGTCCAGGACGGGGAAGTTATTGACCTGGCGTTGGCCGGGCGGGATCCTGCTTTTGCTGTCTTTCATCGCGCAACTCCGTTTCTCGTCCGTTTTTCGTTGAATTAGATCAACTTCAGCTAGCTTTTGTGCGGACGGTGAACTGTAGCCAAACCAAGAGGATTGCGCCCAGGCTAATCGCTGCATCGGCCACGTTAAACGCTGGCCAATAATAGCCAGCAACATGCCATTGAATGAAGTCGACTACCGCGCCGAAACGTATGCGGTCGATTACATTCGCTAGTGCGCCACCGAGGATTAAGCTGAGCGCCAGGGACAGCCAGAAGTCCTGCGTATGGCGCCGTAACATGCTGATAATCCAGCCCGAAACGGCGAGCGCTAGCAAGCTTAAAAACCAGCGCTGCCAGCCTTGTTCTTGCGCTAAGAAGCTAAACGCAGCACCCGGGTTAAAAGTCAGTACCCAGTTGAAAAACGGTGCCACATAAAGGACTTCGCCTGGCTGCATCGAAGCGAGCACAATCCATTTGCTCAGTTGATCGAGCAGGATGACGATGCCCGCTAGTTTGAGCCAGTTTTTGATACTACGCAAAGGCACGCTGTTCTCCTTGACCGTACAGATTGTCTATGCAGCGGGCGCATAGTTCTGGATGTTCTGGGTGGCTGCCGACATCGGCGCGCACGTGCCAGCAACGTCCGCATTTTTCGTGGCTGAGCGCGGTGCACAGCAATTCGTCCTCCGCCTTTGCCTCGGCGAGGAGTAGGGTGCTTTGTGAGCAAATCAAGACGAAGCGTAGTTCGTCGCCGAGCGAGGCAAGCAGGGCGTATTTCTCGCCTTGCGCGCGGAGGGTGACCGCAGCTTGGAGAGACGAGCCGATTTTGCCTTCGACACGTAGGTTTTCTAGGGCTTTAACGACCTCGCTGCGGTAGGCGCGGATTTTTCCCCATTTGGCGAGTAGCGCTTCGGCGTCGTTTTGCACGGGTAGGCTATGCCAGGTGTGCAACATGATCGAGCCGTCTTCGACAGCAGTTGAGGCTTTGTTGTCATGCAGTTGCCAGACCTCTTCTGCTGTGAACGGCAGAATCGGCGCGATCAGTTGAGCGAAGGTGCGCAGAATGTGCCAGAGCGCGCTTTGCGCCGAACGACGTGCGCGCGACCCCGCTGCTGTGGTGTACAAGCGGTCTTTGAGAATGTCCAGATAGAAGCTGCCGAGCTCTTCGGAGCAGAAGTTTTGTAGCGCTTGCACCAGGGGGTGTAGTTCGTAGCGCGCGTAATCAGCGACACAGCGTGTTTGTAGTTGTTGTGTCAAAACCAAGGCGTAGCGATCGATTTCAAGCCATTGTTCAATCGGTAGTAAATCCTTCTGTGCATCAAAATCGGCTGTGTTGGCGAGCAAGAATCGCAGGGTGTTGCGCATACGGCGATACGCTTCGACAACGCGTTTGAGAATTTCATCGGAAATCGATAATTCGCCCGAGTAATCGGTTGCTGCGACCCACAAACGCAGGATGTCAGCGCCTAAGGTGTCGGAGATTTTTTGCGGGGCGATCACGTTGCCGATGGATTTGGACATTTTTCGACCATTGCCATCGACGACAAAGCCGTGCGTCAGAAGCGCTTTGTACGGAGCTTGTCCATCTAGGGCACAACCGGTGAGCAGTGAGCTTTGGAACCAGCCGCGATGTTGATCTGAGCCTTCTAGGTAGAGGTCAGCGGGATAAAGGCTGCCAGCCTGGTCGGCTTTGGCTTGTTGGCTGCGCAAGATGCTCCAGTGCGTGACGCCTGAGTCAAACCAGACGTCGAGCGTGTCGCTCATTTTTTCGTAAGCCTCGGCTTCGTCGCCGAGCAAGCTTCGACTGTCGAGTGAGAACCAGGCTTCGATGCCGGACTGTTCAACCTGGGTCGCGACTTGTTCGATCAGCTCGGCCGTGCGTGGGTGCAGTGCACCGCTTTCTTTATGCAAGAAAAAAGGAATCGGCACGCCCCAGTTGCGCTGGCGCGAAATACACCAATCAGGTCGTGTTTTCATCATGCCCTCAAGGCGAGCCCGACCCCAGGCCGGGAAGAACTGGGTGGCGTCCACGGCGCGTTCGGCGATGTTGCGTAGACTGCTGCGTACATTGGGCGAATCGTCTGCGTTCTCTGCGCTGCTTTGCTCCATGCCGATAAACCACTGCGTGGTGGCGCGAAAAATAATCGGACTTTTGTGGCGCCAGCAATGCGGATAGCTGTGCCGCAGGGTTTCTGCTTTGAGCAGGCGTTCACGTGCAGTCAGTTCTGCGATGACCAGGGGATTGGCTTCCCATACAGTTTTGCTGGCTAAGGCGCCGACCGATAGATCGGGCGTAGAGGCGAGAAAGCGGCCGTCGTTCGCCACGGGGTTGTTGACGGCTAGGGCGTAGCGCTTGCCAATCAGATAGTCGTCCGTGCCGTGTGCTGGTGCGGTATGAACTAGGCCCGTACCGGCTTCAGTGGTGACGTGTTCGCCGCAGATGATTGGAACCGTGCGCGGCTGGAAAGGATGCTCTAAGCGGATGTGCTCAAGTGCAGCGCCTTTGGCTGAGGCGAGCGTTGTGCCGACCAGGCCGTAGCGTTCTAGGCAGGACGTTGCTAATTCGCTGACGACGATCAAGGCGCCTTTGGGCGTGTCGAGCAAGAGGTAGTCGAAAGCGGGG
>JAZKFR010000175.1:10397-12515 GCA_040386295.1 Pseudomonadota bacterium | reverse complement strand
CTTGCTTCCCGATCGGAACCAAGGCATCCATCATCCCTTCGGGCAGTTGCTCTTTTGCGAGACGGGCGGCGAGACGAGCCTGGTATTTCTCTTCATACGTCTTTTTAAACGTCCGTTCTATTGCCGCATACCCCGGACTCAGCCGCTGCATCACCCGCTTGAGTGCTTCGCACTCCGTGTATAGCCAAGTCTCAAAGTTTGTTTTTTCTTCTGCTTTTACCTGTTCTTCAGCGCGCGCCAGATCTTCCTCATACACACCCGAGAAGCGGAAGAAGCGCATCTCCTTTACCGGCAAACCCAGTTCAAGCGCTTCATTTAGCTTCACCTGATACGCAAGAAATACGTCGATTTCATCAACCAGCTTTAATGTTTTGCTTTTTGCCCACGCGATTTCTTCTAGTGCCTTGACTCGGAAAATTTTTCTGCATTCGGCAATAAGTTCAGGCAGTTTGTCGTCGTACGTACCGCGTGCCACCCGATGCGTCAAAAACCGCTCCATCATGTTGTTGAGTACCAGCGACACCCGGTCTTCGCAGGATTCCGTCGCGCCGTGCGCAATCAGGAATGTTGTGGCGCGGAAAGCGGCCGTCTCGGCAGCCATGGCAGGAGTAGGGTCGGCCAGATTCCACAGCCAATAGGCAATTTTTTCTTTGAATGCCGGACCAAATTCAGGATGCTTAGCCGTCTCAGTGTCGTTCAAGCCATCCAGAAATGCGGAAAATTGATCCGCGTTTTCTTCGCTATTGAAGGGGGTAAAAAAATGAGCAGGCTTAGCGCCCTCCGGGTACCAATCAGCAACCGCTTCTGATAGCGGGCGAACGGGTCGGACAGATGATGTGCTGGCCATGGAAAAATGAATCGTCGGACCGCTGTAATCAGGCTCCGCCATGACACGTTGAAGTCTTTGCAATACCCGTTCTGTCAAGGGGTTGTCTTCCAAGTTAACCACTGCAGTTGATTGCAGATGTAGGAGTGTTTCAGGGACGGTAGTTAGCCGGTTCTTACGGAGATCCAAATCCCTCAATCCCGCAGGCAGCTCAGGGAGGGTAGTTAGCTGGTTCTTACGGAGACTCAAATACGTCAATCCCGCAGGCAGCTCAGGGAGGCTAGTTAGCCGGGTATTCGCGAGATCCAAATACGTCAATCCCGCAGGCAGCTCAGGGACGGTAGTTAGCTGGTTATTCGTGAGATCCAAATGCGTCAATCCCACAGGCAGCTCAGGAACGGTAGTTAGCTCGTTATTCCAGAGATTCAAATCCGTCAATCCCACAGGCAGCTCAGGGATGCTAGTTAGCTGGTTATTCGAGAGACTCAAATCCGTCAATCCCACAGGCAGCTCAGGGACGGTAGTTAGCTGGTTATTCGTGAGATTCAACTTTTCCAAAGTTGTGAGCGAACCGATAAGCGGTGGCACAGACTTCAAAGCCAAACTCTTCAAATCTAGAACATCCGATTTTCTTTGGATGCAGGATTTCAATTCCCTGACTGCTTCGCGCGGATGATGTAATTGCTCCTCCGGAGCCACACTCCAGGCATCCCATTCCCTGCCCATATAGACAGTCATACGAATATCAGGCGTATCACCTGCGTACGTAGATTTAGGGTCCAAACGTTCAAGACAACGAAATATCGCTGTACGCAGTCGGACATGGACTGCGTAGGCGGCGCTATCCGCGCCCTGGTGCTGGAATGAGTCATTAATCCACTCAAACGCCTTGACTGGATCTAGATGATCAATGCTGCCGAGCAGATCTACGATGGCATCAACCGCTTCGTGAGAAGGCCTAGCTTCGTTGGTGAGCGCATGTATCGACGAGACTTGCGCTGCCGTCAGTCTGACGGCAGCATGATGCTCAGGGATTGGGACAACGCGCTGGCGATGCGACCCGGTGAAAACACTCAATGGAAAACAACAACGCATTTGCACGCCCCTAAGAAAAGCCAAAGTATTTTTTTTATCGAGCGAAAACTAACAACGCCCTATTTTATTAGTAGCCAATATCTCGCAAAAGTTCAGACTGTCGTAATCAAAACCTCAGATTGAGCACATGGACTGCTGTAAATGTGGCGATGTTGGCTCACTGTTTCGCTATTGCCGGCCTTTCCCTTGTTTTCCAA
>JAZKFR010000175.1:5160-10387 GCA_040386295.1 Pseudomonadota bacterium | reverse complement strand
ACTTTAATATAACTTAACGTTACTGGGGGATTCATGCACACAACTAATCTGCGTAAGGTCGGCGGTTCGGTCATGCTGGCTGTCCCGCCAGCATTCCTTGATCAACTGCATCTGCAAGTTGGTGCGACCGTAGGCTTAGCCATCGCTGATGGTTGCTTGGTGATCAATCCCAGGCCTCGTCCGCGTTACACGCTCGCTGAACTACTCGCCGCCTCGGACTATTCACAGCCGCAAACGCTTGAAGAGCGCGAATGGATTGATGCACCCACCGTAGGTAAGGAGCTGATATGAGGCGTGGCGACATTTATCTGGTTTCGCTCGATCCGACCGAAGGGCACGAACAGCGCGGTAGCCGTCCCGTTCTGGTCGTCTCGCCAGCCGAGTTTAATGAGGCAACCAAGTTGCCCGTTATTTGCCCGATCACCAATGGCGGCGATTTTGCCCGTCGCATTGGCTTCTCGGTTCCTGTGACGGGCATCAAGACAACTGGCGTTGTTCGTTGCGATCAGCCACGCGTGCTCGACCTGGCCGCCCGCAATGCACGCAAGGTGGACGCTTTGCCGGATTCAATTATGGATGAGGTACTGGCGAAGGTTGCTACACTTTTCGAGTAAATACATTGTTGCTACGCACGCCCCTGAAGTCGCACTAGTGCTTCCATCACCTCTGCGCTGTCTAACGATCTTTGAGCCTTTTTGCCAGGAGGGCGGCCTCGCTTACGCGACTGGCCATCACCGGCCGGTACCGATTGAGAACGGCGACTATCACGTTTCTCCTGGACAAACTGTGCCAGTTGTAGCACATGGCCTAGACGCTTGTTATCAACGATTGCCCCTTGGTTAATTTCGGAGAGTTTGTCGTAAATTGTGAAGGGTAGGGCACTGCCATTGGCACGTGGTTCGATGCGGCCATCTGGGTAGTGATAATCCTCAATATAGTGACCGGCAAGGCTGCGGTGCGCAGGCGTATCAGTGAGCAGGTACAGCATTTTGTCGTACTGGATTGTTAGGCTTTTTGAGACACACCTCGGTTCGCGCCAAGTAAAAATCAGATCCAGGTTCTCATCTGATCGGACAGCCCGATGTGCGTTGTGTTCATTCTTCGGTGGTTTGGCAAAGCGCTGGTTGTAGTCAGCAATAAAATGCGGTACGAAGGCATTAGCAGCCTCAGGCGTGTCAATTTCGCGTAGCCGGAGTTCTTTGACCAGTCTATCTTGTAGCGTTAGGTGTGTACGCTCGACGCGTCCTTTAGCTTGGCTAGAGTTGGCGCAGATGATTTCGATATTCAGTTCGTACAACGCGCGTCCGAATTGCGTATGACCGTCGCCACCGACGGCTTCTTTCTTATTGACTCGAAAGACGCTTGCTTTGTCGCTGTAGAAAGCAAGCGGTTTCCCATGTTGCTCGATGTATCCGCGCGTCGCCGCGTAGTAACTGAAGGTTGATTCGCTGGGAACGAACAGTAACTGCATTAGCCTGCTCGTTGCATCATCGACATACACCAGTAACGTGCATGCTGGGGCTCGATCCTCGAACCAGCGGTGATCGCTTGCCATCGATCTGGATCAACTCACCGAAGCAGGCACGTCGATTACGTGGCTGGTAGACTTTAGGCGGGCGTTCTCGACGTGGCGTCCACAATCTGGCCTCGATCATGATTTGACGAACCGTTTCCTTAGCCAAACTAAGGTCGTGATGTTCAGCCAGTTTCTCGCGCGCTAAGGTTGGTCCAAAATCCACGTAGCGCTCACGTATCAACGTCACAGCGCGTTCAAAAATGTGTACCACATCGCCGTCAAACGCACGGACAAGTGGCCAATCCCCCTGGTCACGACCTTGACCCGCCTAATTGGCTTTGAACTCCGCTTCCCAAAACTGCACCTTGGCATCGTCAAACACGGTGTTGAACGCGATTCAATGATCGTTGACCGCAAGTGGTACCGCGCCAAAGACCTCTACGACGCCTACGACACCCAGCAAATTTTTTTAGACCGCAACCACCCCAAAGCCTGCGCCCTGCATACCGTCCTCTCGCCCTGGCACATCCAAGGCCGCTACCTACCCAAAGCGCCGCCCTTCCTCCTCCGCTTCTGCTTCGCGCTGATTGGCTACGACTGGGCGACAGCGACTCGCGCTAAAGCCCCCCTTCCACGCCAACCCAAACCCAAGCACCAACTCGTTCAACTCCTCGCCCGACTGCCCCCAGATCAAGCCATCAAACATTGGCAAAAACTCGAACGACTCGGCGCTATTTAAAATATGTTCAGCTCATTCCTGAGTTAGCTTCAACCCTTTACTTACAGTTTGTAACTGTATCCAGTTACAAACATGACAAAGCGTAATAAACTCATCGCAAAAGCTTTAAACAACCCAAAAGGCCTCTCTTTTGAAGACTTTCAACAACTATTACGTAGCTCAGCTTGGACTTTTGACCACCAGCGCGGCAGTCATCAAATTTGGTATTCACCTACCGGTCATCGCCTCTCAATCCAACAGGGGCGCGATGGCAAAGCCAAAGGCTACCAAGTAGAACAATTCATGACACAGCTTGAGAGTGAGGATAAAAATGCTGAAAACGGATCGATTTGACGGTTTTACCGTCAATATGTACCAAGATGAAGAAGGCGATTACCTGGCTCATTTTGTCGAACTACCTAATGTCTCTGCATTTGCGCTAACGCCAGAAGCAGCACTCAATGAACTGGCTGAAGCTTGGGCTGGTGTCCGTGAAAGTTACCAAAAGTGCGGAGAAGCAATCCCGATTGCACCGGCTCGCCGTGAATATAGCGGTACCTTTAACGTGCGAATCGACAAACGCATTCACCGCGCCTTGGCGATTGAAGCCGCCCAGGTCGGTATTTCGTTAAATGCGCTGGTTGCGCAACGACTGACTAAACACGCTTGACCCGTCAAGGGGACCGTGGAATAAATGGGGGAAGCCCGTAGGGGGCACCGTTTATGCCGCGAAAGCCCCTTGATCGGCGCACAGAAAGAAAACGCTCTGGCAGAGCCGGGGGATAGCTACACCATCCCCCGGATTGCCTGCACGGCGAGTGCACTGCCTGCTTTAAAGGCACCGACTTAATTCATGACCCCCAAACAAAAAAACCGGGGAATCCCCGGTTTTCTCCACTGAATCTGTGGGTAAGTTTGCGTTTTCTTTTTCCTTTTCTTGACGCCGTAAACTTCGCATAATTTATATTATGTCAAATTATTTAGGCGTCAAAGCCGAGGGGATCGGATCCATAAAAAGCAAGAAAAACGAAGACGACTTACCCACAGATTCAGTGAGTGGAGAAAACCGGGGATTCCCCGGTTTTTTTGTTTGGGGGTCATGAATTAAGGCTGTGCTTAAAAAGTATGCAGGGATTGCTCAGTGACGAATCGTCCAATCCTTAAGCACGTCATTAATCCGGGTTTGCCAACCCGATCCCAATGCCCGAAAAGCATCAAGTACGGTCGTATCAAGACGTAAAGAGACGAGTTCTTTGGCACTTCCAGAAGGACGACCTGGCTTGCGTTTGAATTGCTTGAGCTGTTCGTCCGTTAAAGGTGAATTGTCTGGATCGGTCAAGGCCGATGCGTTGATCGCGGCATTTTCTGCGTCGGTTGGCCTAATTAATGTTTTGCGCATAGTAGTCATACTCCCTTTGGTTGGCTTTTCTTAAGCTGATCACTCGCTTTGATTCGTCGCGTTCGACATAAATGCAGCAGTAAAGACGTTGAAGAATCGGGATTAGCGATATGAAACGGGTCTCGCCATAGTCTTTTCGATCGTCTAAGCGCGTTAGCGCAGCATTCCAATCGGCAAATTCTGCTTGAGCTAATGAAACTCCATGCTTTTTCTGATTTAAACGATCTTTTATTGGGTCAAAAGTGATCACGTGTTTATTGTATCTACATAAAATAAATAGGTGCGTTTTATTTTCGCTGTTAGAATCGCCCGTTGTGCTGTGACTCTAGCAGCTGTGACAACAATTTCTTTAGCGCCGAAATTTGGCTGTTACCGGATAGACAATGACCATAGACTCGCCTGACTTGCCGGTGCCTTCAGAGCCACCTGTTCCCCCTTCTTCTGTTACCGCTGTTGTGCCTTTCGCTAAAGAAACTGTGCCGATTAGTCTCGAAGACGAGATGCGTCGTTCGTATCTCGACTATGCGATGAGTGTGATTGTTGGACGTGCCTTGCCGGACGCGCGCGATGGCCTTAAGCCGGTGCATAGGCGTGTGTTGTTCGCGATGCACGAGCTGTCTAACGACTGGAATAAAGCCTATAAAAAATCGGCGCGTATCGTTGGCGATGTGATCGGTAAATACCATCCGCATGGCGATACCGCTGTCTACGACACCATCGTGCGCATGGCGCAGGACTTTTCCTTGCGTTATATGCTGGTCGATGGCCAGGGCAATTTCGGTTCAGTCGACGGGGATAACGCGGCGGCGATGCGTTATACCGAAGTCCGTATGGCGCGGATTGGGCACGAGCTGCTCGCTGATATTGATAAAGAAACGGTAGATTTCGGCCCGAATTACGATGGTTCTGAGCAAGAGCCTTTGATTATGCCGGCGCGTATTCCGAATCTGCTGATCAACGGCTCCTCCGGTATTGCCGTCGGCATGGCGACAAACATCCCGCCACATAACTTAAATGAAGTAGTCGACGCCTGTCTTGCCTTGTTGGCGAATCCGACTTTGTCGATTGATGAGTTGATTGAAATCATTCCTGCGCCTGATTTTCCGACTGCCGGCATTATTTACGGTGTGCTGGGCGTGCGTGAGGGCTATCAAACCGGGCGTGGCCGTGTCGTGATGCGTGGCCGCACGCATTTTGAGGATCTCGACAAAGGCAGTCGTCAGGCCATCATCATCGACGAGCTGCCATACCAGGTGAATAAACGCACCTTGCTCGAGAAAATTGGCGAGCTGGTTAATGATAAAAAAATCGAGGGTATTTCTGATTTACGCGACGAATCCGACAAGTCGGGGATGCGCGTCGTCATTGAGTTAAAGCGCAATGAAGTGCCCGAAGTCATCCTCAACAAGCTGTACAAACAAACGCAATTACAAGACACCTTCGGTATGAATATGGTGGCGCTGGTCGATGGTCAGCCGCGCTTGCTCAACCTAAAAGAAATGCTTGCCTGCTTCTTGTCGCACCGCCGCGAGGTCATCACTCGGCGCACGGTGTTTGAGCTGCGCAAGGCGCGTGAACGTGCGCATATTCAAGA
>JAZKFR010000175.1:0-5150 GCA_040386295.1 Pseudomonadota bacterium | reverse complement strand
GTTGCGCTAGATAACGTCGATGCAATCATTGCCCTGATTAAGGCTTCGCCGACGCCGGCGGATGCACGACGCGGCCTGATGTCTCGTTTGTGGCTCTCAAACACCGTTGGCGAAATGTTGGCGCGCGCCAGGTTAGACGCAACGCGCCCTGAGGGTCTTGGCCTAGAGTACGGCTTATCGCAAAACGGTTATTTGCTTTCCGAAGCCCAGGCGCAAGCGATACTTGAGCTGCGTTTGCAACGTTTGACTGGTCTTGAGCGCGACAAAATTGTCGCTGACTTTAAAGACTTACTTGAACGCATCGCCGATTTAATGGATATTTTGACGCGCCCGGAACGCATCACGCAGATGATTTCTGAAGAGCTGAGCAATATTCGTGCGCAATTTGGTGATCAGCGTCGCTCCGAGATCATCGTCCATACGCAAGATTTAGGCATCGAAGACTTCATCACGCCACAAGACATGGTGGTCACCCTATCGCACACCGGCTACATCAAATCACAGCCCCTGGCGGACTACCGTTCGCAACGCAGAGGCGGACGCGGTAAGCAGGCAGCGACAGTAAAAGAAGACGATTTCGTCGACCACCTGTTTGTCGCCAATACGCACGATTTCATTCTTTGTTTTTCCAACCGTGGCCGCGTTTATTGGTTGAAGGTATACGAGGTACCGCAAGGTGCGCGCAGTGGTCGTGGCAAGCCCATTGTGAATATGTTCCCCTTGGAAGAAGGCGAGAAAATCAACGCCATCCTGCCGATTAAAGCCTTCACTGAAGACCGTTATATTTTCATGTGTAGCGCGCAGGGAACGGTCAAAAAAACCCCGCTTTCGGATTTTGCCCACCCGCGCAAGGCTGGCATTATCGCGGTCGCCCTTGACGAAGGGGATTTCTTGATCGGCGCCGAGATTACCGCTGGACAGCACGATATTGTGCTCGTTTCGGATGCGGGCAAAGCGGTGTGGTTCGACGAAGAAGACGTGCGCCCTATGGGACGTACTGCACGCGGTGTGCGCGGTATGCGCTTGGCTGCCGGTCAGCAAGTGTTGTCTTTATTAGTCGCTGAGAATGATCAGCAAACCGTCCTCGTAGCAACTGAAAACGGCTTTGGCAAACGCACCGTTCTCGCTGATTTCCGTCATTCGGGGCGCGGCACGCAAGGGGTTATCGCGATCGCTGCCAGCGAACGGAATGGCAAAGTCGTTGCTGCCCGCTTAGTCGAAGACGAAGACGAGATTATGTTGATCACCACCGGCGGCGTACTGATTCGCACCCCGGTGCAGCAGATTCGCGAATTAGGTCGCGCCACGCAAGGCGTTACCTTGATCGCGTTGGATGCCGGTGAAAAATTAGCTGGCTTGGAGAAGGTCGTTGAGCGCGAAGATGCAGCAGCTTTAGACGGACTAGAGCCTGCTCTGCCCAGCGATGAGATTGAAACTACGCTACCGCCTAGCGAGCCTGATCAGGACTAAGTCAAATGACCACGCGTATTTGGAACTTTGGCGCCGGTCCCGCCGCGCTCCCCCTGCCCGTGCTCGAACAAGTACGCGACGAATTACTCGACTGGCGTGCTTGTGGCATGGGGGTGATGGAAATGAGCCACCGTGGTCGCGCCTTCGCATCAATCATTGCGCAAGCCGAAGCCAGCCTGCGCGCACTGCTCGCAATCCCCGAGGACTACAGCGTACTGTTCCTGCAAGGCGGTGCAACCCAGCAGTTTGCGCAAGTCCCAATGAATCTCTTAGCGCCCGGACAGTCGGCAGATTATTGCTTGACCGGCTCATGGTCGAAAAAGGCGTTCGTCGAAGCGCAGCGACTGGCGACGGTGCGTTGCGCTGGGTCAAGCGAAGCGGTGGGCTTCACTCGGCTACTCAAGCCAGAAGAGCTGGATTTAGACCCGCATGCGGCCTACCTACATGTCTGTACCAACGAAACGATTCATGGCGTTGAAATGCCTACCGCGACGCCAATAGCAGGCGTGCCTGCTGGTCTGCCCGTCGTCGCAGACATGAGCTCTCACCTGCTTTCACGGCCTGTAGACGTCGCCAACTTCGCCCTAATTTATGCCGGTGCGCAAAAAAATATCGGCCCTGCCGGCCTAACTTTAGTGATCCTGCGTAACGATTTGCTCGCACGCATTGAGCCGCAGCGTCCAGGCCTGCCTAATCTGATGAATTACGCACAGATGGCCGCGCACGGCTCACTCTTAAACACTCCGCCTAGCTTCGCCATTTACGTAGCCGCTCTGGTTTTCCAGTGGTTACAGGCAGAGGGCGGCTTGTCGGCAATCGAACAGAACAATAGCGCTAAAGCCGCTTTGCTCTATCACTGTATCGACAGCAGTCAGGGTTTTTATATCAACTCAATCAGTCCAGACTGCCGTTCGCGCATGAACGTACCCTTTACCCTGGCCAAGCCTCAGCTTGACGCCGCGTTTTTGGCGCAGGCTGAAGCCGCTGGCTTATCTGGATTGAAAGGTCACGCTTCATTTGGTGGCATGCGCGCCTCGATTTACAACGCGATGCCCCTGGCCGGCGTCCGTGTGTTGGTCGACTTTATGAACCAATTTATGCGCCAAAACGCTTGAGCAATCCTGAGCGCATCAGCGCCACTGCTCGCCGCTTGATAGGTTGATTAAAAGTGAATAACTCAGATAGCCCGCTAGACCCCCTAGACCCCCTGTTGCAACAAGCGCTCTCTACGGTTCGCGCGGACATTGATCAGATTGACGCCGAGTTGCTCGAATTGCTCAGTCGGCGCGCACGTTGCGCCCAGCAAATCGGCGAAATCAAAACGCGTTATGGCGACGCTGGCTTCATTTACCGTCCCGAACGTGAAGCGCAGGTACTGCGGCGGATTCAGGCGCTTAACCCAGGTCCGCTGAGCGATGCAAGCTTGACCTACTTTTTTCGCGAATTGATGTCGGCTTGCCTCGCCCTGGAGCAAAAGCTGAGCGTTGCCTTTCTAGGCCCTTACGGCACTTTTTCAGAAAGCGCCGTAATCAAACACTTTGGCCACGCGGTGCGTCTGCTACCGCAAGACTCGATCGATGCTGTCTTCCGTGCCGTAAGCTCGGCTAACGCGGCAACGCACGAGCTAAACGCCTCGGCGGAGACGCACTGTTCAGACGCCGATTACGCCGTCGTGCCGATTGAAAATTCAACCGAAGGGGCGGTCGGGCGTAGCCTCGATTTACTTCTCACCACCCCGCTTAAAATCTGCGGTGAAGTTGTTTTGCGCATACAGCAACACCTGCTCTCACGCGCAACCAGCTTGGGTGAGATTAAAAAAGTCTACTCACACGCGCAATCTTTAGCCCAGTGCAACGCTTGGCTAAACCAAGCCCTGCCCGGCGTACAACGAATTCCGGTCGGCAGCAATGCGCAAGCAGCTCAACTCGCTGCAGCAGAACCCGACGCAGCCGCGATAGCCGGTGCAGCGGCAGCAGAACGCTATCAACTGCCACAATTAGCCAGCCATATCGAAGACGAAGCGAATAACACCACGCGTTTTGTCGTCCTGGGTCGGCAAGCGGCGGGCGTTTCTGGGCGTGACAAAACCTCACTCATTATGTCGGCGCACAACCGCACCGGTGCGCTCAGCACCCTACTCGCCCCTTTTGCTGAAGCGGGTGTTTCCATGACCCGGCTTGAATCACGGCCAGCACGTCACACCCTCTGGGAATACGTATTTTTTGTCGATATCGAAGGGCATGAGCAAGATCCAGCGGTGCGCACTGCGCTCGAAGAGCTGGCACGCCGTGCCGCCTACCTAAAAATCCTCGGCTCTTACCCCTGTGCAGTTTATTAAATCCACTATGTCAATTGATCAGCAGGCAAACGCTTATATCCGCACGATTTCCCCCTACCAACCGGGCAAACCGATCAGCCAGCTCGCCCGCGAAATGGGCATTCCAGCTGAAAAAATCGTCAAACTTGCGTCGAATGAAAACCCGCTCGGTATGAGTCCACGTGCGCGCAGCGCGCTGGCCGAGGCGAGCACCGCGCTGGCGCGTTACCCGGACGATTTCGTACTAAAACAAGCCTTGGCTACGCATAACGGACTCGCGACAACGCAAATTGTCCTGGGAAATGGTTCAAACGACGTGCTCGACTTAATCGCGCGCGTTTTTCTCGCACCCGGACGTTCTGCTGTTTTCTCGCAACACGCTTTTGCTGTTTATGCCTTAGCCACCCGTTCTACAGGGGCAGAATCGCTCGTCGCCGCCGCGCAAAATTTCGCTCACGACCTAGACGCCATGCGCGCTGCCGTGCAAGAAAACACCCAAATAATCTGGATCGCCAACCCGAATAATCCGACCGGCACTCTGATCGCACAGGCACAGTTAAAAGCCTTCTTACATGCATTACCCGCTCATATCGTGGTCGTTTTAGACGAGGCATATAACGAGTACCTGCCGCTTAGCGAACGCTACGCCAGCACGGATTGGCTCAACGAATTCCCCAATCTGGTGATTACCCGTACTTTCTCAAAAATCTACGGCTTGGCGGGCCTGCGTATCGGCTACGCACTCGCCAGTGCCGAGATCGCTGATCTGATGAATCGAGTACGCCAACCGTTTAACTGCAACACCTTAGCGCTTGCCGCAGCGAGCGCAGCGCTTGACGACACAGCCTTTGTTGCGCAAAGCGAGGCGCTTAACCGCGCCGGCATGGAACAAATGCGTGCCGGCCTGAGCGCACTCGGTTTTGACTACATCCCCTCGTTTGCCAACTTCATCGCGTTTAAAGCAGGCGATGCCGTGCGCGTCAATCAAAAATTACTCGCGCAAGGCATGATCGTGCGCCCTATCGCCGCCTACGAAATGCCCGAGTGGCTACGCGTGACGATTGGTACCGAACTTGAAAATCAGCAGTTTCTAGCCGCCCTGGCGCAAGCGAGATGAGTTCCTCAAGCAAACCAGAACTAGGCAAGCTGGTTATTTTCGGCGTCGGATTGATCGGCGGTTCTTTCGCCTTAGCTTTAAAGAATGCCGGTCAAGTCGAAGAAGTCGTCGCTTTTGGGCGTAGCTTGTCGACGCTGACCGAAGCCGCTGAGCTGGGCATTATCGACCGTGTTGGCATCAATCCTGGCCAAGAAGTAGCCGACGCAGACCTCGTTTTAATTGCCACACCCGTTGGCCAAATGCCCG
>JAZKFR010000174.1:0-2909 GCA_040386295.1 Pseudomonadota bacterium | reverse complement strand
TCAAACCTTAGACAACAACTTCAGCGCCTGACGAATCCCGTCTGAAGTAGAAGCGCCCGCTGGCAATTGGCGCAGTGCCGAATTTGCTTCGCGCTCATTGTAGCCCAGTGCCAGCAAGGCATTGAGGATGTCGCTTTGAATTGCTTGGCCGCTGTCGATTGCAGCATTCTGGTGTGTGGGCAGGGTGTCGGCGAATTTGCCTTTGAGTTCTAAAAGCAGGCGCTCGGCTGTTTTTTTGCCGATGCCGGGGACTTTCATCAAGCGCTCGACGGCTTGTTGTGCCACGGCTTGCGCCAGGTCAGCGACGGATAGGCCGGAGAGTACCGAGAGCGCAGTGCGTGCGCCTATGCCCGAGATTTTGAGCAATTGGCGAAAGGCGAAGCGTTCGGCCTCGCTGGCGAAGCCGTAGAAAAAATGGCCGTCTTCGCGCACGGCGAAATGAATGCGCAAACTGATTTTCTCGCCGAGCGCGGGCAGCGTGTAGAAGGTGCTCATCGGCACGTCGATTTCGTAGCCGAGACCGTGCACATCGACCAGGACTTGCGGCGGGTTTTTTTCTATCAGTGTTCCGGTTAAACGGCCAATCATGGCGAATCCTCGTGGTTTCTTTGCTCAATCAATCTGGCCTGGGCCAGATGCGTGTTTTGTCTTTGCTTTGCGCTTTAGTCGCTTAGCGCAAGCTAGCCCTTCGCTTATGGCAGCTTGTCTTGCAGCAGACGACCATGCCGCACGCGTAAACCTTTGCCGGGTAGGGCGCCTAAGCCTTGTCCGCCGTGTGCGTGGGCAATCGCGCAGGCGAGTGCGTCCGCTGCGTCGGCGCTTGGGTCGCCGGGTAAGGAGAGCAAGCGGCGCACCATATGTTGCACCTGTCTTTTGTCGGCGTGCCCATTGCCAACCACCGCTTGTTTGACCTGCAAGGCCGTGTACTCGGCGACGCTCACTTGCGCGGCGACCAGCGCGGTGATAGCGGCGCCACGGGCTTGTCCGAGCAACAAGGTGGATTGCGGGTTGACGTTGACGAAGACCATTTCAACGGCTGCTTGATCTGGCTGATGCGTCGCCACCAGTGCGCGCAGACTGCTGTAAATCGTCCCTAAACGCATGGGCAAACTCTCTTGCGCATTGGTTTTGATACAGCCACTGCTCAGGTAGCGCAGCTGCTTGCCCACTTGCTCAATTAGGCCAAAGCCAGTAATGCGTAGTCCAGGGTCGATCCCTAAAATGCGCAGGCGTTTGAGCGTCGGGATAGCGTTGGCGTTAGGCATTGACTGCCGCAGCTCGTTTTAACTTCAGTGCCTGTACGCAGAAACTCATGCCGCTTCGGCCTCATTGACCTCGTCGCGCGCCTGGCTAGAGCGCGCCAAATAGACGCCATAGACGGCAAGCGCCATGCCCAACAGCGCTAGCGTGTTCAGCGTTTCGCCAAACACCATCCAGGCAATCAGCGCGGTTGCGGGCGGCGTTAAATAAAACAAGCTTGCCACCTTAACGGCGCTGCCTTGCCGAATCAATAAATTGAGCAAGCTAATTGCGCCAAAAGACAAAACCAGTACAACCCAAGACAACGAAAAAATAAACGCGGGCGACCACTCAATGTGCATCTCCTCACTGGCCGCCGCTGCGATGGCAGTTAAGAGCGCTGAGGGGACAAACTGAATAATCGAACCGGTGCGCAAATCGAAGCTCGGGCAGAAGCGTTTTTGGTACAAGGTGCCGACAGTCATTGCGCACAGCGCGACGATCGCTGGAATGAGTAAAGCGCCCAGTGTGCGCAGGTCAACCTCGCTGATTTTGTGCGCCAAGACAAAAACAACGCCGATGAAGCCAAAGAACAAGCCCCAACGCTGTTTGCTGCTCACCTTCTCGCCTAGCCACCAACCTACGCCGCACGCAGTGAGCAAAGGTTGCATGCCGACCAGGAGCGCGGTAATGCCCGCCGGCAGGCCGTGTTTGAGCGACAAAAAAACGCCGCCCAAATAAACGGCGTGCACCAAAACACCCGAAACGCCAATGTGTAGAAATTGCCAAGGATCGCTCGGCCACGGCGCGCGCGTGCAGAACACCAAGAGACCCATCAAGGCAATCACCAAGAGGTAGCGTACTAATAGGAAGGTCAGCGCGTCGGCGTAAGGCAGCCCGAGCTTGGCGCCGACAAAACCCGTGCTCCACAAAAACACGAAGAGAAAGGGCGCGTAGGCAGTTAAGGTAGGCAAATTGAGCGATTGAAATAAGCGAGGCATAGCGTTTTGGGCAGAAGTTAAAGGCGGCGGAAAATGAGTTTAGATAGGTTTTGTTGAACTTTGTTTGACGCTTTCTTGGAGCTTTCTTGAGGCTCGTACGAAGTTTATCTGGGTTGGGTCAGGGTGTTTGCTTTGGCGGCGCAGTCTATTTGGGCTGTCTGCGCCTCAGCTTGCTCAAGCAATGTCAGCGGTGCGCAGGCTCGCTTCGTGTTTCGTTGCGGGGATAAATGAGCCTTAGCTGTTGGCGAGTAGGTCTGAGTCTACCTTGCTCAAGCACCGCACGAGAAAAAATCAACACGAGCCAATCGATCGCCGCTGTGCCACGCGCGCAAGGCAAACCTTGACGATTTGCCCAGCGCACTTGATAATCGCGCCCTCATTTGTGCGCTGTCTCTCGTGTGGTTTTTGAGTGTTTTGTGTACTGCACTCGAATCGCTAGCCAGCCGTACCTGTTGTACCCCTCCCGCTTCGGGGCGTTAGCTCAGTTGGTAGAGCAGCGGACTCTTAATCCGTAGGTCGAGTGTTCGAATCACTCACGCCCCACCATCCCAAATTTCTTGGTCAATATTGATCTCGCTGAGCCTGTCTTGCCGCAATGTATCAATCGAATCTGTCCCCAATGGCACTACCTTAAGCCCTCGTTCCGACGTTTGTTCTGCTGTTTGAGGA
>JAZKFR010000173.1:0-11616 GCA_040386295.1 Pseudomonadota bacterium | reverse complement strand
TACTTTGTAGGTCCCTACGACAGGCGTCGATCCGAGGTTGTAAACCATGGCCTGACCAGCCATGTAGTCGATGCTGCCACGCTCAGGGTCGTTGTACTTGGACGCTGTACCACCGGCATGGCTTAACGTGGCGCTATTAGATATATCAGTAACCTGAAATAGAGAACATTTTTTGCCTGCTTCAGCAACGAGGAAGAAGTCTTTAACCGAGAAACCAAAGCCGCTGCTGAGCGAAAAGTTGCTGATAGGGGAATGAAGGTTGGGCGTTAACAGCGTGGAGCCCCCCATGGTTTGCGTAGCACTGCCGTAGCTAAAACTAATCTCGTCTGATGTACCATTCAGTCCTTGTTTAATCATCACAGGACTCAAGGTCAGTGTGACGGTATTGTGAGGAGTAGTGGGGTTACGCGCCAAAGTTTGGCAGCCCGCTGTCAAACTATCGTTTAGGCCATAACCTGCTTGGCGTGCGCTATTTTCGATCGAATATAAAGCGAGACTGCCGTTGACCTGCGCTTCTCCGCCTGAGGTTGTGCTGCGTTTCTGCCCTTCAAATACAGTAAAAACCTGAGCCACGACGACCAAAGCAATTAAGCCAACGGTTAGCCCGACCATCACCTCAATCAAGCTAAAGCCTGAGGCGTTTTGGTAAGCGATAGTTTCGGGTGTTTTTTTCATGTGGCACCGATGAAAGCCGAAATTTGGTGCTGATGCGCATCCGTCGTCTGCCCAGGCAATGCCCAAAAAACCGTGATTATTACCTGCCTAACTGTAGAGTTAAGCGCGGTATTCGTTGTTTCTACGACTCTAATCGTCGGCAAAGTGCTTTGATCACCGGCGCTAGCAGCATGAACGCCCGGCAATGATGCCTTGACCTTGTTCGCCCAGGCAGTGCTAGCCGCGCTGCTAGTAGCACCAGTATCGGTTAAGGCATAGCCGGCAAGCAATAAGGGGTCGGCTACACGCATTTCAGAAATCATTTGATCTATCAACAAAGAAGCGACTGAGCGGTATTTTGCGTCAGTAGAGAAGCGTACTGCGTTCATTTGTAAAGCGATCAAACCTAGTATAGCGATGGCAAAGAGCAAAATAGAAATCATGGCCTCGATCAAGGCGACGCCGCTTTGAGCTTTGGGTATCTGGCGCGATGTTTTCATAGGGATTTTTGTCTAGCAGGCGCGCGGATCGGTGGCAGCCAGCTCAGGATCGCAAAGACGACTACCACCACCGGCATTGATGAGAATTCTTAGGTTGCGACTCTCGTCAGCCGTGAGCGTGTCTGAATCAACGTCAATCTGCGTCAGACTCGGCCCCACTCCCGTCATGTTCGCTTGCTTTCTACCTAAAGCACTGAAGGTCAGTGCAACAGCCGTTGCCGGCGTCACCGTAACCGTCACCCCGAGCGAGCCTTCGTTAGCACTACGCTGATGCAGAAACACCAGCGGGGTGCTATCAAGCGCGACAGACCAGCCGGTACTGGTAGCCGAAGTGAGAGAGAAACGCACTGCGACATTGCGGTGAATGGCTTCGCTTCTGGCTAGGCTTAGGCCATACGATATTGATTCGGCGGCGGTTCTAATTTTGGTGTTTTGAATCCAAACCTTGAAACTGGGGACGCCTAAGGTCAAAGCAACACCAAGAATAGCAATCACTATCATCAGCTCAATCAGCGAGAAACCGCCCCCTGATTGAGGCCTAGAGCGGAATCGGCTGAGGTTTAGCACGTTCCCGCCCGAGCACGTACCCAACAATTATTACCATTCGTCCAACCACTCCCGCCTGTCGAGGTTTTGGCATTACTTTGATCAATGGTAAATATAAACCCATTAGTGCCACCAGCGGCAGTGCCCGTAGCTACGATGGTATAAGCGGAGACTGTAGGGGTCGGAGTACAGCTATATGCGAAATATGAGGTCCCATTACCGGGGGTGCAAGGAAAGCCAACGTAAGTGCCTTTATCCTGAAAATATTGCTCGGCTTGCACACGCATGGTTGATAGCGTGCTGTAGGCCTCGCTTAATTTTCCACGCAGCACATAGTCTGTGTACGAAGGCATCGCGACACTGGCCAGAATGCCAATGATGGCGACGACAATCATGAGTTCTATGAGCGTGAATCCAGATATTTGCGCAGCACGAACCAGAAAACAGCGCTGCTGCTTTGCTAAAGAAGTCTCCATCACGTTCTCCCTGTATTGGTTTTGAAAGTAGCACAGCAGGATCGCTAGAGCCAAGTAGAAAGCAGACCGTACGTAGCGCCATAGCGCCATTGGTCGGCTGCTGATTGAGAACTATGAGCCTGCGATCAGCAGACCAATTAGGCTGGGCTCCGGTGATCTGGCGGCGGCTTTGCTGACTATCGCGATAATGATGTGGGCGACGCCGACAAACACGCGTCGAGCAATTCAATCCAGTGACGAACGGGAATATCGCTGGCCGCTTGCAAGTGCATTTGGCAGCCGATGTTGGCTGTCGCAATCAGCGTCGGCGCACCGGCTTTGAGCGCTTTTAGCTTGTTATCACGTAATTGTTCTGACAATTGTGCTTGCAAGATAGAGTAAGTACCCGCAGAGCCGCAGCATAGATGTGCGTCAGTCACTGGGGTCAGGTCGTAGCCGGCCAACGTGAGCAAAGGTTCAACGACGTTACGAATCGCTTGTCCGTGCTGCAAAGTACAAGGTGAATGAAAAGCGACACGTTGTGCTTCTGAGCGCGGCGCGCCTAATGCCCGTTCTCGTTCTGAGCGCGCTGTCGACAGCGCGCTCAACCGCTCGCGCAAGGTGTTTTGCTCCGCTGTAACAATCTCAGCAATATCACGCGTCAACGCCGAAATGCACGCGGCTTTTTCGGCATAGAGCGCATCGTGCCTGAGCAATTCTGCGTAATCGCGCACCTGCGCACCACAGCCAGACGCCGTAATGACGATGGCTTCAACACGCCCATCTTCGACCAGCGGCCACCAGGCGTCGATCATTCGCCGCATCTCTTGCAAGGCTGCTTGTTGTTCGTCTAAGTGGTAACGCACAGCGCCGCAACAGCCTTGTTGTTTGTCTCCGCTCATCAGCTCAATGCCCAAATGGCGCAAAACGCGCCGCGCAGCGGCATTGGTTTGCGGTGCTAGGCTGGGTTGAACACAGCCGGTCAACAACAACATCGTTCGCTGCGCTTGCGCAAGCGGCTGGCTGAGCATTCGCCCGCTCTCGACCGACTCACCGAGCGGCACTTTAGTTGCTAAGAATCGAGGCAGAAAAGGGCGTGCCGCTTGACCCAAACGCAGCAAAAACGAGAACAAACGAGGGCGCGGCAAAACAGCGCACAAAATACCTCGAAGCATTCTCGTCGCAAGGGGTCTACGCACACGCTGCGCGATGAAGGCGCGACCAATATCGAGCAAACGGTGATATTGCACGCCGGACGGACAGGTCGTTTCACAAGCGCGACAGCTTAAGCAACGATCAAGATGAACCTGCGTTTTACGCGTTACGTCTTGTCCTTCGAGCATTTGTTTGATCAGATAAATACGGCCGCGTGGGCCATCGAGCTCGTTGCCTAGCAGTTGATAAGTCGGACAGGTGGCGTTACAAAAACCACAATGAACGCAACGCTGCAAGATAGCCTCGGCGGCGTCTCCCTCAACTGTGCCTTTGAGCATACTGGCCAGATTAATCTGCATGGTTAAAGTCCCGGATAAAGCCGCTCGGGATTAAAAATCCCCTGTTCATCGAAGGCCAATTTGAGGCGCCGATGCAAATTCAGCAGAGGCGCTGACAAGGGCTGAAAAGTCCCGCTTTCCGTCTTGCATGCACTGTCTGCACGAAACAGCGTAGCGTGCCCTCCTGCCTGCTCTGCCAGCGCGCGTATCGTTGACGCTGCGCCACCACGTAGCCAACGCTGCATCCCTCCCCACTCAAAAAACGCCTGCACGTCTGCTAATGCGAGTGCAGGCGTGTTTGCAGGAAGCGCTATTCGCCATAAAGGACGCGCATCATCCTGAGCGAAAAAAGAATGGGTTTGTTCACGCAAGGCAGTCCAAAAAGCAAGGGCTGCAGAGGGCGCTAAGCGTTCGCCACCAAGCTTTTTTCTAAACGAATCGAGCACACTACTCGCCCCAGAAAGGCGTACAGACAAAAGCTCATCAGCCCACGCTGATGCAGAAACAGGCAAAGCTTGACTACGCCAACTATTGATTAGTTTTAGGGCAGCTTCTTGCGACAAGGCGAAACACAGCGTTTCTTCTGCGGCAGGCAAGGGCAAAACTTTTAGCGAAATTTCTAATAACAGGCCGAGCGTCCCCAAGCTCCCGGTGAGCAGACGCGGCACGTCGTAGCCAGCAACGTTCTTGATCACCTGTCCGCCAAAGCTCAGCGACGTTCCCTGCGCATCGAGCATTTTTACACCCAAGACAAAGTCGCGCAGCGCGCCTACTTGAACCCGACGCGGCCCTGACAAGCCTGATGCCACACAGCCCCCTAGCGTGGCATCAGCGCCAAAATAAGGCGGCTCAAAAGCCAGCATTTGTCCGTGTTCAGCCAGGGTCTTTTCAAGCTCAGCGAGCGTAGTGCCACAGCGTGCGGTGATAAATAACTCACTCGGTTCGTAAGCGACGATTCCTCGGTAAGCACGCGTATCGAGTATTTCGCCGATCAGTGCATGACCGTAGAAATCTTTGCTACCAGCACCACGGAAACGTAGGGGCTGCCGCTTCTGCGCAGCATTACGAATGCGCTCTCCCCATTGTTCAAGCAACACTTCTGCCTCCCAGGTGACTAAATTCTGACATAGCGCGTGCTTGACGGTACTCGCGACAACGCGCCGGGGTCGGGATCGCTTTACCTGGATTAAGCAAACCAGCTGGGTCAAAAGCCCATTTCAAACGATGAAACAACGCAATTTCTGAAGGCGTGAATTGCAGGCACATCTGGGCAAGCTTCTCAACACCCACCCCGTGTTCGCCAGTGATGCTGCCGCCTAACCGTACCGAATGTTCAAGAATCTCTGCACCAAAGGCCATCGCCCGTTCAAGCTGATCGGAAACACTGCTGTCGTACATGATCACGGGATGCAAATTGCCGTCGCCAGCGTGAAAGACATTGACGCAACGCAAGCCGTAGTGCGTCGCCAGATCGGCAATTGTTTGTAACATCTGCGCCAAATGACGGCGCGGAATCGTTCCGTCCATGCATAGGTAATCTGGCGTTAAACGACCGACTGCAGGAAAAGCAGCTTTACGCCCGGCCCACCATTGCCGCCGTTCTATTTCATTCTGCGCGGCGCGAATGCGGCTTGCGCCACTCTGTTCAAGGATGGCGAGCAGACGTATTTGATCAGCTGCAATCTCATCCGCTACACCGTCTAACTCGCACAGCAAAATGGCTGCTGCCGTCAAGTCATAGCCAGCATGAACGTAAGACTCAACGGCATGAACGGCGTTCTGATCCATCATTTCCAAACCAGCGGGAATAATGCCAGCAGCGATGATCGCGGCAACTGCTGCTGCGGCTTGGCTAACCGTTTGGAAAGAAACGAGAAATAATTTCGCGCTTTCTGGCTGAGGCAATAAGCGTAGCGTCACCTCAGTAATAACCGCCAACATGCCTTCTGATCCGTGCATCAAAGCCAGCAAATCGTAACCCGGGGTGTCGGGCGCCATACTGCCAAAGGTAAGCACCTCGCCCTCGATCGTCAGCGCACGTAACTGCAAAACATTGTGCAGGGTCAGCCCGTATTTCAGGCAATGCACCCCACCCGCGTTTTCTGCAACGTTCCCGCCTAAAGTACAGGCAATTTGTGAAGAAGGATCCGGGGCATAAATAAGCGAAAAAGCTTCGGCTGCTTGCGCTACAGCAAGATTACGCACCCCCGTTTGAACAACGGCAGTACACGCCAAAGGATCCAGTTTGACGATCTGTTTAAGCTTTGCCAAACAGAGCAGAACCCCGTCGGCATGGGGCATTGCCCCTCCCGACAAGCCAGTGGCTGCACCCCGCGTCACGACCGGAACGCGCAGTTCATGGCAAATACGCAGCACCGCTTGTACTTCGGACTCATTCGCAGGCAAAGCCACCAGTAAAGGCATTTGACGGTAGGCCGTCAGCGCATCGCATTCGTAAGGACGGAGTAATTCGCTATCAACGACTAAAGCATCATCAGGCAGAACGGTGCGCAGGCGCCGGAGTAAGGCTGCCCGGTCGACGGGGAAACGAGCTTCTTCTCGGATTGCCTGAGCGTCATTCATACGCTGTCACCCAATCAGTCAGACTAGACAAAAAATGCTTCAAGAAAACAAAGCAAGCAAACCATCTAAACCGCAAAAATTTAGCGCAATACGAGCTTGCGAGCGAACGGCTGCTTTAGCGTGATAAGCCACAGATAAACCCGCCTCCGCCATCATCAATAAATCATTCGCGCCATCGCCTACCGCGATAAGCTGCGCGCTTTGCAAGCCTAGCTCGGTGCGCAAACGCAGTAAGTGCCTGGCTTTGGCTTGGGCATCAACAATCTCACCCAACACCCTTCCGGTTAGCCTGCCGTGATTTATCTCCAGCGTATTAGAACTGGCAAAGTCGAGACCCAACTCAATACGTAAGCGCTCAGTAAAGTAGGTAAAACCGCCCGATAAAATCGCCGTGCGCAAACCTGCCTTCTGCACTGCTTTAATTAAGCTTAGCGCCCCCGGTGTTAGCACCAATCGTTCGTTAAAAACTTGCGCCAAAACACGCGCATCAAGCCCAGCCAACACCGCAACGCGCTGGCGCAAACTTTCCCGATAATCCAGCTCGCCACGCATAGCGGCTGCCGTAATCGCTGAAACCTCTGCTTTCTTCCCAGCAAAATCTGCCAACTCATCGATACATTCAATCAGAATGAGCGTCGAATCCATATCAAATGCAATCAAACCAAAGTCTGAAAGCTTCAGCCCAGGCTCAACAAAAGCCCAATCCACCTTGGCGTTTTCAAGCAAGGGCAAAAATGCGTCAAAAGCAAAGCTTCGCTCAGCAGCGCAAAGTCTAAACAAATAAGAGCTCTGTCTTTGAATAGCATGCGTTTTCGTCACAACAGCAATCTGCTCAAGCAAAGAGTCAGGCAGTAAAGGCAGCGCCTCGCCGTGAAGAACAAGATCCATGTTTTATCGCATCTCCAGTTCGGTCAAACTCTAAGCGGTCAAACTCCAAGCGCCATGAAGCACCCGGGAATCAATAACCGGAGTGCAGCAAAAAATTATTTTACAAACGAAGAAGAAACAACGGGCAAAAATGATCTTAGCGTTAAGAAAACACTCATAACGGAAATATTTATGGCCCAAACACCGACAAAAGTACCAACGCAAAACGGGCTAGACTTTTTAAGGTCTAGCCCGCTGCTATTTTGGTGCGCCCGGAGCGATTCGAACGCCCGACCCCTTGGTTCGTAGCCAAGTACTCTATCCAGCTGAGCTACGGGCGCCTTTAAGAGTCAAAAATTATACAAGGCCAGCCTTCTTAGTTCAAGCTTTTCTTGAAAATTTTTCCACACAATGAAGAGACAAAAGCTGCTAAGTGCTATGACAAGATAACAAAGAGCACTTATTTATCGTCTTTTTTACTTTCTTTAGCAAAAGTATCGGGCGGAAATCCAGGCAATTGAATGGCGTTAAACATATTACGCGTCTGTGTTTTGAGTTGATCCCGCATTTGATCCACCATCTTCTTGCTCTGCTCCATGTAAGCCGACATCATCGTCTGCATAGCAGGGCCCTGAAAATTCATAAACTGTGCCCACAAATCACTCTGCATCTGCGGATTATCGGCATAAAGCGTAGTTGATTGCTGCTCTTGTACGCTTGCTTGAAAGTCAGTAAAAGCTTTAACGTTGGTCTCGAGATATTTACCGATCATTCCCTGCATCGCATTACCGTAAAAGCGAATCATCTGCGCCAAAAGCTCAGCAGTAAACAGGGGGGAGCCTAAATTCTCTTCCTCAAGGATAATTTGCAGCAAAATACTACGCGTTAAATCCTCGTTAGTTTTGGCATCTAGGACATGAAAACGTTCGTTTTTGATGACTAAATCTTTAATGTCAATCAAAGTGATATAGGCGCTCGTTTGCGTATCGTACAGACGACGATTCGGGTACTTCTTGATCAGCCGAAACGACTCCGACATAACAACCTCTCCTCCAAGAATAGATCACTTAAAAGCACTCTTTGATGCTTTTTTGGTATGCCAGACAAAAACGGGCTGCAATAAAACAACCCAAAGAACTGACCGAAGAGCGTCAATCACAGCCCGTTACTCTGACAGCAAGACTCAACACATGTGTAACCCGCCGTTAATGTTGACTGTTGCGCCAGTCATATAAGCCGCCAATTCAGATGCCAAATAAGCACATAAAGCACCGATTTCCTCGGGTTTGCCCAAACGTTTCATCGGCACAGTGTCAATGATTGCTTGGCGCACTTCTTCTTTAATCGCCATTACCATATCGGTGCCGATATAACCCGGCGCAATGGCGTTGCAGGTCACCCCTTTACTCGCCAACTCTTGAGCCAGCGCCTTGGTGAAGCCCAAGCAACCCGCCTTCGCAGCTGAATAATTCGTTTGCCCGCCCTGCCCTTTCACGCCGTTGACCGAAGCGATATTGATAATTCGTCCCCAACCACGCTCAGCCATCTTGGGCGAGATTTTATGAGTCACGTTAAACAAACTATCGAGATTGGTCGAGAGCACCGCATCCCACTGTGCTTTTTCCATTTTCGGGAAAAATTTATCGCGTGTAATTCCCGCGTTATTAACCAGAATATCAATCGGCCCAACCGACTTCTCAATCGTTTCAACCATCGCAGCGCACTGATCGTAATCAGACACATCCGCAGCAAACAACTCGATGTTCAAGGCTTCAGCTTGACGCGCTGCCAACCAAGCATCTTTTGCCGGATCTCCGGGAAAATAATTGCCAACAACACGGTGTCCTGCTAGCGCTAATTGTTTGCAAATAGCAGTGCCCAGGCCACCGACAGCACCCGTTACAAGCGCGATACGTTGAGTCATATTTAATTCCTTCCTAATCGAGTGATGTTGCGAAAAATAACGCTTGAAAAAATACCACACTGGTAAGCATAAACAACAAACAAGCGGCGGGAATTCAAACAGATAGCAAATAGAAACAAGGAGCAGAAGCCCCCAGATCAAGTTATCTGATCCAACCGCTGCCTAGTTTAAGCCTTTTACGTAACGACCAGGGGCTGCTTCTATGGGCTGATAGTTTGCATTGCCTAAATATGCAGGCGCCGGAGATTGAGCACCAGCATAAGGTTTTAGCCAGCACGCCCAATCAGACCACCAACTTCCTTGATGCTCCTGAGCGTCAATCAACCAAGATTCTGCGTCCTCTGCTAAGGAGCCGTTAGACCAAAAACTCCGTTTGTTTTTATGCGCGGGATTTACGACCCCAGCAATATGCCCACTAGCCGCAAGCACAAAGCGAGAATCACCGCCAAGTAAGGCGGCACTAGCATAGGCTGTCTGCCAAGGAACGATATGATCCTCACGAGCTGCTAACAAGTAATTGGGCATGCGTAAACGAGTGAGGTCAACCGGCGAATCGCAGATACTCAATTTGCCAGGCACACGTAAACTGTTCTCACAATAAAGATGGCGCAGATACCAAGAAATAAAAGGGCTAGGCAAATTCGCGCTATCCGCATTCCAAAACAACAAATCGAAAGCCGGTGGTTTGATCCCCTTCAAATAATTACTGGAAACATAATGCCAAACCAAATCGTTCGCACGCAAAGTAGAAAAAACAGTCGCTAGCTCACGCCCCAATACGATGCCCGAGCTTGCCATCGCCGCTTCGCGCGCTGTCAAAGTAGATTCATCAACAAACAAACCGATTTCCCCTGTATCTGAGAAATCAAGCAAAGTTGTTAATAAAGTTAGGCTAGCAACACATTCTTGACCCCGCGCAGAAAGAACTGCCAAAGCAGTCGTAAGCAAAGTACCGCCAATACAAAAACCAAGTGCATTGATTTGCTCAATTTGGCAAATATCTTGAATGACGGAAAGAGCAGAAATAGGCCCTTTTTGAAGATAATCATCCCAAGTCAAATGCCCTTGTTCGTCAGACACATTTTTCCAAGAAATTAAAAAAACAGTATTGCCCTGCTCAAGCGCATAACGGACGAAAGAATTCTGCGGCTGCAGATCGAGGATGTAATATTTATTGATACAAGGCGGAACGATTAACAAGGGGCGTTGCCCCACTACCTCAGTCAAGGATTTGTATTGAATCAACTGGATCAATTCGTTTTCATAGATGACCGAACCAACACTCGTAGCAAGGTTAACGCCAAGCTCGAAAGCCGATTCATCACTCATAGAAATACGGCCTTTACGGCAATCCTCAATCAATAGATTGATTCCATCAGTAATACTGTTGCCCTGAGTAGCAATGGCACGACGAATAAATTCAGGATTTGTTGCGGCAAAATTAGCGGGGGATAAAGCATCAACATATTGCCGCGCCAGAAAACGTAGTCGATCCCTTGCCTTTCCTTGTTCTATTGATAAAGTATCGATAGAGTTAAGAATTAAAGCAGAATTTAAACAATATGCTTGGTGTATATAATTAAAAACGGGGCTTGCGCGCCAATCATCCGCAGAAAAGCGGCGATCTTCATGCCGCACAAAAGATTCCACACAATCGGGCGAAACAGCTTGTCCCGATGAAATCGCACCCCATAACTGACGATGATCAGTCACGTATTGATTTAACAAAACACCAAACTTATCCTCATCGATCGAAAAGGAATTAGAGGCTTCCTGAAGCTTAAGGAAACGAAAAAAATTTTCAAGCAATTCGTGGCCAGCTTGCACAAAATTGCTCATCTCTAGTGGTGCAGAAACTGGCAGAGTCAACATAAAGAAACCTTAATATTTCCCAAGCAAAGTCAGGTAAAAACATCTACGATGAAAACGGGACGGACAGCAGTACTGATACCGGCAGAGGGTACCTCAGCAATAAGTTGTTTAGCAATCACCAAAAAACAAGAAATTTTGGACAAAATCATAAAACTAATTAAGACATTTTTTAAGACGAAGCTCTAGATTTTTATTAAAAAATCTAGAATAAATATTTTTTACAAATACGACTCTGAAAAGAATAAAGCGCGATGACAACAACACCCTATTTACAGGCAAGCCCGGCATCGACAACAGAAACAATACGTAGCGTTTTTTTCGTTTCAGACGGCACCGGAATTACTGCAGAAACTTTAGCGCACAGCCTACTAACGCAGTTTGAAGGGGTACGCTTAAGACAAATACGCATGCCCTTTATCAACTCCGCAGAAAAGGCTAGAGCCTGTGCCGAGCGTATCCGGCAAACAGCTCAAGAAGATGGCGTACGCCCTGTTGTTTTTACGACGCTTATCGAACCAGATTTAAACAGCATTTTGCGTCAAGCCAACGCACTTTTCCTCTCTTTTTTTGAGACCTTTATTGGTCCTTTAGAGGTCGAACTTGGCGTCAAATCAACACACACTATTGGTCGCTCGCACAGCTCAACCGATAGCAATTCTTACAAACATCGAATTGAGGCGATTAACTACACGCTCAATCATGATGACGGCATTAGTAGCCAA
>JAZKFR010000172.1:3450-4666 GCA_040386295.1 Pseudomonadota bacterium | reverse complement strand
CCCGCAGCCAAAATCAGTCACGGCACACCTCAAAAGTGCCAATATCGCCCCCTGCTTGTTCACGTTCTTCCGATCACACGCAGCGCTCTCCCGCCCCTACGGGGCACCCTCTCCCACAAGTGGGCGAGGGAATGATGCTGGTCAGTGAGCGCGTAGTCGCTTGTGCAGAGGTCTTACAAAGTGGTTTAGTTGTGCGCCGGTGTTGTGCACAGGCAAGGCTGTTTTTACACACAAGGCAGCGACTTTTTGCCTTTAAGTCAGCGCGCTGAACCTGGCTTAGAAGTTCGATTTTCCGCCTGATTTTTCACCTTTTTTATACTACAGTCGCGCCTAATTTTTGAGCCAGTATTTCGCTCAAACTCCTACGTTGCTGCCATCCGTTATTTACCTTAAGCCGGGATAAAAATCGAGCCCATCAAGCTCGATAAGCCGTTCGGGGACAAGCCACGCCAGCACGAAATAGCACGCCTCAAAACACACTACGCAAAATCATCAAGGCGCAGCGCCTTACCCTCCGCGTGCGTGTAAGCACAACAAGATGCGCAAGCACAAAGCACGTCTAGCGCGGGGCAGCTGATCGTGCACGCAATGGCGCACGCTGCGGCGCACGCTGCCGATACTGCACGTCCTCGGCAAAGTAAGCGCGACTAATCTCAATTTTCATTGAAAACGGAACACGAAGCGTGCATGCGAAGCGAAGAGCTTGCTCTAGCAAGGCAAAATCAAGAACACAACAAAATGCCGGGTTTAAGGCGCATTGAAATAGGCAGAAAACTCAGCAGCAGCCGTGCTTAAACAGGGGTGGCTGATGAATCGCTTACCCCCTCTGCAAACTCAAAACAAAGGGGGTTTCTCGCTTTAAGCGGGCTCAGCAAATCAAGGCGCGCTGACTGCCGTAATCGCCTCTGCTACCAACTCAATGTTTTTTGTATTCAAGGCGGCCAGACAAATACGCCCGGTACTCACAGCGTAAATACCAAACTCGCTGCGCATACGCTCGACTTGCTCAGCGCTCAAGCCGGTATAAGAAAACATGCCGCGTTGCGCGACGATGAACGAAAAGTCTTGCGCCTTGTTTTTGCTGTGCAACTTGTCGACCAAGCCAACACGCATGGCACGAATGCGCTCACGCATGCTGCCTAACTCGCTTTCCCACATCTGCCGCAACTCGCTGCTGGCCAACACGGCGCTGACCACGGCGCCGCCGTGCGTTGGC
>JAZKFR010000172.1:0-3440 GCA_040386295.1 Pseudomonadota bacterium | reverse complement strand
CACGGTTGCAACGACCTTGCCGCCATGCAGGGGCGGATTCGAGTAGTTGGTGCGAATCACACGCTTGATTTGCGATAGCACGCAAGCCGTTTCATTTTGATTGTCGGTCACCACCGACAAAGCACCGACGCGCTCACCGTAAAGCGAGAACGATTTTGAAAAGGAACTAGAAACGAAGAAATTCAAGCCCGAAGCCACAAACAAATTCAGCGCCAGCGCGTCTTCGCTAATGCTATCGGCAAAACCTTGATACGCCATATCGATAAAGGGAATCAGACGGCGAGCACGGATAATCTCAATGATTGCCTGCCATTCCACCGCCGACAAATCAGCACCGGTTGGGTTGTGACAACACGCGTGCAGTACGATGATCGACCCCGCTGCCAAGGTGCTGAGTTTGGCCTGCATCGCCACCGCATCAACCCCGCGCGTCGCGGCATCGTAATAGGGATAAACATCAACCGGAAAACCCGCTGCCTCGAACAAAGCACGATGGTTTTCCCAGCTCGGGTCGCTGATATAAACCGTTGCATCGGGCTGCAATTGCTTAAGATAGTCAGCCCCCACTTTCAACGCACCCGTTCCACCCAAGGCTTGCACTGTCAGCACACGCCCGGCTTGGACTAAAGCCACCGCAGCGGGATCTTGTCCAAACAATAAATTTTGCACGGCTTGGTTGTACGCCACAGCACCCTCAATCGGTTGATAACCACGCGGCGGCATACTTTCTAAACGCGCTTTCTCAGCAATTTTTACCGCGTTAAGCAGGGGGATTTTGCCGTTTTCATCAAAGTAAACACCGACGCCGAGGTTAACTTTGTTGCTACGCGGGTCTGCGTTGAACGATTCATTGAGACCCAAAATCGGGTCGCGCGGCGCCATCGCAACGGCGCTAAAAAGAGAAGAAGTCATGGTATTCCAATAAAAATTAGCGGGTTAACAAGAAAAAAGCACTTAGCTAAAACAAGATTCTAAAAAACCCAGAATTTTAACATCCGGCCAAAACATTCACGGATGTTTCGCGCTCTAGCTATGCGTTTTTTTAACGTAACAAACGCAAAAATTTGTAGTGCATCCGCCCAAGAAACTCAAGTCATGGAACCTTTTCTGCACAGCGACCACTAACCAAATAGAACGCTTATTTTTAAATTCAAGGTGACGGAATATGACGGGACTCATTCAAGCAACTCATTCAAGCGCAGGCCCAAACAGAGATTTAGCGACCTCAGCCGGGGCGATCGATGTACTTGCCGCCCCTCAGCTCAATCCACTCGAGCCAAATCACGCCGATTTCGCTCTCATGACGCCAACAGAGCTCGAAAGGAACGAGCAGGAGACGCTCAATTTTTTAGACCTTCTGGACAGTGTAGGAACAGGACAGGAGGGCAGAGATGTGCCTGAGCTGATCACCAGCATACGTACCAATATGGGCTTTCTGGAAGGCGGGCAAGCAGATTCTGAGCTGTTGGGGAAATTGGATTTGCTGCTCTTAGTAGCCGCCCTAGACCACTTCCAGAAACGCATCCCGGATCATTTACTGATTTACGCGCAAGCACTGGGGAAAGTGGGCGCGATGTTACAAAGAGTCAAAGACGAGTGTATTTCGCGCCTATCTACGCACATAGAGCTTGCTAAAAAATGGGTGGAAGGGGTCAGTATTTCTGAAATATCACGAGATTTATCAATTTCCGTTAAAAGAGGGCTAGAAGAGAACACAAAAAGCACCGCCTTGTACGAACTGGAGAAATTACCTGATTTGCCAAGTTTGGCTCAATTAGCAGAAGACTTTGAGCTTGAAAAAGAGTGTCGTCTTGGTGGCATCCTAAGGTGGACGATCACAGTAAACAAAGATGAGGTAGCACTTCTTCATCAAATTGGCGCGCAACCAGATCTGTTTCACCCTGGCTACATTGAGCTGCACAAAGGCATATATATGCTTTCTGACGGATCGAAAAAATTTGAACAAATCGTTGCGCTATTGGACAAAGCACTAAAATCAGGACTATCTGAAATTGGACAAGGAATGGCTCATGGTGCTCTAGCTACAGCCTACAACGGGCTAAGCCGCTTTGATCAGACAGAACAACATCTAAAAGCTTATAAAAAGATTCATCCAAATGATCCAAACATATACGCTGTCATGGCCTCAATATATTGGGATCAGGGCCATTCGCATGGGGCGAACTCCGAGAATCCAGGTTTTTGCGCTCAAAACCACGTAGTCGCTGCCATGGAACATGCCGAGCAGGCACTCGTGAGAAATCCCTATCACATCCAAGCTAGAGAGGTATTGGCTTATGCTCACGCAGCATGTGGTGACCTGCGCTTAGCGGTCGAACACATGAAGATCGCCAAACAGTCGGATACAGAAGAAAAAGAACTTAAAAGTAACCATAGCAAAGACCCTGGAGGCGCGATACTCGAGGAAGTGGAGTTTTCCGGCCAGTTTGGCAAGCCAGACAACGAAAAAATAAAATCCCTTAACTATCTAAAACCACTTGGAGAAAGATCACTTGAGAGAGTAATAATTACCCAAGATCTGATCCTCTACTTAAAATCAATACTTAAGCCGCAAGACACAAACCTATTAAGCCTTGATCTTACAACCACAGAACACACAGAAATTCATAACTTCGCCCTACAATCGGCAAATTCGTTTATGCGCCCATTTATTGAAGGCGTTGTGGCACTTAGAGAAGGTAAAACGCTTGTCAGCAGAAAAAAATTTGAAGAAGCATTCAAAGCACCGGCCGAGCATAAAGCTGTGCATGAACGGCTATTGCTCGCATTCTACAAAAGCTTCTTTTTCGCTATCGCTGCTGACTATGCAAAAGGGCTAGACAGGAAAGAAGGCAAGGCAAAACCTTACCTCGACGCGGTACACGTGCTTGTAGAAATGAGCAAGCATGATCGTACATTAGCAGCAGCCTGCTATTTACATTTAGCAACAGGGCACCTCATCACAATTAGAGCAGAACTGCGGGCACAGCACGTCGATCCTAACAATGGCGAAACTGTTCTGCCGTATTACCGAAGCACAAGACAGCATGAACTTATCGAATTTGTCATAGAACCCCTAAAACAAGCCATTTCTTTAGATCCAAACCTAGTTTCTGCGCATGAAAAACTAGCAGGAACTTATGCAGCGATAGGCGAGATGGAAAATGCCAAAAATCATTACGATATCGCCACTGAGCTAGTACGCCTCCCGACGTACTACGAAAAACATATAGCACCCCATTTAGGAAACATTCTAGGAACAGCCGCCGCTGGCGTAGCAGCGGTCACGGCGGCTTATGGGCTTGTGCACAACGCGAAAACCAGGAAAGCACAAGAAACTGAGCTAAACAACAAGATTGAAGGTGCGCTTGCGGCAAGGGGGACACCGCTCAGCAAAGCGCTACGTCAGCTCTATCTAGAACGAATTTTAGCGGCGCAAG
>JAZKFR010000171.1:17672-22783 GCA_040386295.1 Pseudomonadota bacterium | reverse complement strand
GTATCTAAACCAGCACCTTGCGATTTTACAAGGTTCACGCCGTGTTCATAAAATAGCTTCAACAATTCAGTATCGCCTGACTCTGCCGCGACCAATACTGCATCAACAGCCAAACCGGCGTACACACTAGGTTTTTTATCACCTAATATAATTTTTATCGTTTCTCTATTCTTATGAGAAGAAGCGCATGTTTTTAACAAATGCGATATAAATTCATCATTTTTTTCAATGAATAATTTAGTAATCGCATTTCTGGGTGTAATAGAAAGGCCTTCAGATGATGACAAAAAAAGTTTTAACTGATCATGATTGCTCAGAAAATAATCGACACCAAAGCAAAATTTAACCTCTTTGATGTGGATATCATCGCACTTCTTTAACATTTCAGACCGTTGTTCCGATCCTAGATAAGTCAAAAAAATTCCTATATTTTCAAAATCTTCTTGATGTTTACTGCCTTCAATAAAACCTAGAATTACCAGATTAAGACTGCGCAAATTAGAAGATGCGTCAGAATAATCAAGATTTAGTAAATTTAGGTTTCTCAATATACTGATGTAATGCTCATCAAAAAATGTAAAGCAACGCAGTATAAACTCATATTTATCAGCAATTTCTAAACCACTTATCCTTGAAAATAAATCATCACCACAATTCTTTGTTGAATTTAATGGAAATACTGCTCCTGAATTTCCATTATTTGTTACCTGACGCGTCATTATCTGCAAGCCTTTACATAAAAAATCGAATCAAATCTATCAATCTCTAAAATATATATTTTTTACTATTATTTTTTCCCCACGATGAGCGTTTTTGCCTAGCTAAAACTCATCGGTAAAGGCAGCTTGAATCACAGCCTCTTTACTCTTCGTGGCAATTTTTCAGAAAAAGTTCATTTTTTTTCTTAGCGCCTTAGCGCTGCTTAGTGCTGTAGTGCAAACAAAACGCCAGCACCAGAAGTACCAAAGCACCTGTCTGCCACAAAACAAAGCGCATTTGCAGCAAGCTTTGTGCGCAAAGTGTCTGCGTTCAAGCATAAAATGATCGCCCTGCACGTGCCACGCAATGAAGCAACGGCCATACGTCCCTGTCGTGCACGAAAAATTATTTAATCCAGAACAACGATGACTGAAGAAGAGCAAAGCAAACTCGACAAGCACACGCCGATGATGCGTCAGTACTTGAACCTCAAAGCACAGCACCCCAACACGCTGATGTTTTATCGCATGGGTGATTTCTACGAGCTGTTCTTTGACGATGCAGAAAAAGCTGCGCGTTTACTCGACATCACCCTCACCACCCGTGGGCAAAGCGCGGGCACGCCGATCAAAATGGCGGGTGTGCCCTACCACGCAGCAGAGCAATATCTTGCCCGCCTGCTCAAACTCGGCGAATCAGTGGTGATTTGCGAACAGATCGGCGACCCGGCCAACAGCAAAGGCCCTGTCGAGCGCGCGGTAGCACGCATCATTACGCCCGGCACGCTGACCGACGCCGCCTTATTAGACGAAAAACGCGATCAACTGCTGCTCGCCCTCTACGCACCCAGCGCGCAAAAAAAAGCAGGTTTAGCCTGGCTCAACCTGGCGAGTGGCGAATTTCGCCTGTGCGAAGTGCCCAACGCGCAAGTCGCCGCGACCTTAGAACGCATACGCCCCGCCGAAATCATCGTGCCAGACAGCGCACAGCCCAGCGAAAATCATGCGCCGCCAGCGCTAAAATCTTTCACCAGTAGTCGCCAGCCCGCCTGGCATTTCGATAGTGAAACGGCCAAGCGCGAACTCTGCGCCCACTTTGCCACCACCTCGTTGGCCGCTTTTGGCGCAGAAGACTTAGCCCCTGCGCTGGCTGCAGCCGGCGCGCTGCTGCGCTACGCCAAAAGCACGCAAAGCCGAGACCTAGTGCACGTGCGCGCGCTGCTCGTCGAACGCGACGGGCTATTTCTTGGCCTAGACGCAGCGACGCGACGCAACCTCGAATTGAGCGAAACACTGCGCGGACAAGCCGCTCCCACCCTTTTTAGCCTACTCGACCGCTGCATCACCAGTATGGGATCGCGCGCGCTGCGCCATGCCATACACCACCCCCTGCGCGACCCCGCCATCCCCAGCGCACGTCACGCCGCAATTGCGGCATTGCTCGCTCAGGCAACACCAGCCTCACGCACAGTACGCCAAGCCCTACGCGGCTTTGCCGATATCGAACGCATCGCGGGCCGCATCGCCCTGTATAGCGCACGTCCGCGCGACCTCGCCAGCCTACGCGACAGCCTCGCCCGTTTAAGCGAGCTACAAAATCCGCTCAATGATCTCAATTCGCCGCTACTACAAAACCTGCAACAACTGCTGTCCACGCCAACGGCAGCGCTTGAATTACTATGCCGCGCCATCGCCCCTGAACCCGCAACCTTATTGCGCGACGGCGGTGTCATCGCCGATGGCTACGATGCAGAGCTAGACGAATTGCGCGCATTGCAAAACAACTGCGGCGACTTTTTGCTCGACCTTGAAACACGCGAACGCGCACGCACGGGCATCGCCAACCTCAAAGTCGAATACAACCGTGTCCATGGTTTTTATATAGAAATCAGCAATGCCAACGCCGACAAAGCGCCAGACGACTATCGACGCCGACAAACGCTCAAGAATGCCGAACGCTACATCACGCCCGAGCTAAAAAGCTTTGAAGACAAAGCACTCTCGGCGCAAGAACGCGCACTCGCCCGCGAAAAGCTCCTCTACGAAGGCAGCGGCGGCGTTTTAGACAGCCTGCAAGGCGCATTACCCACCCTACAAAGCATCGCGCGAGCAATCGCCCAGCTCGACATGCTGGCCAGCCTAGCCGAGCTAGCGCACGAACAAAATTATTGCCGCCCGCAGTTCACCGATCAACCCGGTTTGCATATTCAAGGCGGGCGCCACCCCGTCGTCGAAAACGAGCTCGCCAATCGATCCAGCGCGCAAGGCAAAGAATCCTTCATCGCCAACGACACCCGGCTCGATGCGCAACGCCGCCTGCTCCTCATCACCGGGCCGAACATGGGCGGCAAATCAACCTATATGCGGCAGACCGCCTTGATCGCCCTGCTCGCGCACATCGGCAGCTTCGTTCCTGCACGCAGCGCCTTAATTGGCCCACTTGATCAAATTTTCACCCGCATCGGCGCCGCCGACGATCTCGCCTCAGGACGCTCAACCTTCATGGTCGAAATGACCGAATCAGCCAGCATCCTGCACCACGCCAGCGAACACAGCCTAGTCTTGATGGACGAAATAGGGCGCGGCACCTCGACCTTCGACGGCCTCGCCATCGCCTTTGCCATCTGCCGCCACCTACTCGAAAAAAACCGCAGCCTCACCCTGTTTGCCACGCACTACTTTGAACTAACGCAACTCGCCAACGAATACCCCAAGCTTGCCAACGTACATCTAGATGCCGTTGAACACGGCGAACGGATTGTTTTTTTGCACAGCGTAGAAAACGGCCCGGCCAACCAAAGTTACGGCATCCAAGTCGCCGCTCTGGCTGGGGTGCCCCAGAGCGTGCTCAAAATCGCACGCCAGCAACTACGCGAATTAGAACAAAGAGCGGCGCACTCAGCCCCCGCCAACACGCCCCGCCAAGCAGATTTGTTTGCCACAATGCCAGCGCTCAAGCAACCAGCAACAGCAAGCAGCCCAGCCAAACACCCGGCGCTGAACAAACTCGACAGCCTAGACCTCAACAACCTAAGCCCCAAAGCAGCGCTTGACGCGCTTTATGAACTACAAGCGATCAGCGCACAAAGCACGGAACAAAGCAAAGGAAACTAAAGCAAAAGGCTCCGACGAGCCGCAACTCAAAGCAGCGGCAGCAGGCTCTGCCGTTGCAACAACTGAGTAATATCCTGTGCCGACAAAGGGCGGCTAAAGTAATAACCCTGATAATCCTCGCAACGCAGCTCAGCAATAAAGCGTAACTGCTCGGCATCCTCAACCCCCTCCGCGATCACCGACATACCAAAACTACGCGCCAGCAAAACCAAAGCGCGGGTAATCGCCGTATCCGCCGGATCAGTCGTAATGTCTCGAACAAAAGATTGATCGATTTTCAGCACATCAATCGGAAAACGCTTGAGATAAGACAGACTCGAATAGCCCGTGCCAAAGTCATCAAGCGCTAGACTCACCCCCAGCGCCTTCAGCCTGTGCATGATAGAGATCGTCCGCTCAGCGCCCTGCATCGCGGTCCCCTCAGTAATCTCAAGCTCCAAACTCGCCGTGGGCAAACCGGTGCGCGCCAATACATCACTGACCAAAGTACACAAATCACCATCAGCAAACTGCCGCGCTGACAAATTCACCGCCACGCGCAAAGGGCCAAAACCCTCATCAAGCCAGGCTTTCAACTGCGCGCAAGCCGCCTCCAAAACCCAAGCGCCAATCGGCAAAATCTGGCCATTCTCCTCAGCAATCGGAATAAACCGCGCCGGCGGCACCAAACCAAGCTCAAGATGCTGCCAACGCAACAAGACCTCAAACCCGACAATGCGCCCGCTAATCACCGAGATTTGCGGCTGGTAATGCAAAAACAACTCATGCCGCTGCAACACCCGATGCAAATCATTGTGCAACCGCAAACGCTCCGCTGCCGCCGCGTTCATGCTCGCCGAAAAATAAGAAAAACGCCCGCCACCGCTACGCTTTGCCTCATGCACCGCAATCTCAGCATGCGCCAACAAAGCCTCTGCGCTTTGGCTATCCTCGGGATAAATACTGATGCCGACACTCGCCGCCAAAAAAACATCTTGTGTGCCCACATTGATCGGCTCAGCCAAGTCAACTAACAAACGGCGCACCAAATCATCCACCACATCAATCGACTCATACGGCCCGACCACCCAACTCAGCGCAAACAAATCACCGCGCAACCGAGCCAAACCACCGGCGCCCTCCAAAGCGCGCCCACCAATCGAACGATCAATTTCAGCCTGCAAACGATCCGCCACCGCACGCAACAACACATCGCCCAAGGCATAACCCAAAGAATCGTTGATCCGGCTAAAGCCATCAAGCCCAAGCACCATCAAAGCCAAACGCCTCTGCGCCCGACTCGCCGCCGCCAAAGCCTGC
>JAZKFR010000171.1:0-17662 GCA_040386295.1 Pseudomonadota bacterium | reverse complement strand
AAGTAAAGCATCGCGATTCGGCAGCTCAGTCAAAGCATCAACATGGCGTAAGCGCTGCGTCTCAACCGCCAAACGCGCACTCTCCGCCCGCTGCTGCGCGCTCCGCGCCAAGCGAGTTCTGATCGCCAGCAACAAATCGTCGGGCAAACAAGGCTTGGTCAAATAATCATCCGACCCCAGATTCATCGCATGACGCAAAGACGCATGGTCAGCCAGCGACGACAACAAAATCACCGGAATTTGCATCAACACGCTATCCGAGCGCATCGCCACCAACAAAGCATGGCCATCCATCACCGGCATCATCACATCGCTCAGCACCAGATCGGGCTTGCGCCGTGCCATACACTGCAAAGCCTCCACACCATGCGCAGCAGAATCAACCTGAAACCCAGCTAAGGACAAAATATGCACCAAGCTCTGCCGCATACTCGTCGAATCCTCAACAACCAAAATCAGGCTCGCCGCAGACACCGAGCCAAGCATTGGCTGCACCCCATGCACCTCTCCATCAGAGCCAGCAACCGTTTGATTCATAAAATCTCCAAACTCAAGCACCGCGCCGACAATGCAAAAAAGACACCCCAGTAGATGAGGCAGATTAGCACACGCCCCCAGCCGCTCGAGCGATGAACAAACCCAAAATAGCAAAGCAAAAACGCCCGAACATCTGGCTAGCACTCTGCCTCACTGCGCCGCTCTCGCCACCAACTCAATCCCCAGCAGGAATAGCCTCAAGCCCTTAGGCCATGGCATACTGGCGAAGCTTGCATTGAACGCATGCAGGCAAACTCACAAACCTCACAAACGCAATTCTCCGAGACAAAAAACCCTCACCCGCAACAAACAACACCATGCTGCACTGGCTTGACCACCACACCCATAGCTTTCCGCCCCTCAGCCAAGCATGCCAAGAACCCAATGGCCTACTCTGCGCTGGCGGCGACCTTTCGCCAGAACGCATCATCGCCGCCTACCAACAAGGCATCTTCCCCTGGTTCTCAGAAGAGCAACCGATTCTCTGGTGGAGTCCCGACCCGCGCATGGTTCTACTTCCCAGTGAATTTAAAATCAGCCGTTCGCTACGCCGCACCCTACGTGCTGGCGCTTACCAAATACGCCTCGACAGCCATTTTGACCAAACCATACAAGCCTGCGCCAACACCCCGCGCGCAGAACAAAACGGCAGCTGGATCACCCACGCCATGCAGCGCGCCTACCAACAACTGTTCAAACTCGGTATCGCTCACTCGGTAGAAACCTGGGCACAAGACAAACTCGTTGGCGGCTTATACGGCCTCGCCATTGGCCGCATGTTCTACGGCGAATCCATGTTCTCGCTACAAACAGATGCCTCCAAAATCGCCCTCGCCCACCTCACCCGCTTTCTCCAACAACAAGGCTTCGGCCTAATCGACTGTCAAATGCACACCCCGCATCTCGCCTCGCTCGGCGCACGCACCATGCCGCGCCAACAATTCATCGAGCAAGTCAAACAACTCACCCAAGCAACGCAGCAAAACAACGCCCCCTGGTCAGAACACGCTGCCAGCGGCGCTTGGATCTCATGACCTAATCCACAGCAAGCAAACCCGCTATGACCACCCCAGTACAGAATCCCCATCCCGACGAAGTCCCGCTCTACCATACAAAAGCCTACCCCTGTAGCTACCTAAGCGAGCAACAAGCGCGCTCACAAATCGTGCTGCAAAGCCAGCGCATGAGCAAAGATCGCTATAGCCAACTCGTCCAAAACGGCTTTCGTCGCAGCGGCAACATCACCTACCGTCCCGCGTGCGATCACTGTCAAGCCTGCATCCCAGTACGCATCCCGGTAGCTCAGTTCCAACCCACGCGCAGCCAAAGACGCAGTAGCAAAACGCACCAAAATCTACTAGCACAGGAACAAGCTCTGCGTTTTTCAGCGCACCACTACCAACTCTACCAACGCTATCAACGCGCTCGCCACGCAGGCAATGGCATGGATCTAGACGAGCCAGAACAATACCGACAAAGCCTACTTCTCAGCCAAATCGACACCCGGCTTGTCGAGTTTAGTGAGCACGCAGACGAAGATGAAGACGAGCAGCTAGGCCAAAACACAAACCCAGACGCAAGACAACACAGGGCGCAGCAAAAGCACACCCCACCCAGAATCGTCCGCATGGTCAGCATCATCGACGTGCTCAACGATGGACTCTCCTCGGTATACACCTTCTTCGACCCAGACTACCCAGGCAGCCTAGGTACCTACAACATCCTCTGGCAAATCGAACAATGCCGCCTACACCAGCTGCCCTACCTGTACCTAGGCTACTGGGTAGAACACAGCCAAAAAATGGCTTACAAAGCAAAATTTCAAACGATTGAGGGACTCATCGAAGGGCGATGGCAAACACTTTAGGTGAGCAAAAAAAGGAACTTTTGATCGCGCACGGCCACTAATAAAGAAGAGGGGCTAGAGTAATAAGGTCGGAAAACCCCGAGAGCACAACAGCCAAAAAATATCGCGCAAAAAACCAGGAAAAGCATTTAGAATTCAGAATGAGCAACAGATTGAACAAAAGATAAAACACCCCGCGCGCTTAAAAAGCCTAGGCGCCAAACAGCAATAAATTCGCTTCTCATTTCTTACGCTTCTGGTGACCGCCTTCAATGGAGACCAAAAATCATGTTTCGTCTTAATCATTTTAATAATATGGTTAGAGCACATTCCTCCCCAGACCTTACAAATAAAGAATGTCGAGAAGGTGAAAGCCTCGCCACTCCGCAAGGAGGACCATCAACCCTCTTGCACGAGCGTGCGCACTCTGCTGAAAATGAAATCACCCCAGCCCCAGAGAATCTTCAGACGCAAGGTAATGCGCCTGAACGGGACGGCTCCCATAGAACAGAGGCAGAGTTAATAAGGAAAGACTCCCCCCCCCACACACAAAATTCACCACGGAAGACAGTCGCAGAGACACTTAAGCAATTTCGACTTCGAGCAAAAAGAATAGTTAGAGAAGATCTAAGGCGGCGCAAGGCAGTCAAACCCGAATTAAGCCCTGAAGAATTACTCATTGCAGAAACATTCAGAAGTAAGACAACTAGACCTGTAATGACAACGCTGAAGCATACCTTCCGCTGGCAGAAAGCGGAACCTGTGCATTTGCCTTTGCATAAAGGGCAATACGAATTAAGTTCTAAGTCGGCGCTTGAGCCGCATCCATTTTCACAAAGATTTGACCGAAAAATGAGGTACACACTGGATTACCAGGGTGTATCTCATGATCACCTGCAAATGGGCCCTCCTCGCCAGCTGTTCAAGCCATCAGAAACTCAAGACTTTGTTAACAAAACACCTTCCGTACTGAAAAAACGTTGCAGAGCGTTAGTTTTAACGAATCACAAACCGGGACCCGATTTTTCATTAAAAAATTTTCCAAAGCTTCGAGATGTCACGTTTCATGACGGGCGTGAAGACGCACCAACACACGCACCAACCATATTTCAGAGCATCCCACAAGAGCGGCGCGGACAGCTGAAAAGCGTCACCATGCGTGGTATGAAACTAAATGAGGCTGCCAAAACAAGGATGGTCGACGCATTGCCTCACTACGTTAATTTAGAAAAAGTTGATTTTTCAAACTCAGAAGGAATCAACCCACTTTTGAAGCAACTCGGACCAAAGGTAAAAGAGCTCAGAATCTCTAATACTGGGGAGACGCTCGATCCAGATATCCTGCGAAAATTCAATAAACTAGAAGTAGTAGAGATGCCTGATGTGCCCGGGGCACTCGCGGCGCTTGCTCGTTTAGAGAGAGAAAAAACGGACAAAATCAAAACAATAAATCTAGCTGGCGCCACTTTAAGCAAGGAGGAACACGAAGAACTGAAAATCTTCCTAGGCCGATGCCCCTCCCTAGAAAACCTAAACCTTGCTGATTTGAAATGGGATGTGCCAGAGATCAAGGAATTGCGTTCGTCGCATGCAGACCTAGTCGCAGAGCGAGACGTGTTACTTCGAAAATTACCAACTCCTGAGGCTACTGCTAAGGCCACTGCCGAAGCTACTGCTAAGGCCACTGCCGAAGCTACTGCTAAGCTTGGCAATCAAATTAAAACAGCTAGCGCTCGTGCAGAGTTGTTACAGAGGGCGCTGGAGTCAAAGCAGGAAATAACAGCTCGGCTCACCACTCAAATCGCAGAAGAGAATGATAAAATCAGTAAGTTAGAGCAAAACTTGGCTCAGAGCCAAAGTGTTCATATCAAAGCTGTGGATAATCGCAATTCAGACCAAATAAGAGCCGCTGCGGAGAAACTTAAAGCAGCTACTAAAGCAGTTACGGAAGAACTAAAGCCGCATCAACAAAAGCTAGAAGGGTTACGCCAAGCTCTAACACTCGCCGCACAAGACGAACAGGTCTCAAATGCGGTACACCAAGAAGCCGAGAAAACCCTTACGGAACTCACAACCCAGTCGCGCGAACAAGCGGATTTGGCAAACGAGCTCCTTCAAGCTAAGAATAGAATAACCGCTCTTCAGATACAAATAACCGCTCTTCAGATAGAAATCAACCGACATGAAGCCGTAAGGCTAAACGACTTGCTATCCGTCATACCATACTCTGGTCCACTAAAAACGCTTGACATGCGGAACGTAGGCTTCGCGCACAGCGAATTGTTCCGAGAAATAAGCACGGGCAGGTTCCCAGCACTTAAGAGCATAAGGCGTGCAGAGGGGGTTCAAGATACTAGTTTTAATGTGCTGGAAGAGGAGATTCTGGAGCAATACGAGCTTATCAACCTAATGAAAGAAAGGGGTAATTTACGTCTAACGAGAGGGCAAAAACCAATGGCGAATTGCCTCTTACTCTATGAAACTGAGCATATGCCCTATGTTCATAGTCTGTATCTAGAGCATTATGCACAAGTAAAAAACCCATACCTATCACAAAAACTCGATAAAGCGCAGCTCGAAAAGCTGGAAGAATATGAAAAAAAATGGCTGGGAAAGCCTAAGCACCCTACCCCCAGTACTACGACTCCCAGCTAAACCCATAACATAATCGACTCAGGATACCCTTTCGTTAATGCCCTACTCGCTATTACGCCCTCTGTTATTTAAATTCAACGCCGAGACCGCGCACGCCTTAGCTCTATTCGGAATCGATGTTCTGGCAGCGAGTGGGGCAAAAGCACTGTTAATCAAGCCGCTAGCACCAACACCTTTGAGCGTGATGGGGCTGCGTTTTGCTAATCCAATCGGCGTGGCGGCTGGCCTGGATAAAAATGGAGCGCATATAGATGCGCTGGCAGCACTGGGTTTTGGCTTTATTGAAGTAGGCACCGTGACCCCGCGCGCGCAAAGCGGCAACGCCAAACCGCGCTTATTCCGCATCCCAGAACAACAAGCGATTATTAACCGCTTAGGTTTTAATAATCACGGTGTTGAACGATTATTGTCGAATGTAGCTAAAGCTAAGTTTACGCAAAACGGCGGCATTCTCGGGATTAACATCGGCAAAAACTTTGACACCCCGATCGATAAAGCCGTTGATGACTATCTCTTGTGTTTAGAACGCGTTTATTCTGCGGCCAGCTACGTCACGATCAATATCTCAAGCCCAAACACAAAGAATTTACGTGACCTGCAATCTGGACAGGCACTCGACGCTCTGCTCGCCTCTCTAAAAGCAGCACAAACCCGTTTAGCCGATGCGCATGGCAAATACGTTCCCTTAGTGCTCAAAATCGCCCCTGATCTTGACCACGGACAAATCCAAAACATCGCTCAATTATTACGGCAGCATCGAATCGACGGCGTCATTGCCAGCAACACCACGCTCGCCCGCGCACAAGTGCAAGGCTTGCCCAACGCCGATGAAGCGGGCGGCTTGTCTGGCGCGCCGCTATTTTCTTTATCTACCCAAGTGCTACAAGAGTTGGCCACCGCCCTAGCCGGCGAACTACCGATTATTGGCGTTGGCGGCATTATGCAAGGCGCCGATGCCGTCGCCAAAATCAAGGCTGGCGCGCAGTTAGTGCAGTTTTATACCGGCCTCATCTATCGCGGCCCCGCTTTAGTCGCCGAAACAGCCCAAGCCATTGCACAATACAAGGCCAACCGCTGAGAAAATCACCCTGGCACCCCCTCTAGCATGGCGTACCGGCGCAAACCCATCGTGCATCAAAAATCATGGGCTCAAATGCCCTTTATTCAAGCCACCTTGATTTAAAAATCATTGATTTAAAATAATTAAATCTAAAAAACACGTCTCAAGAATCGATGTCAATACCCTACCCTGAGCCAGTTGAGCCAACAGGCAAAGTCCTCTCTGTCGAACAGATCGACGCCCTACTACCGCAAACACAATGCGGACAATGCACCTACCCCGGCTGCAAACCCTACGCGCAAGCCCTCTTCGACGGACTCGCCGAAGTCAATCTATGCCCACCAGGCGGCACAGCTGGAATGCGCCGCTTAGCTGCTTTGCTCAAACGCCCACCCAAGGCGTTGACCCAAGCTGAATCAGTTAAACAATCCGCCATCATCGACGAGACACTGTGCATCGGTTGCACTTTGTGCATTCAAGCCTGCCCCGTTGATGCCATCGTCGGCGCAGCGCAATACATGCACAGCGTGATCGAAGCCTATTGCACCGGTTGCGCACTCTGCATCGCCCCCTGCCCCGTAGCGTGCATCAGCCTGCTAGCGCAGCCAACTACGCAGCAAACAGTGAGCTCATTTGAACATCCAGCTGAAATGAGCCACACGGAACGAGCTTTTGCCAACGCTGCAAAAACACGCTTTGAATTCCGTCAATTGCGCCTAGCTAGAGCCAAGCAAGAAAAAGCTGAACAATCGGCAAAGCAACAATCAACAGACATCAACAAACTAAAAAGCGCCACCATCGCTGCCGCCATAGAACGCGCTCGCCAGCAACGCAACACAGACAAAAACTAAGCGCACGAGCCGCAAACATCGCCTTAAAATCAAGGCGAAGGCGGCCAAAAGCAAAAGTTCATACAGCCCCTACAAACTGGGGTAATAGCCTTACCTCAGCCAAACTAGAAATCAGAACATCACAGTCTGCGCTATTGAGTCGGGATGATCCGCTGTAACCGTAGTTCACCGCGACAGCAAGGCAGCCGGCACCACGCGCAGCAGCAATATCAGTCAATGAATCGCCTATGTGTACGTTCTGCGCTGGCGAAGTACCTAATAACTGGCAAGCATGCAAAATCGGCGCTGGATGAGGCTTTTGCTGCGGCAAAGTGTCGCCCGAAACGACGACCGAGAAATAGACGGCAAGCCCCATACGCTCAAGCAGTGTTTGACTAAACGCAGAGGGCTTGTTCGTCACACAGGCCAAGGCGATTTTAGCCTCGCGTAAAGCGTTCAATCCCTCAATCACGCCCGGATAAATCTCGCTTGAACGACCGTTACAAGACAAATAATGCGCACGAAAGCTAGCGAGGGCGCGCGCCAGAAGAACCGGATCCACCTCGCTAGCAGGCAAACCCCCATTAAGGCACGAGCTGACCAGATTAACTGCCCCTCTACCAACAAAGCCGCGCACCTCGCTTAAGCTACGTGCCGGACGATTAAGCGCCAATAACATCGCGTTACACGCGGCTGCCAAATCAGCAACGGTGTCCAACAAGGTGCCGTCCAGATCAATTGTCGCGGAGCGCATTTTACGTTTCTGCATAAAAACTCACGGCCATGATTAAGATTATTTCAATTTGCATGAGAAAGAGGACACGAAGCAAAACCCACGAAGAACAGGGATTGCTGTAGTAGGGCAAAGCGAAATCGACAATGAACGGGGCAACAATGAACGAGGCGACAATGCCTCGGTTTGCAAATGAACTGTCAGGGCTAAAACTTCTAGCGAGTGCAGCGCCAGCAAGCAAGCAAGCCAAAATCAAACGCTTGATAACGCTGCACGCAAACCCTCAATCGCGCTTTTGTAGCATGGCTGACCGTAGATCGCCGAACCCGCGACAAAAGTATCCGCGCCTGCTCTAGCCACCTGGGCGATATTGTCAATGTTTATTCCGCCATCGACCTCAAGACGAATTCGTCGCCCACTGCGTTGCGCGTAAGCATCAAGCCTGAGGCGTGCCGCTTTAATTTTTTCGAGTATCTCAACGATAAACTTCTGGCCGCCAAAACCAGGATTGACACTCATCAGCAACACCACATCGAGCTTATCCATAACGTAGTCCATATAAGCCAGCGGCGTCGCAGGATTAAAAACCAAGCCCGCTTGGCAACCCTGATCACGAATCAGTCCCAGCGTGCGGTCAACGTGCAAAGAGGCCTCTGGGTGAAAAGTCATGACATTCGCGCCTGCTTTGGCAAAATCGGGAATCAAGCGATCAACTGGCGTCACCATTAAATGAACGTCGATCAAGGCGTTAGTAATGGGGCGAATTGCCGCGCAGACTAAAGGGCCTATTGTTAAATTCGGCACATAATGATTGTCCATGACGTCGACATGAATCCAATCCGCCCCCGCATCGACAACAGCACAAACCTCTTCTCCCAACTTGGCAAAATTAGCCGAGAGAATACTCGGCGCGATTAGGTACTCTGAAGCCTCTTTTCTCGGCTGATCCGTCATAAACAAGCATCCTAAGTTGATATTTTATTTTTAAGACAAATTCAATCTTTGACTTTAAGAAACCTCGATAAACCAATATTTAATATGGCAAAACAACGGAGCTACTAGGTCATCCACCTGTTCATAAACAACACCCAGTCCAGCTAGTGCAAGCCTTTGCTTGTCAGGGCGCCTTGTTTGGTGTGCAATACCGACTCTTTTCTATTCCAAGCTTAGGACACCAAACCGCAATGACTGACCATAAAAAATATGAAATCACCGTCATCGCCTCACCGCAGTATCTGCCTGAGCAATCAGATCCGAGCAAAGATCATTACTTCTTTACTTATCAAATCACTATCGAAAACACAGGCACAATCGCCGCACAACTCATTTCACGACACTGGATCATTACCGACACCAACGCCCAGGTGCAAGAGGTTAAAGGTTTAGGCGTGGTCGGACAGCAGCCATTACTCCAGCCAGGCGAGAAGTTTCAGTACACCAGCGGCTGTCAACTTGAAACCCCTATTGGCACAATGCGTGGAACTTACCAAATGGTTGCCGAAGATGCGACTCAGTTTGAGGCAAATATTCCAGAATTCACGCTCGCTATCCCACGCGTATTGCACTAACCGAACCGCTGAATTTGACCTCAGCCCGAGTTAAAAAATCAAACAAAGCTATGTTGCTTGATCAAAAACGCTCGCAAAGAAAAGCAGGTTTCTCACCCAAGCTCACTCACACTTGCCTGCTACTTTAAGGAAAAATTCAGTAGAAGTAGGCTCGAGCCTGACTCAAGAGCGCTTGCCTTTTGTCAGGAGAATTCTAGAAATAACGCGACCAAAAGCAGATGCAAATCAACAGGTCGAAAAAACTGAGATGTGCTTTTTACTGAGGAATCGGCGCCAAAGAATCCTGGCGATCGGTGTTTTCTGCAGCCTTCGTCGGTCCCACGATGGTGTTCGCTGACTCAGCGTTGGACAGTGAGCTACTTGCATTAAGTTGTCCGTCACGCTTAGGTCGTAGTGGGATCACAGGCTCATTTTGATTGTTCGGCACTGCAAAAATCGAGCGCCGCTTTGGCGCAGACACATCAAGCACAGCCGACCCTTCAACTACCGTCGGCGTAGTCACACCGAGTACTTGCTTTGCTGACTCAGAATTTCTACCCAGCAGCCGATTAGGCACAACAGCATTCAACTCACGATTGCGTGGCATCGGAATCACAGGCGCATTTTTCTCCATGGAGACCAATATAGTCGAGCGCTTCTTCGTACCAGGAAGCTGAGTCGTAGCGTTATTCTCACTCTCTCTCGATTCGATTAGCCTGGGCACCTCCTCCTTAAGTGTTTCAGGATTGCTGCTAACTGAATTAGACAACGCAAGCTCGAGTGATTTGGTGTTCGCCGGCAGCGATGGAGAAGCAGGTGCAACTTCCTTCCTCACAGAAAGATCAGTCGCAACAACATTCTCAATTTCTCTCGGCTTGCTTACTTTGGGCACCACCACCTTAGGCGGCTCAAGATTGCTACTAGCTGAATTGGATACACGATCCAATTCACGAGTGCTAGGCAACACGAGCACAGGTGGCTTGGTGTTCGTCGGCAGCGATGGAGAAACAGGTGCAGCTTCCTTCCTCACAGAAAGATCAGTCGCAGCAGCATTCTCAATTTCTCTCGGCTTGCTTACTTTGGGTACCACCACCTGAAGCGGCTCAAGATTGCTACTAGCTGAATTGGGCATAACGCGATTTAGTGCCCGATTACTGGACAGGGGAATCACCATAGGGCTTTTATCCCCTGACACAGAAGAAGTCTCGCCACTCTTTCGTGCTGTAGCCATTGATCTTGTCGGCTCGGACGCAATGACAGCAGTAGTCTCCGGCTCAGAATTGCGGCCAACTTGAGCTGGCAAAACAATGTCTAAGTCACGGTTATGGGGCAAGGAAATTAACGTATCACTTTTATCAGTAGGTGCTGAAAAAGCGATGTGCTTCTTCTGGCCTGAATAATCGGCAATACTGTTCTCAACGACTCGTGGCGTAATCATGAACAAACGTTCACGCCGACTACTGGAACTGCTGTTGTTACGAAACATAAATCCAATTAAAGGCAATTTGCCAAAAAACGGGACACTTTGCCCTTCATCCGTCTGCTCCTGTGTAGAAAAACCACCTAGCAACAAACTTTGTTTTTCTTTGATAATTGCCTGAGTACTAATCGTGCTCTTTTGCACAATAGGCAAGGCAAGCCCCTTACGATCAATCAAAGTGCCGTCTTCAATATCAACTTCTAGTTGGATTTCTGTCGTCCCATCTGGTTTGTTGATGATATGCGGAACGACTTTAAGCAAGACTCCCGTCGTGACAGGAACCAAATTTGCAACACGTTCACCACTCACACTAGTAAAGAATGTCTGACTCAGATCAATCACAGCAGCAGAATTATCCGTCGTTAAAATCATTGGCTTGCCAAGAATTTTAGCGTCGTTCAATTCCTCCAAAGCGCGGATACGCGCTAATAGGCCAGCCACCCCGTTGCGTAAAACATTAGAGCTGTCTTTGCCGCCTAGGTTGATTGCAGCGACCCCAGACCCCGAGGTGGGCGCAATAGAGAAATCACCAACTGTTGCCGCTAAAACACCGCCAGAAGCCGTCCAATCCACCCCTAACTCTGTCAAACGAGTTTTGCTGATGTCGACAATCATCGCTTCAATTTCAACTAGACGCGTAGGCAGATCCAGTGAGGCAATCAACTTCTCATAAACTGCAATCATTTCAGGTGCGTCTTTAATCACCACAGCGTTCAGTCTTGAATCAGCCTGAATCGAAGAGCGACGACCCGCTTCTAGCAAAGGTTTAGCGCCTGGTTTTCGTTCAGCCGATGTGGCTGCCGATACTCTATTGGGCGAGTCTGCCAAAGACGCTGTAGCAGAAAGACCACCAGCCGAGCCCGCGCCAACGCTGCTCACTGCACCAGGAACACGCTCAGAGCCTTCAACCAAATTGCGCAAAATAGAGGCAACACCTGGGATAGTCACTTGTTGGTCACGTAGCGTGACTGTGCGGTCATCAACACTTGCGTAGCGCAGGCGAAAAACCGCAAAGCGCGCACCACTAGGTGCAAGGTCAAGGGAACTGATAGCTTCTTTCAGCAGGGCGACATAATCCTTTGGCCCGGAAATAAGCAGTAAACCTTGTTCCTGAAGCTCTGCCCAACCAAAACGTTCATCCAACAAACGTAAGTCAAGCATGGCTTGTCTCAAGGCAGGAATTGTTGCAGGCGAAACAGCAATCGATTGAGTCTGCCAATCAGTTGCGCTCACAACGTAGAGCACACCTTCAGCAAAAAACCATTTCAAACCGTAAGCGGATGTCAGCAAATCCAAGAATTCACTAGGGTTAGCACCTGAGATACGGCCGTTAACGACGCCACTAACACCGCTGCCCATCTTGAGCTGCACACCAAAATTTTTACAAAAGTCAGATAAAACGGTTCCCAATGGGGATTTTTGCGCGTAATACGCATAACTACCCCCGCTCCAAGGTGGGGGGGCAGCAAAACAAGGCGACAGTAAGCCGTAACTTAAAACACTACATAGGCAAAGAAACCAAGACCGCATCCATCTCATCGCGCACACTCTCCATCGAATAGGCCGCAGCATACGCCAAACCAGCCATTATGATTAACGCAATGAAAAACGGGGCATTACTTCATCCACACTGAAATAATAGAAAATTTTTTGCATTCAGAAGCTTATGATTAAAAGGGAATCTCTTTCATAGAGCAAGAATTTGATGTGTAGCACGCATAAAATCCCTGAGCATCAACCGCATGCGGCGCGACTGATCAGCCAGTAAGCGGGCTTGGGATTTAGGACTACCGAGATTTACGAGCGATTAGACCAGCTCTGGCTTGTTCTTTTCCAGGCATCAATTGCGTTAAAGAATTCGGAAAATCCAGCCTCTAATTCAAATAATGGAGCCGCACCATCAACCTCACACTGCAGTAAAAGCCCGTCGTCATCACGCGTCATTGCCAGAGTATCGTGATGATCCTGTGCCCGAGCAGCCGCATAGGTTAACGCGTTTCTAAGAAATAGGCGTCGTGGTACAGGGTCATTTGGCACGGTAGCAATGCGCGCTGACAAAACCAAGCGCGCATTTGCCGTAACGTAACAATCCAGGCGCTGCCCAGCCTCGTAGGAAATCGTTACACGTCCGTCACCGCGTACAGATTTTCGAGGGTCTAGACCTAATTTTTTCAAGAAAGCAACAAAATTTGACGGCAGAGCCGTGTCTAGTGCGAGTGCCAAAGCATCACCCTGCCTTCTGAACGATGCTTTTTAAAGTGTCCGATATTTCCTTTATCAGGGTACTGCTCAGCTGCCCTTTCAGCGTCCATTCTTGAAGCTTTGCTTGCGTTAAAATCAGATCCTGTGACGTCATTTCAGTCGATCCCATAGTATTAAGCAAAGAGCGAATTTCCCCCTCGCTTTTTTTCATTTTGGGAAGCAAGTTGTCGTAGATAGACTCCAGCGTGAAGTTATCGGGGGCAGATGAAAAGTTGGACATAACTCACTCCCTAAAATTTAGGTCAGGCTTAAAACTCTGATTTAACAACACGTATTGCGGTTTCTACGGCAAGAAGCAGTTCCTGCCACTGCGCATAATCTTTGTGAGAACAGCCTTTGCGCATATTTCTTTGCGCCTCGGCTTGGGCATCTCTCAGCAATTGATATTGCTCCTCTAAGCTTCGCATATGCTCGGATTTTGGCATATTTATGTACCAATCTGCATTTTTTCGCACACGCTCTTTCATTTATCTCACCTTACCCCGTCCAACTCTAAGTGATTTTTCAAAATCGAGCGTCCTCTTGAAACACGACTACGAATCGTCCCCACAGGAACATCAAGCAATTGCGCAGCATCTTCGTAAGAAACATCGTCTAACAAAACCATCATCAGCGTTCCACGCATATTTTCTGGCAAGGCCTTAAGATGATGCCGTAGGCGCGCCAACAATTCGACGCTTTCTAGTTGAACTCTAGGGTCTGCCCGAGGACATTCCATGGATTCTAGGATCTCATCCGATTCGAACTCGTAACGAAGAGCGGGGGCACGGCGCAAATGATTGGCGATGAGATTGCTTGCAATACCGTAGAGCCAAGTTTTCACACCCGACTCTTCGCGAAAACTTGCAATACTATTGGCCGCCTCTACGAAAGCTTGCTGAGCCAAATCTTCTGACTCAACAGGATCATGCACACGATGCAATATGAAACGGTATAAACGCGTCCGATCCGTACGCGTTAACTTCTCAAGGGCAGCTAGTTTAGGCAAGTTGCTTTTGGTAACACTTACTTCGGTATTAGTATTCATAAGGACTCCTTATTTCGATTATTCCAAAGTGAACCTATTTAAAAACTGACCTTGCTGACTAACTACTAGCAATAGCCATGCCAGGAAAATAAATTCATTCTATTTTGCTTAAATTCATATGGTTATGGAGTATATTTCATGTTGTTTGACATTTAAGATCTTGCGTAATAAGAACTAGATCAAAAAAGTTCCCGCATTTTTTAAAAAATCCGCGAGGCCTCGCAAACCACATCAGCAAACTGCCCACAAAGAATATCGAAAGGCTTAAAAATCAAACGTGACCTAATGCACACAAGTTTTTTATTTCCAGCTCAGCTGGTGGCAAAATTTAGGTCGCATTTAGGTCGTACCGAGGCATTTCTAGTTCTGCTTCGAGTAGCAAGCCCCTAGTCGTTACAGGCTCACAGAAGCATGTCCAGCAAGGAAGCATCTGTAGAAGCAAGAAAACGTGCTCGAAAAAGTCTTCTGCCCTCGCAAAAAACACCTTGAAATAGACAAAAGCACGAGAAATCATTCATACTCCAGCGCTCTGCTAGAGCTCAAAGTGTGGCTGGCAGCTGGAAGATGACTTATCAGGTAAGTCGTCAAATCGTGCTTATTCGGAACCGAGTTTTCACGAACTGTTGCGGCATAAAAGACATTCAAGCATTCAAAATCAACGCTATAAAAAAGCTCTTCTATGAAGATCCTCTTCGACCTTTTCCCCGTTCTTCTATTTTTTGTCGCTTACAAAACGGCGGGTATTTATGCCGCTACTGTGGTGGCTATTGCAGCCACATTGGGACAAATCGCCTGGGTATGGTTCCGCTATCGAAAAGTGGAAACCATGCTCTGGGTAAGCCTAGCGATCGTTAGCTTTTTTGGTGGAATGACTCTTTTTTTGCACGATGAGAGCTTCATCAAATGGAAGCCAACCGTGCTGTATTGGATCTTTGCCGGCGCTCTCTTATTCAGCCAGGCTCTGCTTGGCAAGAACTTGATTCGCTCCTTACTCGCTGACAAAATCGTGCTTAATGAATTGATTTGGCGCAGGCTGAACGGCTTGTGGATCGCTTTCTTTAGCCTAATGGGAATGCTCAACCTGATCGTCGCATTCAATTTTTCAACGGATGATTGGGTTAATTTCAAGCTTTTCGGTAGCACAGCTTTGATGTTGGTATTCATTTTTGCTCAAGGAATCATGTTGTCTAAACATATACAAGAACAAAACGAAGAAAAAAATGGCGGCACAGAGCCCCAACAAAATCTTGCACACGAACAAAGTGAAAAGAGCGACGACGCACTCGAACGATTGATGCGCGAACGTTTATCTTCTCTCAGCCCAGAACAACTCGATCTAATTGACGAATCAGCTCTACATCTAGGACACGCAGGAGCTCAAGGTGGCGGGAAACACTATCGCTTGTCGATCGCCTCACCTGAGTTTGTTGGCAAATCAACAATCGTTTGCCACCGGATGATTTACGATGCCTTAGGAGATTTGATGCACAGTCGGATTCACGCACTGAGCATTCAGTGTGTCAGTAGCCCAGGATGAAGAATGGCACGCCGATTTGAACGCTTAGCTGTAAATAACGAGCGCGCAAGATAAGTCACTAAGTTAATAATTTAGATTATATTTTTCACCCACCAATCAACCCAAACCAGAAACCCAAACCAGAGGAAAACGAGCATGCAGAAATTTTCAAAAACCGCTGTTGTATTGCTTGTCGGTGCTTTATTTTCAGCACCTTTGTTCGCCGCGACCGCAAATAAAGCGGCAGCATTTGCAAAAGTAAATGGTGTAGTGATTACAGAAAGTGTAGCGAACGCATTTATCGCCGAACAAAAAGCGCAAGGCATCCCTGATAGCCCAGAGCTTAAGAACGCAGTACGTGAAGAGTTGATTAGACGCGAACTGCTGGCGCAAGAAGCAAAGAAAATGGGCTTGAACAAAAAAGCAAATATAGTTGCTCAGGCTGATTTAGCGCGGCAGGTTATTTTTATTCGCTCTTTTGTACAGGAGTACATCAAGTCACACCCGATTAGCGATGAACGCTTGAAAAATGATTACGAAAAACTCAAAACCCAATTTAGTGGGACTGAATACAAGACGCGCCACATTCTGGTAGCGGATGAGGAAGAAGCAAAAGCAATTATTGAAGAGTTAAAAAAAGGCGCCAAGCTTGAGGAGCTTGCCAAACAGAAATCTAAAGACCCAGGCTCTAAAGAGAACGGCGGCGATTTAGGCTGGAATAGCGCGACAAATTATGTCAAACCATTCGGCGAGGCGCTAACGCAGCTTGAAAAGGGGAAATACACCGAAACACCGGTCAAAACCGAGTTTGGCTACCACGTGATTTTTCTTGAAGATTCAAGACCGATGTCTGCCCCGCCCTTCGAGACGGTAAAAGCACAGTTGTCTCAACGTGCTCAGCAGCAACAGGTAGAAACCTTAGTGAATAACCTACGAGCCAAAGCAAAAGTTGAATAGCGCAATAGCGCTTGTGCAAACCAAACAAAATGAGACAGGCATTAACTTGATGTTATTGCTCTAGTGCTCCAGCATGCCGGGATCAACAATCCCGGCATTTTTTTATCAGGCGGTAATCAGCACGAGCGACTGAATCACGCTACGCGCATTGTGCGGCCCGGTGACCACACAGGTAATTCGATAGTAAATCCGCAAATCACTCCCATAATTAATCGCGCCTGAAGAGAGGCTAGAGCCTGAACCACTGGACTGGCTAGCCGGCGCTGTGTAGAAGCTGCAGCTTTGACTAGGTGCGCTGAACGAGGTATTGGGTACTAGACACATGCGGTGAATCATGTAGTTAACAGCGTAACCATCCGTTGAAGGGCATTGTGTGTCGCCAGTCCCGACAGAAAAAAAACCGCCCGGCCAGGTGGGTAGTCCAGCAAGCGTATCGTCACTTGGCGGGGATGATCGATTTGGCGGGGATGATCGATAAAAAGCCGAAACTCCCGAGCCATCATTGTCCAAAGCACTAGGGGTATTTTGTCTAGTCGTTTGCAACCAGCGGTAGGCATGCTCTATGCCGCAATCACTGACTGAAAGCGTGCCTTTCTTAAAAGCCATATTGCCCGCGATTAAATTTGCCGTATCGACTGAGCGAATTAGCGAAACTGAAGCGAGCAAAAGTGCAACCAAGACGATCAGCGTCATGATCAAAGCCACGCCTTCTTGGGAGCGCCTTAGAGCGTTTTTCATTGTGGCCTCCAGATGGTGTTACGCAGGGCAATGGTCGTTTCAAAAACTTGGTAGCGATAACACTTCCACTCGTTATCTGTACCTAAAGAAATAGAAATGGTGGAATTTGGTAACCAAGATAAGGTTGGTGCGCTAGGTGTCGTCGTGCACACACCATTTGCATCGCGAGCACGCTCTTTCTGCGGGCTGCGTGTTACTACAGCAACCTTGATTGCTCCTACGCGTAACCAGTCTCCAGCATTTTCGGTAGTAGACCCATCCGCATCAACTAAGGTTTCTGACCAAGTATTAACAACCAAACTCGAAGGTTGTGGGCGAGTATCAAAACCATACGCCGCTTGCAAACTGACCACATGGTCAGTCAGTGGGATCGTTCCTGCATCGCCTAGATTATCTGTATAGACTAGTTGGTTATTTAATACTTTGTAGGTCCCTACGACAGGCGTCGATCCGAGGTTGTAAACCATGGCCTGA
>JAZKFR010000170.1:1911-17159 GCA_040386295.1 Pseudomonadota bacterium | reverse complement strand
AGTCGGCGTCTCACGTTGCGGCAAAACACCCACCAGCCTATATCTCGCCATGCAGTTTGGCTTAAAAGCGGCTAATTACCCTTTAATCCCCGAAGATTTTGAGCGCCGTGCTTTGCCTAAAGGGCTAGAGAATTACCGGGCAAAGCTCTTCGGCCTCACTATTCAACCTGAGCGCTTACAAGTCATCCGTACCGAACGACGACCGAACAGCACTTACTCAGCACTGGAGAATTGTCGTCACGAGGTCGCAGAAGCCGAAAAATTGATGCGCAAAGAAGGCATTCGTTGGCTTGATTCCTCAAGCAAATCGATTGAAGAAATTTCGACGACGATTCTTCAGGAAATCAAAATAGACGGTCGTTACTACTAAATTTTTGAAGAGAAATCGTTGTTCCGTTGACGCACTGTCTCAAATAAACAAATCGCCGCTGCGGCCGCAACGTTGAGCGATTCCATTCCACCTGGCATCGGAATGCATAGCGAACAATCTGTTGCAGCAAGGACTGTTGGCCGTACCCCCTGCCCCTCGCAACCAAAAACCCAGGCCACAGAGCCTTGCAAATTTGTTTCATAAAGTGACTGTTGGCTATTCAATGCGGTCACAATCGATTTCCCTGCGTAGTTATCCAGGAATTTAATCAAATCGCAACGTTCATGAATATCCAACTGGAAATGCGCACCCATTCCCGCACGCAAACTCTTCGGCGACCAGGCTTGAGCACAATCAGAAGACAGTAAAATTTGACGAAAACCAGCCGCTGCGGCACTGCGTAAAATGGAACCAAGATTGCCAGGATCTTGGACGCCATCTAGCAATAAGCTATCGACAGTTTGACTGACAGGCGCCAACGCCAAGGGTTGTGAGGTGATCGCCATAATCCCACTCGGCGCTTCAACACAGGCCAACTCATTAAATAAAACATCGCAAAGCAACATCACTTTCGGCTTTATCTTGAGCTGAGCGGTTTGCATTAAATAATCAGCAATTGATTTTTGTGCGGCACCGTGTTCGCTGATGATTAACTCAGAATCGCCTGACCAACCAAAACGCGCCTGATAAACCTCAATCAAATGCAGACCGTCGAGTACGATTTGGGCATTTTTCCGTCGTGCTCGAGCGCTAAAAATCAATTTTTTTAGGCGCTTGAAGTGCGGATTATCACGTGAAGAAAGCGTGTTCATAGAGATGCCAACAAGGCAGCAACTGGCGCGTAACTGCGTCTATGCACTGGGCTAACACCATAATGCTGCAATGCTTGTCGGTGCAACAAGGTCGGATACCCCATGTGCCGATCAAATCCATAACAAGGGTAAAGCATATGCAGCCGCAACATCAGCTCATCGCGCACTGTTTTAGCCAGAATCGATGCTGCAGCAATGGCCATTACCTTGCCATCACCGCCGACAATCGCCTCGGCGCTACAACTCAATTTTGGGCAGTGATTGCCGTCGATCAAAGCATGTATTGGCAGGGGGCGGAGCTGCTCTACCGCGCGCTGCATGGCCAATAAGCTGGCCTGTAGGATGTTCAGCTGATCAATTTCTTCGACCGTAGCTTCAGCCACTGCCCAAGCACAGGCACGCGAACGAATTTCAATTGCCAAAGCATTCCGCCGTTGAGCAGAAAGCTTCTTCGAGTCGTTAAGGCCAATGATGGGTCGTGTTGGATCAAGAATGACCGCCGCTGCAACAACAGGCCCTGCCAACGGGCCACGACCCGCCTCATCGACACCACACACCAAACCATCAGTCTGCATAAGCAAAGTCATTTATCTGGCCTGCACAAAAAGCTGGTAGTGCTCATCACCAAAGTAGAGAAAGACGGGGCATACCAGACGCGGTCAAAATTTATCTGCGCTTTGAACAGAAACATCCTTTGGCAAATAACCGAGTATTACCTGAGCAGCTTTGCTAGCAGTGCCTTGCCTTAGTTGCAGGTGAATATCGCGAAAAATCTCGCCGATACGCGTACAAACAAGCTTGTCGGCGTACAGATTAAGGATCGCCTGAGCCAAGTTTTCAGGGTTTGCATCGTCTTGAATAAACTCAGGAACGACAAATCTTCCAGCCAAAACATTGGGTAAACCAACGTAGGGTAGATAGGCCATACGGCGCATCAAACGGTAAGAAAATGCCGCCATTCGATAAGCAATCACCATTGGCCGTTTCAATAAGGCCGCTTCAAGCGTGGCCGTCCCACTGGCAACCAGAACCACGTTAGCCGCCATCATTGCTTCGTGCGCGTGACCAAATAACAAGCGGATCGACAAATCTTGCGCCTGGCAACGATACAAGGCGCTTTCAAACATCAAGCGCGTTTCACGCGTCGTTAGTGGAACCAAGAAAACAGCTTGAGGGAGTTTCTGTGCTATTAGACGTGCAGTGCTGATAAAGAGTTCAGCCATGTACTGCAATTCGGATTGCCGACTCCCCGGCAGCAGCGCAAACACAGCCGCATCAGCCGGCAAACCAAGCAAATCACGTGCAGCATCACGGCCATCTTCAAGGGGCAAAATATCTGCCAACGGATGGCCAACATAATCCACGGCAATTCCCTGGCGCCGATAGAGCGGTGGTTCAAAAGGGAACAGCGCCAGAATATGTGAAACAGCAGCACCGATTTTATGGATGCGTTTACCACGCCAAGCCCAAATCGAAGGACTGACGTAATGTACACATGGAATCCCTTGCTTTTTAAGAGATTTTTCCAGGGCGAGATTAAAGTCAGGAGCGTCAACCGCGATAAAAACATCAGGCGCATCAGCCAGTAAACGCCGTTTCAAGGCACGACGAATTGCGGCAATACCCGTGTAATGACGCAACACTTCAACATAACCACGGACAGCAAGGCGCTCCAGCGGATACCAAGCTTCAAAGCCTTGCGCTAACATTTTTGGCCCACCGATACCAAAAAAACTAGCGTCCGGTAAGCGAGCTTTGAGCGCGCTGATCAAATGCGCAGCGAGCAAATCGCCAGAAGCCTCACCGGCAACAATGGCAATACGCGCACCACGCTGAACACGAGATTGGACGACTCCAGGGGGAGCAGGATGATCCAAATTAAGCATCTTGCATGATCCAGCTGATTTGCCGCACCGAAGCGCTTTCAACTAGCCTTCGATTCATCGAATCAAGCCGCGTTTAGATAGCGCCAAGAAGTCAAGAATAAGCTGGAACTCAGGATGCTGCTCAACCTCTAAAGCCAAACGCGCCTGCGCCTCTTCAAGCCTTAAACCTGATTTATAAAGCACACGGTAGGCACGCTTTAAGGCGGCTAATACAGGCGCAGTAAACCCGCGACGCTTTAAGCCCTCGACGTTGATTCCGTAAGGACTGGCAGTATTTCCAGCGGCCATGACAAAAGGTGGGATATCTTGCAAGACGACAGTACCGACAGCGGTCATGCAGTGTGCACCGACACGACAAAATTGGTGCACACCGGTATACCCACCCAACACTGCCCAATCATCAACATAAACATGGCCAGCTAACTGCGCATTATTGGCAAAAGTCGTGTTGTTACCAACCTGGCAATCATGCGCAATATGCACATAGGCCATGATCCAATTATCATCACCGACTCTAGTCACACCTATATCTTGAGCCGTACCCAAGTTAAGCGTACAAAATTCACGGATCGTATTACGCGCACCAATTTCGAGTCGCGTTGGCTCACCGGCGTATTTTTTATCTTGTGGTATCTCGCCAATCGAACAAAACTGGAAAATTTGGTTATCGGTACCTATGCTCGTATGACCAGAAATAACTACGTGCGAAGCAATCACAGAGTTATCACCAATATCTACATGCTCGCCAATCAAAGAATAAGCGCCGACACGAACGTTAGACCCCAAGCGAGCACGAGGATGAATAATCGCAGTCGGATGAATCATGGAAATCACGCCACCTCTCGCTGCGCGCACATTAATGTCGCCTCAGCAACTAAAGCACCCTCAACTCGAGCAACGGCCTTGTATTTCCACACTCCACGCATATTGCGCAAAATCTCGACATGTAAATGCAGCTGATCGCCAGCACCAACCGGTTTTTTAAAACGCGCTTCGTCGATACCCACAAGATAAAAAACGGCATGCTCATCAGGCTTCAGGCCAAGGGTTTCAAAGGTCAGAATCCCGCCCGCTTGAGCTAAAGATTCCATAATCAAAACCCCCGGCATGATCGGGTGATGCGGAAAATGCCCAGCAAAGAACGGCTCGTTAATCGTGACGTTTTTGTACGCGTGTATGCTTTTACCAGGTTGACAGTCAACCACTCGATCAACCAATAAAAAGGGGTAACGATGCGGCAAATGCTTGATGATGCCGTGAATATCCATTGAACTCAATTTGCTCTTTCCATCGACTTAAGTTTCTCTTCAAGCTCGGCAACACGTTCTGCGAGCTTAGAAAGACGTTTTATTTGTGCCGCGTTGCGCAACCAAGAATCGTGAGTATCTAAGGGGAAAATACTGGTGTAATGACCCGCCTTGGGCAAGTTTTTAGTCACCATACTGCCGGCAGAAATATGCACATCATCGGCTAGAGTCAAATGACCGATGATCATGGCAGCACCGCCAATCGTGCAGCGTCGGCCAATTTTAGTACTGCCAGCAATACCGACACAGGCAGCAATCGCCGTATGTTCGCCAATCTGCACGTTATGTGCGATCTGTATTTGGTTATCGAGCTTGACCCCATTAGCGATGACGGTGTCGTCTAGCGCCCCTCGGTCTATCGAGGTATGGGCACCCACCTCGACGTCATCGCCAATCAAAACGCGACCAATCTGCGAGATTTTTGTCCAGGCCTCTTGATCTTTAGCGAAACCAAAACCATCACTGCCGATGACCGCACCCGAGTGAATCAAAGTACGATTCCCCAAGCTACACCCCGGATAAATCACCACGTTAGGGTGCAACACTGAAGCACTACCAATTGAAACCCCATCGCCGATAACACAACCGGCATGGATGAAAACATGCTCACCTAAATGGACGTCACGACCAATCGAGACATGTTCAGCCACGAAAACCGAATCAGGGATGTCAGAGCAGCAAACTGCGCTGTGGTGGACACCAAAAGATGGCGTTGACGGCGGATTGAGCAGCGCCACCAAGCGTGCGTAGTACAGGTAAGGGTTTGAATCAACAATACGGGGCAGTAAGCTAGCTGATTCAAGCTTCGGCGGCACAATAACTGCCGAAGCTTGCGTCAGCTGCAACTGCTTCAGATATTTAGGATGCGTCAAAAAAGTGATATGCCCAGACTTCGCTGACGCCAAGGAAGCAACTTGCGTGATCAGGATGGCATCATCGCCCACGTTACCAAGCAAGACTCCTCCGAGACGCGCGACAATCTCTTTTAAGCGTAAGCCACCCAGCACAAAAATTCCTATTTACTTCGCGTCCTTGCCTTCTGACAAGGCTTTTATAATTTTCTCTGTTACATCCAGCTTGGGACTAACCCAAACAACATCTTGCACGATGAGATCGTATTTCTCTGATTCAGCAAGCTGCTTGATCGCTTTATTCGCTTTTTCAATAATCGCCGCATTTTCTTCGTTCTGACGCAAGTTCAAGTCTTCGCGAAACTCACGCTGTTTACGCTGAAAATCGCGCGATAACTCGCCCAAATCTTTCTCTTTAGTACGCCGATCAGATTCAGTGAGCGTAACAACGTTTTTCTCTAAATTCTCTTGCATAGTCTGCAATTGCTTAGCGATACGCTGCAAGTCTTTATCGCGCCCTGAAAACTCAGATTCAATTTTTTTGGCGGCTTTAACCGCAGCTGGCGCATCACGGAAAATACGCTGGGTATTGACGTAGCCAATTTTCATTTCTGCCGCTACCCCATAGGACACCGGCAAACTGACCAAACAGGCAATAGCTAAGCATGCAATCTTCTTATTCAAATTCTTCTCCTAGGCTAGAACGTCGATCCCAGTTGAAACTGGAAACGCTGGATTTTATCACCTTCTTTATCGTTAAGCGGCTGAGCGATACTGAATTTCAAAGGCCCAAAAGGAGATATCCAGACAGCAGCAAGACCAGCGGAAGCCCGCAAATCACTCAGAGAGAGATGCTCCTCTTTGCCCCATACTTGCCCCGCATCGGCGAAAGCCCCCATGCGAACGGACTTGTCCGCGCCGAAACCCGGCAAGGGGAACAAGGCTTCCGCATTAAAGACAGCACGCCGGGTACCCCCTAAATTTTCCTCAGAAAGCAGGCCATCAACGCGATCGCGAGGACCCAAACTCGCTGTGTCATAACCACGAACAGAGCCAATACCCCCTGCGTAGAAGTTCTTATAAAAGGGCAAACCCTGACCACGATAGCCGTTGGCGTAACCCAATTCCCCATTGAGCATCAATGTCAAATCTTTGGTCAAAGGATAGTAGTGCTGATGCTGCAAGGTGGTTCGATAGTAATGCAGTGAACCACCAGGTACAGCCACCTCTAGAGCGGCACGATTAATCGCGCCTTTGGTCGGAGAGATTGCGCTATTTTTGGTATCGGTTCCCCAGCCTATTGTTGCTGGAAGACTGATGTTGTTACCGCCAAACTCTTTGACAAAATCAAGATAACGTTGCGGACTATTATCGAAAATCGTGACGGTTGTGCTATCGATGCCTAAACCGAACGATAGACTTTCTCTTTCGCCAATCGGAAAACCAAAGCGTATACCCGCTCCCGTAGAAGACGTTTTGTAGTTATAGCTGAGCGAAGTCGGGTTTACATTTCTATGATAAACATCGAAACCTTGGCTGATGCCATCGACGGTGAAGTAGGGGTTGGTGTAAGAAAGACCAATGTTTCGATTCAGCTGCCCAGTATTTAATTGCAACGATAAGAATTTTCCGGTGCCAAACAAATTTGCTTGCGAAATTGAGCCAGAAAGAACCAATTTTTCTGAGCTAGAGAAGCCGGCACCTAGAGTGATGTTACCGGTCGACTTTTCCGTCACATTCACATTGACATCCACTTGATCGCTCGCCCCGGAAACCGGAGGCGTTTCCACCGTGACTTCACCAAAGTAGTTGGTTTTATCGATTCGTTCGCGCGATAAGGAAACTAGATCAGAGTCGTACCAAGCACCTTCCATCTGCCGCATTTCTTGGCGAATAACTTGGTCACGTGTTTTGGTATTGCCAGAGATATTGATGCGGCGGACGTAGGCGCGTTTACCTGGGTCGACAAAAATAGTGAAAGCAACTTGCCTTTTTTCTTTATCAACCTCAGGTGCAGCGTTCACATTGGCAAAGGCGTAGCCAAGCGTGCCCAGTTTGTCACTAATGGCCTTAGTACTTTCGTTTAGCTGCTCACGAGAAAAAACGTCACCTGATCTAATCTTAACGAGTTTCTTAAATTCATCATCGGCGAGCAGCAAATCGCCCGCCAATTTAACCGAAGAAACGAGGTAACGATTACCTTCATTCAAGGCAATTGTGATGTAAATATCTTTCTTATCGGGACTGATTGAAACCTGTGTCGACTCGATATTAAACTCGAGATATCCACGATTTAAATAATGCGAACGCAAAGACTCGATGTCGGCAGCAAGTTTCTGCTTGGAATACTGGTCATTTTTGGTGTACCAAGAAATCCAATTGGGCGTCTGTAATTGGAACAAATCCAGTAGCTCTTTTTCCGAGAAGCTATTGGCGCCCACAATGTTAATTTGCTTTATTTTGGCAGCTTCACCCTCATCGATATTGAAGTTAATCGAAACGCGATTACGCTCAAGAGGTGTAATTGTTGTGGTGATAGATACGCCATATTTACCACGCACAAGATATTGACGTTTAAGCTCTTGTTCAGCTTTATCAAGCATTGCGCGATCAAAAATGCGAGATTCGGCAATGCCAATATCTTTCAGACCTTTTTTGAGCTGATCTTTATCAAATTCTTTGAGGCCAACAAAATCGATTTGCGCAATGGCTGGCCGTTCTGCCAGCGTAACGACCAAAACATCGCCGTCAACTTCAATACGCACGTCTTTGAAAAAGCCAGTAGCAAACAGCGCCTTAATCGCTTGCGCGGCTTGCTCATCGGTCATGGTATTACCCACTTTGACTGGAAGATAACTAAAGACGGTTCCTGCTTCAGTTCGTTGGATTCCCTCAACGCGAATGTCTTTAACTATGAACGGCTCGAAAGCAAATGCTTCGGCGCTAAAAAGCGTGGCCAGAAGAGTGGCAAGTAGCGTTTTTTTCATCAATTCAATGCACAATCAATCGATTTATATCGTTATAAAAAGCTAATGCCATGAGCGTTAGCAACAAAACCAAACCAAGTCTTCGAGTTACTTCGGTGATCCGTGCAGAGAGTGGCTTACGCCCAATTATTTCGGCGACATAGTACAGCAAATGCCCGCCATCCAGAATTGGAATAGGGAGTAAATTGAGTACACCCAAACCAATGCTGAGCAGCGCCATAAATTTGAGATAAGAATCAAGCCCCATGCTAGCCGACTGCCCTGCGTAATCGGCAATGGTCAGCGGTCCGCCTAAATTTTTCCAAGACATCGCGCTGGTGAGCATTCTACTGATCATGCTCAAATTAAGGCAGGCTTGTTCATAAGTTTCGTTCAAGGCCTTAGTAATCGCTAAACCTAGGGGATAGCGAATAATGGTCGTCGTCTCTGCACGCGCACGCGCCAATTCGCTTTTATTCAAAGCGACGCCCACTACCCCAACTTGCACGCCCTGCTCTTCAACTGTATTGGGTAACAGCGTCAATGAATGCTGTATCCCTGCGCGCAAAAACAAAATGCTAAGTGGCTTGGCCGGTGAGGCGCGAATCTTCTCGACCACATCGCGCCAGCTTTTAGTCGTCGTCCCATCAATCGACAATATCTCGTCAGCAAACTCTAATCCTGCGTTCTGAGCAGAACTGTTGCGCGCAATGTCGCCAAGAACAGGACGGATGTTGGGAGAAAAAGGACGCAAACCCAGACGTTCAAGCGGATTATCGGATGCGTTGACACTATCGTCTAACAAGCTCATATCAAGGTGGCGTACGAGTTTTTGCCCAAGCTGATTGACTAAAATGAACTCAATTTGCTGCAGCTTACGATCACTCAAGGATTCGTGACGCAACAACGAATAGCGTATTTCTTGCAAGGTAGCGATCGGCTGTCGGTCAATCTGCAATACCTGGTCACCGTTCTCGAAACCAGCGACAGCAGCGATGCTCAAGGGCACGGGCACTCCTAAAACTGGCTTTATTTCCTGGCTGCCCTGGCAAAAAATTATGGTGTAAAGCAAGACGGCTAAAGCGAAATTAGCAAAAGGCCCAGCCGCAACAATGGCCATACGCCAGTAAACAGATTTTTGGCTGAACGCACGATCCGCTTCTGTTGGTGAAGCCAGCTCATCCTCACCGAGCATTTTAACGTAGCCGCCGAGAGGAAAAAGGCGCAAAGACCACACAGTGCCATCAGGAGCAAACTGTTTCGAGAAAATTACTTTTCCAAAACCCAAAGAAAAATGGAGAACCTTGACCCCAGCACAGCGCGCAAGAAAATAATGTCCAAGCTCGTGGACAGTAATCAAGACCAGCAAAACCCCGATGAAAGAAATAAGGTAGTGGAAAAAATTACCCATCGAAAGTGCCATTTAGCACAAAACCTTCTGCCATCTGGCGCGCAACAGAATCAGCGGCCAACACATCGCTCAGTGAGGACAATGGCTCCGCCGGAAGACTATCCACGACTTTTTCAATCAATTTGGAAATAGCAGCAAAGCCGAGTTTTCGCTCAAGAAATGCGTGCACAGCTACTTCATTGGCGGCGTTCAAGCTTGCTGATTTGCTACCGCCTTGGTGCAAAGCTTGATAAGCGAGTCTTAAACAGGGAAAACGTTCCACATCGGGGCGTTCAAAATCAAGCGCAGCTAGAGAAAACAAATCCAGGGGCGCCACCCCAGCTGCAATTCGCTGCGGATAAGCCAAAGCCTGAGCAATCGGCGTCCGCATGTCAGGATTACCTAGCTCAGCAATGACTGAGCCATCAATATATTGAACAAGAGAGTGAATAACGCTTTGTGGATGGATAACCACTTGAATTTTATCTGCCGGGACATGGAAAAGCCAATGCGCTTCAATGACTTCTAAGCCTTTGTTCATCATCGTCGCGCAGTCGACTGATATTTTCTTACCCATCACCCAATTGGGATGTGCACATGCTTGCTCTGGAGTGACAGTACTCATCGCGCTTAGCGAGCTGCTGCGGAAAGGTCCGCCTGAAGCTGTAAGCCAGAGATGACTCACACCAGAGCGCGCGAAGTCGCCTGAATAAGTTTCAGGAAGCGATTGAAAGATCGCATTGTGCTCGCTATCAATTGGCAATAGAACTGCCGAATTTTCAGCAACGGCACGCATAAAAACAGAACCAGCCATGACCAAAGCTTCTTTGTTCGCCAACAAAATTTTCTTGCCTGCAAGTGCAGCTGCAAAAGTTGCTTCTAAGCCTGCAGCACCAACAATCGCGGCCATCACGGTATCCACCTCAGGCAAAGCGGCCATAGCGACTAAGGCCTTGGCTCCGTACTCGACCTCGGTTGAGCTAGCGGCAGTGGCTGACAAACGCTGACGCAATTGCACGGCCAATTCAGCATCACGGACAAGCGCATAGCGCGGTCTAAACTCAAGGCATTGATCAAATAAGCGATCAATTTGAGTGTGCGCACAGAGCGCAGTGACACGAAAACGTTCGGGATGGCGACGAATCACGTCTAAGGTGCTTACCCCAATGGAGCCGGTGGAGCCGAGAATGGTAATGTTTTGGATCATGCGATACGGCTTAAAAGCCAAAGCAAAGCAACCAGAGGCAGGGTCGACGTAAGGCTATCGATACGATCCAGTATCCCGCCGTGTCCTGGCAAAAGCCTACTACTGTCTTTAATGTTGACTTGCCGTTTGAGTAGCGACTCAAACAAATCCCCGAAAATGCTCAAGGCCGTCAGAAATACCAATAAAAGCAGAAAAGAGAATAGTACTAAGGCTTGGTTAAACGCCGTCAAAGAAGGCAAAGATAGAGAAAGTTTAGGTAAGAAAAAAAGACCATAAACACAGACACAACAAATTGCGCCGAATGCACCTTCCTGTGTCTTGCCAGGACTAATACTTGGAGCAAGTTTATGCTTACCAAAACGTCGCCCGGAGAAATAAGCAGCAATATCCGCTAACCAAACGAAGGACATAATAATCAAGAGCTCAAGCGCGCCTGCTCGTCTGAGCTGTATGAGCGCTAACCAAGTCGGTAATATCAGTAAGAAACCAACAGCCAGGGCGGCGACAGGAGGAAGCGCCTGTAAAGACCAACGTTTTATTATCCAGAGAGGAGCAAGAATCAACCAAAAAATTAAAGCGGGGACGTAAAGCCAGCGCCCAAATTGCCACGCAGAACGAAAAAAAGCGGGCGTATTTTCTTGCCAATCAGCGCTTATTCCAAGCGCAGTCGGGACAAACATGATCAGCGCGAGACAAATCAGCAACATTGTGAAACTTAAAGCAATTCGCATGCTAGAACACAAACGCATCAAAGCCCCCCATTCCCAGGCGGCAAGGAGCGCAATCAGCGTAGCGAAGAGCGCCCAGATAAGCTGCGGCGACGCGAACAAAACAAATAAAAAAACGCTAAGTAAGACGCAAGCGGTAAGAAAACGGGTCTTAAGCATCTGGTGACAGACTGACTGCAGAAGCTACAACATTTTGCGCGACGCTTATCGAGTCCGATTGCCCTAAAGCAGAGGGCAATGGAGGCGCATCGTTAGCAGTAGCTAAGGCAGTAGGAAGCAACTGATCACTTGTCCGACCAAAACGACGTTCGCGCTTTTGATACGAAGCGATCGCCGCATCAAAAGCTTTGACGTCAAACTCTGGCCAGAGCGTATCGGTGAAATAAAACTCGGTATAAGCCAACTGCCAAAGCAGAAAATTACTCACGCGCTGTTCGCCACCAGTACGCACGAACAGGTCGGGCTCTGGGGCATAACTCATTGCCAAATAAGGCGACAAATCAGACTCTTGCCATGCACCCCGTTTCTCAGGCAATACGGTACTCATGCGGTTCATGGCTTGTAAAATATCCCAACGTCCACCGTAATTGGCCGCGATACTCAAGGTTAAGTGGCTATTTCCAGCCGTCTTTTCCTCGGCGTTACGAATCAAATTTTGCAGCTTGGGCGAAAAAACACTTGTGTCGCCAACGATTTTCAAACAGACGCCATTACGGTCAAGTTTGGCAATTTCTTGCGTCAAAGCTCGTGCAAAAAGCTGCATCAGTAAAGCAACTTCTTCTTCTGGACGACGCCAATTTTCCGAACTGAAAGCGAACAAGGTGAGGTATTTAATTTGATGCTCAAGGCAGTATTTCACTGCATCTCTGACCGCCTCCAGTCCTCGATAGTGCCCGGCAAAACGTGGCATGAAACGCTTTTTTGCCCAACGACCATTGCCGTCCATAATGATGGCGACATGGCGCGGCAGCGCACTACTCGGTGGAACTGTTTGTGTCACGCTTGAAAAAATAGCCATTTAGAATGCTATTCAAGAGGCTGAATTTAAGCGAATTGAATCAAATCGCCATCAATTCAGCTTCTTTTTGAGATAGTTGTTTATCAATCTCAGACACATATTTGTCCGTTAATTTTTGGATTTCTTCCTGCGCGCGACGCTCTTCGTCTTCTGAACACTCTTTGTTTTTTAACAGTTCTTTTAAAGACGCGTTGCTGTCACGTCTAAGGTTACGCACAGCAATTTTTGCTGTTTCGCCCTCATTTTTAACAACTTTAATTAAGTCGCGACGACGCTCTTCGGTAAGCAATGGCATGGGAACACGTATTAGCTCACCTTGACTGTAAGGATTCAGGCCAAGATCACCATCACGAATGGCTTTTTCGACCTTGCCAGACATGTTTTTTTCCCAAACCTGAACACCGATAGTCCGTGCATCAGCCAAAGTGATATTCGCTACTGTGTTGATCGGTACCATAGCGCCGTAGTACTCAACCTGGATATGATCTAACAAGCCGGTGTGCGCACGGCCAGTGCGTATTTTGCTGAGGTCTGTTTTCAGTACCTCTAGCGATTTATGCATTTTTTCTTCGGTATTTTTTTTCAACACTAAAATTGACATTTTTCGCTCCGTCAGCAATAAACCAGTGTGCCTTCGTTTTCACCCATCAGCACACGCTTTAAGGCACCACGTTTGAAGATCGAAAACACGTTAATAGGTAATTTCTGATCGCGGCACAAAGAAAAAGCGGTGGCGTCCATAACGGCCAGATTCCTGGCGATAGCATCGTTAAAACTAATTCGATCGTAGCGCGTCGCGTTGGGATCTTTCTTGGGATCAGCCGAGTAAATACCATCGACTTTTGTTGCTTTAAGTACGATTTCAGCACCGATCTCAGCCCCACGCAAAGCAGCAGCGGTATCCGTCGTGAAAAAAGGATTCCCAGTGCCCGCCGTAAAAATAACGATCCGACCCTGCTCTAAATAGCGAATCGCCTTGGCGCGAATATAAGGCTCAACGACCTGCTCAATTGCCAAAGCAGATTGCACGCGGGAAACCATCCCTGCCGCACGCATCGCGTCATGCAAAGCCAAGCCATTCATCACGGTAGCAAGCATCGATCCATGCCGGTTGCAGCAGGGGCAACACCCCGAAAAATATTGCCACCACCAATGACAACACCCAGTTGCACGCCTAAATCGACGACAGATTTAATTTCCGCAACGATGTCGGAGATTGTTTGGCGATTAATGCCATAGGCATCACTGCCCATCAAAGCCTCTCCCGACAGTTTCAGGAGAATACGTTTGAATTTTGGCGCGCCTTCTGTCGTCGCTTCGAGCATAGTGATTGCGTTAGCTTTCTTTTTCAGCAATGGGTTAGTGTTGCGCAGCTGATGCAGCGGCTGCTTGGGCAGCCACCTCTGCAGCGAAATCATTCACTTTTTTCTCAATCCCCTCGCCTACTACGTAGAGCGTGAAGCTGGCGATTGAGGCTGATTGTGCTTTCAAGACTTGCTCAACCGTCTTTTTGTCGTCCTTGACAAAAGGCTGACCAAGCAAAGTCACTTCCTTAAGGAATTTTTGTACTGAACCTTCGACACGTTTGGCGAGCATTTCAGGAGGAATTTCTTTTCCTTTACTGGCTGCTTCTTCAGCGGCTTTTTCCTGTGCTACACGGCGCTCGGCATCGATCAACTCAGCAGGGACACCGGAGGCGTCTAGTGACTTGGGTTTAGAGGCTGCAATGTGCATCGCCAAGTCTTTGGCTAGCTGTTCATCGCCACCGATTTGATCAACGAGCACACCGATTTTGGCGCCACCGTGAATATAGTTGGCTAATTTGCCTTTGGCTTCGATACGAACAAAACGACGAATCGAAGTGTTTTCACCAATTTTCCCAACCAGAGCTGTACGCGTTGACTCGACGCTACCATCGCCCATCGGCAGCTCAGACAAAGCAGTAACATCAACTGGGTTATGCTTAGCGACAAGCTCAGCACAAGATTTTGCTAGATTTAGAAAATCGTCGTTTTTGGCGACAAAATCAGTTTCGCAATTCACTTCAACCATAGCCCCAAGTCGAGCATCTGCAGAGATATAGACGCTCACAACGCCTTCTGCGGTAACGCGGGTGGCTGCTTTACTTGCTTTTGATCCTAATTTGACTCGGAGAATTTCTTCAGCTTTAGACAAATCACCAAGCGCTTCAGTTAATGCTTTCTTGCATTCCATCATCGGCGCATCGGTTTTTTCACGAAGCATTTTTACCATTGCTGCGGTAATTTCCGCCATTTTTATCTCCACAGTAAGCGCGTCAATTTCTAAACACGCCTCAATTTATGCCAATTTATTGAACTAATTATTATACCTAACGCATTGTTCACAGAAAGAATGCGTTAGGTTAGTGATAGCTGTTATTCCGCACTTTCTTCGACGAACTCGTCTGACGAGTCAGCCATCACAATTTCTTCAATAAATTGATTACGCCCTTCGAGAATGGCATCTGCTACACCACGGGCATAGAGGCGAATGGCGCGAGACGAATCGTCATTACCCGGAATAACGTAATCAACGCCTTCTGGTGAGTGGTTGGTATCAACCACGGCAATCACGGGAATTCCTAGTTTATTAGCTTCGGTGATGGCGATCTTGTGGTAACCCACGTCAATGACGAATAGAGCGTCTGGCAAGGTATTCATATCTTTAATACCGCCAATTGATTTTCTCAACT
>JAZKFR010000170.1:0-1901 GCA_040386295.1 Pseudomonadota bacterium | reverse complement strand
CTTGGCCAGCTCGCGCTCCGCCATCAACACTTCTTTTTTGCCCATACGGCCAAAAGAACCATCAACAGACATAAGCTCCATATCCTTCAGGCGCTTGATCGATTGCTTTACCGTTTTGAAGTTGGTTAGCATGCCGCCAAGCCAGCGCTGATCAACATAAGACGAGCCTGAGCGGGTGGCTTCTTCAGCCAAAATTTCGCGCGCTTGGCGCTTGGTGCTGACGAATAAAATATTGCCTTTATTAGCGGACAGCTTGCGCACGAAGCTTATCGCTTCGTTGTATTTGACTAATGTTTTTTCCAGATTGACGATGTGAATTTTGCTGCGCGCACCGAAAATGTATTGCGCCATCTTCGGGTTCCAGAAACGTGTTTGATGTCCAAAGTGCACACCGGCTTCAAGCATTTGACGCATTGTTGCTGACATATTTTTACTCTCCATAAGGGTTAAGCCACCATTCGCTCAGATACCGCCTGTTATATTTTGAACAGACACCCTTGAAACAAGCGAATGTGCGTAATAAGCGCATCTCTAAACTAGAAGCGCTTTGTGTGTCACTTTGACACACTGTGATTTTGCTAACACAGACCAGCAAAACCGCTCAATTGTAGCATTAGCGGCAATGAAAACTCAAATACGCTGTCGTTTTAATTGATCACAAATACAAGAATTCGCTCGCCAATTTTCGGCGTTGATGATTTGTACAGCAGATTTGCACACTGCCAGGCCTGTACTTTGACAATAGAATGCAAGCGGCGAGACTGCATAAATTCACTCTGGGTATTCACGTAAAGGGCGCTAATCAAGCTTAGTTTGAGATCATCTAGGCTTTAAGGCAGACTTTCGCGTTTTGCTTGGAATGCGCGCAGGGAAGCGTGGGGAAATTGGCAACTGCCACGATCCAGATAAGAAAAAGGGATGAATCGTGGCAGCAGAACTAGGTTTTACACGAAGAGTTAAACTTTTTTCTCTTTAAACTCAGACAATTGACCGTGTCCCGTCGGCGAACTTGGGGCAGCGGTCTTTTCGCAGGTACCTTTCGGAACAAGCACCCAAGCATTACCTTGATAATCTGTTCTAGCCGTACCAGCGCAGGTGGTTCCAGCACCTGCTTTGCAATCGTTTTTGCCTTTTAGTGCAACGCCAAAGCACTTTTCCTTGCCATCCATTTTGTCTTGCGCTGCCACAGGGGTTGCCGAAACAGCTAATGCGACGGTCATGGCCAAAGCGATTGAGCTTACGACACGTGATTTGTTAGTGTTCATGCTTGTTACTTTCATTACTTTTTCTCCCGATGGATTTAAAACTACGTGATAGAGCTCGCTATTTTGCAACCAAGGAAAATCTCGACTGCTGGCTATTAGTCGAGCCGACAACGAATTTCTTACACATCAGCAAAAAATAAAATTTAGGCACAGATAAAGACCTACACGTGTGCACTGAATATGCCGGCCAATCAAGCTAACTAAAGAATGGATGCGCGCGACAACTTGCCGCAGAGATAGCACCATGAGTTGCGATCGCGGCAAAGTGATACAGTGGCGCGCGCTGAATGCACCCTAGGCTTCACCAGGGATAGAAAACAGTGAAGCAGCTCAAGAACGCAGCCTGCTAGGCCTGACAAAGGAACATAAAAACCGGCAAGCAGAAGAAACAAGGCGCGCAGAGAAATCGAGGTAAAGCACTAGATGGGGCGGGCGGATATCGAGCCAACTGCTGGGAGAACTAGACAATTCGGTGATTCGCGAATCGGAGACGACTCGCTTACTGGGTGGATAGCAAGGCCTTTGCAGCGATCCTAATCGTAACAAGCCGTAACAAGCCTTGGCGGAGAGGGTGGGATTCGAACCCACGGTACCTTGCAGTACGCCTGATTTCGAGTCAGGTACATTCGACCACTC
>JAZKFR010000169.1:4082-8985 GCA_040386295.1 Pseudomonadota bacterium | reverse complement strand
GCGAGGTCGGCTTCGGTTTGGGTTTGGAGGCGGGCTCGTTCGGCCTCGGCGATTTGTACGTCGACGTCATTTTGGATTTTGACGATGTCTACACCTGCCGCTACAAAAGTCCTCAGAATATTCGGGTAAACACTCGAGGAAACGCTCGAGTAAGCCGTGTCTTTGTCAACTAAAAAAGCTTCCGACGTAGTCAACAGGGAGTCATATGCATCACGCATAAGGCGAGCCAACTCTTCATCCAAGTTGAACCCTAATTGACCCAACATTTTGAGGTTCTCAGTCTGACCAAAAGCAGCTGCAAGAGAAGCTGCCGTGTGACCCTGTTCATCAATTAGTTGAACGTTCGCGCCGTGACCGATTAGAAATTCAATTACCTTAGGGCATTCCACTGCCGACGCAGCAACAAGAAGTGCATTGACGAATAAGCGATCACATTCAGGATCCAAGAATAATGTGTTTATCTCATTAAAAACCTTGATTTGTTCTGTTGTCTTATTCTCTGAAAAATAAGAATCCAAATCTTTAATAACATAGAGATTATCTCGTTTAACTTCATCCAAAACAGCGGGTTTTTCTTTATTTTTATTAAGAAAATCTTTAAATGTATCATTAACGCCAAAAAATTTAATTATTGCCTTCAACATGGCGTCAGAATTTTCTTTTATTTTATTCATTCTGATCATTAAGGAATCAGCCCTTCCCCCATCTGCTTCTTTTCTGGCGAGCGTTCTAGTCAGTTCGCTATAGGGGGCAATCGATAGGGCAGATACGAATATCCGATTAATCATGCTAACGGCAGTTTCCTCCCCTTTTGGCGTGCCGAGCTCATTAGATAAACGTTGCAAAATCTGGTCAAACTCGAATTTTCGCGGCTTAAGCGCAAGCATCTCCTTAAAGCTCTCGGGCTCAAAAAGGCTTGGGTCATGGGCTTGCAAGACTTTAAGCGAAGGAAAGTCACCCTGAACAAGGGCTAAGAGTAGACACAATAGTTTTTTAGGTTTTTCAATTTCCGTGTCCAGGCTAAAAGTCAGAATTAAATGGAGTAGCTGCCATTCCCCAGAGAAAACGGCAAGGCTAGCCGGCGTATGACCCGCAGCGTTTTCCGCCCATAATTCAGCTTGTTGCGCTATCAAATACTCAGCAACGGCAGGTTGACCTTTTTCAATCGCCAGATGGAGTGGATTGCTGCCTCGGAACTTTTCTAGGGAGAGCGCGAAATTAGCACCATACTCGGCAAGCAATTTTAGCGCTTCAACACAGCCGTTAAGAGCCGCGAAAAATATAGGATTACTACCCGTTCTTGAGACGAAATTCGGGGAGGCACCGTGGCGTAGCAATATTTCCAGCTTTTGCACCTCATTATTCATTGCGTAGCGACACGCAAGATGACCTAGGAAGAAATCGTTTTTTTCGATAGAAATCAGACACTGAACCGAATTTCCTCGCGGCAAAAATTGAATCCTATCCTTGCATTGCATGAACGTTTGCAGAGAACCAGGATTACCCTCAAAGTATGTGAGCGCAGGATCAAGCTGATTAGACAAGATATATTCATCAGCTAAAAAATGACTAGCTTGCACAAAACCATCTTCACCCATACTTTCTATGGAAAAAATAATCTCTTTTAACTTCTTTTCAGTTTGCTTATTAAATAAAAACTCATTAATAGCTCCCTTTATTTCAGCTAATTTAATCTGCAATTCGTCCTTACTATCGAAAAAATATTCGATATCGATACTGTTTAAGTTCTCTAGTAGCTTGAGACTATTGCGACAAGACTCTTGCCTTTCGTGAAATACATTATTTTCAATATATTCAACGAAATTTTTACATTTAACGTTAGGATTAGGCTCTTTCCTAAGCGTAGAAACTAAGGTTTCGAACGGTGTTGATGCGGTACCCCAAGGCTGCGTTATCGGGCTTGAAGACGGAGTAACTACCATAGTCTGCTCATCACAAAAAATTATAAAAAATCGCTCGAATTAGAAATCAAATTCTGAGCACAAGACAGAAGGCAAAAGTGAAGATGTACGCACAATTCGGCTTAATAGCTTGGTGTAAAGCCTAGAGCTTAAGGTGGTCACATTGAGCCCGCACAAGCTAGATACTTCTTAGTGGCTTTTTTTCTAACAAAGTTCAAAAATGTATGGCAAAAATAAGGCGTGCTCGTTAGTGCCTACGCGCCTTAGTTAGTGATGGCTGCTGCAAGCGATAGTGGAGCAGCTTGTCGGCCTTAGCCTGGGAGCACCCTACGATGCGTTTTGGCTGCCACGTAAATCAACGCTTAAGCCACTAGCTTCTTTTGCGCCAGCTCAGACGATCCATCAGGACAAAAACCACAGGCGTTGTGTACAGCGTGAGTAGCTGGCTGAACAGTAAGCCGCCGACGATGGCGATGCCTAGGGGTTGACGCAGCTCGGCACCGTCGCCACTGCCTAGAATCAAGGGAATCGCGCCAGCAATGGCGGCCAGAGTGGTCATCAAAATTGGCCTGAAGCGTAAGCGCGCGGCGCGGAAAATGGCGACTGCGGACGAGCGAACGCCAGCACGTTGGCGCACGATGGCAAAGTCGATCATCATGATTGCGTTTTTTTTCACCATGCCGATCAGCAAGATGATGCCGATCAAAGCGATCACCGAAAACGCCGAATTGAACAAAATCAAGCCAAGCAAAGCACCCACCCCGGCGGACGGCAGGGTGGACAGAATCGTCACCGGGTGCACTAAGCTTTCGTAGAGGATGCCGAGCACTAAATAGATGGCGATTAAGGCCGCTGCGATTAGCCAAGGCTGGCTCGCGAGCGATTGCGCAAAAGCGCTCGCCGTCCCTTGAAACCTGCCGTGTACCGAAACAGGCAGACCGAGCTTAGCGATGCTCTGTTCGATTGCGCTGGTGGCCTGCGACAGCGATACGCCGGGCGGCAAATTAAAGCTGATTGTCGTCGCGGGAGAACCGCTTTGGTGATTGACGGATAAGGGCGAGTTCGTCATCTCAACACGGGCAAAGGCCGCCAACGGTACCTGTTGGCCAGTTTGGTTGGTCACGTATAGGTTTTGCAAACTGGCTGGATCTTGCAAATACTCAGGCGCCAATTCCATCACGACCCGGTATTGATTGAACGGGTTGTAGATAACGCCGACTTGACGCTGGCCAAACGCGTTGTTCAACGTACTGTCAATGCTGTTCATGCTAATGCCCAGCCGGGCGATGGCGTCGCGTTCGATGAGCAAGCTGGTCTGCATGCCTTTGTCTTGCTGGTCGGAGCTGACATCGACTAATTCTGGCAATTGCGCCAGCGCGTTGCGTACACGCGGCGCCCAGCTGCGCAACACAGCCAGATCGTCTGCCTGCAAGCTGTATTGATACTGCGCGTTCGACTGCCGCCCCCCGATGCGAATATCTTGCACCGGCACCAAAGCAACGCTGGCGCCAGGCACCGTGGCCAGCGCTGGGCGCAACCTAGCCACCACCGCGTCCGCCGAAACTCGGCGCTCGGACAGCGCTTTCAAGGTGACGAACATATTGGCCGAATTCCCGGCGTTACCCTGATTGCCGCCAGTAGAACCACTGACGTTGGCCACTGCCGGATCACGACGAATAATCGTCATGAAGCTATCGAGTCGCTGCTGCATCAGGGCAAAAGAACTATCTTGGTCGGCTTGTACGTTGCCGATCAGAATGCCTGTGTCTTGTTGTGGAAAGAAAGTTTTTGGAATCGTCACGTAGAGGTAGACGTTTAAGCCGATGACGCCTAAGAGCAAGCTAAGCACCCACAGCGGATGACGCAAACTCCAGAGCAAACTGCGTTGGTAAGCGCGCATCACAGCGCGTTGCGCCCGCACTAGATCGACTCTGGAAATAACACGACGAGCAACACAGAGCCAAGCAGACAGCCAAACAGACAGCCAAGCGGCGCGCGCACGAGGGGGCGAATTAGGCAGCTTAGGCGCCGCACGGGGCGCTAATAAATGCGCCGCCATCATCGGCGTGGTGGTCAGCGACACCAGCATAGAAACCATGATGGAAACCGAGAGCACTACCGAAAACTCGCGAAACAAGCGGCCAACAATACCGCCCATAAAAAGCAGAGGAACAAACACGGCGACCAAAGACAGGCTGATCGAAAGCACGGTGAACGCCATTTCACCTGCGCCTTTGAGCGCCGCTGCGCGTGGGCTTAGCCCACGTTCGATGTGGCGCGAGATGTTTTCGAGCACAACAATCGCGTCATCGACGACAAAACCGGTGGCCACAGTCAGCGCCATGATCGATAGATTGTTCAAGCTATAGCCGAGCAAATACATCGCCGCCACACTCCCCGCCAGCGATACGGGCACCGCCACGGCAGGAATTAAAGTGGCGCGCCAGCTACGCAGAAACAGCAGCACGACCAAAATCACCAAGCCGACCGCCATCAACAGCGTGCGCTCGACTTCGCGCAGCGAGGCGCGGATCGTTGGTGTGCGGTCGCTGATCACTTCCAGATCAATCGCCTGCGGAATGCTTGCTTGCAGGCGCGGCAACAGCGCACGCACGCGCTGCACTGTCTCGATCACATTGGCGCCGGGTTGTTTGCGAATGAGCAGCACAATCGCCGGCTTGCCGTTACTCGCCCCATAGTTGCGTAGGTCTTGCACCGAATCGCTGACCATCGCCACATCGCGTAGACGAATCGGCGTGTTATGCACGTAGGCGAGCACTTTGTCCGCGTATTCCGCTGCGCTGCGCGCCGGTTCACTGCTGGCGATTTGCCAGGCGTAGCCAGCTTCTTCAAGCACATCCAATGCCCACAGGTTATGGCGGCCTATGGAAAAGCTCGGCGCACGATAACCAAGCACCGCTTGGCCTCCCATATCTTCCAGGACTTTTTTGCTTCGAATAACATCATCGCGAAATTCATCA
>JAZKFR010000169.1:0-4072 GCA_040386295.1 Pseudomonadota bacterium | reverse complement strand
CCCCTTGCGGTCTATGCGCATCGCCCGCGTTGAGCGCCAAGCGCACCTGCTCAAGCGAGATGCCCTGGGCGGCTAATTTATTCGGATCAAGCGCGATGCGTACTGCCGGCAAGGCACCGCCGCCAATCGTTACCTGCCCCACCCCCTCGAGCTGCGCCAGTCGTTGCGCCAAGACGGTAGACGCCGCGTCGTACATTTGCCCCCGACTCAAGGTAGACGAGGTAAGCGCCACAATCATAATCGGCGCGTTAGCGGGATTAACCTTGCGATAGCTCGGATTACTCGGCAAGCCGCTCGGCAACAAACTGCGCGCGGCTTGAATCGCCGCCTGCACGTCACGCGCTGCGCCATCGATATTGCGTGCCAAATCAAACTGCAAGGTAATGCTGGTGCTGCCTAAAGACGAGCGCGAGGTAATTTCATTGACCCCAGCAATCGTGCCCAGTGCACGTTCGAGCGGCGTGGCGACGGTTGCGGCCATCGTCTCGGCGCTGGCGCCGGGCAAAGCGGCACTCACCGAAATAACGGGAAATTCAAGCTCAGGCAAAGCGGCAATCGGCAAGCGATGAAAGGCGAGCGCGCCGGCCAAGGCGAGTGCCAGAGTCAGCAGCGTCGTCGCGACCGGACGAACGATAAAGCGTGCGGAGATATTCATCTGAGCTTCACCGAAAATTCAGCGCAAACACCGCTGCCTCACTCTGCACTGGGCGCAGCAACGCGCTGCGTCTGTGCTGCACGCCGCCGCGCCCGCCAGGCATGCAGACGTTGCCCCTGCCCGGCGAGCGCCAGGTAAATCACCGGCGTGGTAAATAAGGTGAGCAACTGGCTGAGCAGCAGACCACCGACCAGAGTCAAGCCCAAGGGTTGACGCAATTCGTGGCCAACGCCGCTGCTCAGCATCAACGGCAAGGCGCCGAGCAAAGCGGCCAAGGTGGTCATCAGAATCGGACGTAAACGCAGCAGACAAGCTTGATGAATCGCGGCGCGCGGCGATTTGCCCTGCTCGCGCTCAGCGTCAAGGGCAAAGTCGATCATCATGATGGCGTTCTTTTTAACGATGCCGATGAGTAAAACAATCCCAATCACCGCCACCACATTCAGCTCTTGCTGGGCGATGAGCAAGGCGAGCAAAGCACCTAGTCCAGCTGAGGGCAAAGTAGACAAAATCGTGATCGGGTGCACATAACTCTCGTACAGCACGCCGAGCACGATATACATCGTCAGCACTGCCGCCAGCAGTAGCCATAGGGTGCTGCTCAAAGAAGCACGAAAGGCTTCCGCCGCGCCTTGGAAGCGGGTTTCTACGCTGCGCGGCAAATCCAGCTTTGCCGTCGCCTGCGTAATCGCGTCTAAAGCAGCACCGAGCGAGACCCCGGGAGCCAAGTTGAACGATAAGGTCGCCGCCGGAAACTGCGCCACATGGTTGAGCAGCAGCGGCGCAGGTCGCTCAACGATGCGCGCCAGCGAGAGCAGCGGAACCTGCACAGCCGGCGTCGCCAAGTTCGGCACATAAAGCTGCTCAAGCGCGCGCAGGCCACGGCTGAATTCGGGTGCAAACTCTAAAATCACCCGATATTGATTGGCTTGCGTATACAGCGTCGAGATCGGTCTTTGCCCAAACGCGTTGTACAAGGCCGCGTCAATACTCGCCATGCTTACGCCTAAACGCCCCGCCGCCTCGCGATCAACCTCGACGTAGGCTTGCTGACCCTCATTTTGCAAATCGCTGGCAACCTCGCGCAGCTGCGGCAAAGCTTGCAACTCGGCCAAAACAAGCTGGGTCGCGGCAGATAAATCGTCCACTTCTGGCGAGCTGAGCAGGAATTGATACTGCGTTTTGCTCAAACGATCTTCTACCGTTAAATCTTGCACCGGCTGCATATAAGCGTTGATTCCCGGAATCTGCGCAGCGGCCTCAGACAAACGCCGGAGCAGTTGGGGCAAGGGCGTTGTGCGCTGCGCGAAGGGCTTCAAGGTAATTTGCATACGCCCGCTATTGAGCGTCGGGTTCACGCCATCGACACCAATGAACGAGCTGAGGTGATCGACCTCAGGATCGCGCAAAAGCACCTCAGCCAGCGCCTGCTGACGCTGCGCCATCGCCTCGAAAGAAATCGTTTGCCTGGCTTCAGTCATCACCTGAATCAAGCCACCGTCCTGCTGCGGAAAGAAGCCCTTGGGCACGCCTAAATAGAGCGCGGCAGTCAGCAGTAGCGACAAGAAAAACACGCCTAATGTCCACCTCGGTCTGTCCAAAACCCAGTTAAGCGCACGTCCGTAAAGCGCCACCGTGCGTTCAAACAGGCGCCAACTTGGCTGCGAGTTTGGCTGAAAATCTGCCTCAGAGCCGCCTGATTGAGCATGCGTCAGCGTACCGCGACGCAATAAGCGAGCGCTCATCATCGGCGTCAGCGTCAAAGAAACAAAAGCTGAGATGAGGATCGCCATGGCCAAGGTCAGAGCGAACTCATGAAATAAACGTCCGATCACATCGCCCATGAAGAGCAAAGGAATCAACACGGCGATCAAGGAAACGGTGAGTGAAATGATGGTAAAAGCAATTTGCTTAGCGCCTTTTAGCGCGGCCACCTTGGGCGAATCGCCCGCCTCAACAAAACGCGCGATGTTTTCGATCATGACAATCGCATCGTCCACGACAAAACCGGTTGAAATGGTCAGCGCCATTAGAGTCAGGTTATTGATCGAAAAACCGGCCAAATACATTAGGCCAAAGGTGCCGACCAAAGACAGCGGCACCACCACGGCAGGAATCACCGTCGCCCGGGCGCTGCGCAAAAACAGAAAAATCACCAGCACGACCAGAGCGATCGACAGCAATAACTCAAACTGCGTATCGCGTACCGAAGCCCGAATCGTTTCGGTACGGTCGGCAATGATGTGCACATCAACCGAAGCCGGCAGGCTCGCCTGCAACTGCGGCAACAAAGCCTTGACCCGATCAACCGTGGCGATCACGTTGGCACCGGGCTGACGCTGCACGTTGAGGATGATGCCGGGCTCTGTATCCGCCCACGCTGCCAAACGCAGGTTCTCTGCCGCATCAATCACCTGCGCCACCGCGCCCAAACGGAGCGGCTTGCCGTTTTTCCAGGCAATGACCAAATCCTGATATTCAGCCGCCGAACGCAGCTGATCGTTAACGTCCAAGGTCGATGCGCGTTGCGCCCCGTCGAAACTGCCTTTTGCCTGATGCACATTAGCCGCCACCAGCGCTGCCCGCACATCGTCTAGCGACATACCCAAGGCGGCTAAAGTGTGTGGATTGGCTTGGATGCGCAAAGCGGGTTTACGCGCACCGGCTAGACGCACCAAACCAACCCCCGAGAGCTGCGAGATTTTGGGCGCCAGTCGACTCTCGGCCAAATCGTGCAGCTGAATCACCGGGAGCGAAGGCGAGGTCAAGGCCAGCGTTAGCACGGGCGCGTCAGCCGGGTTCAACTTGCTATAACTCGGCGGCATCGGCAAATCACTAGGCAGTAGATTTTGCGCCGCGTTAATCGCCGCCTGCACTTGCTGTTCAGCCACATCAATCGGCATCTCCAGCGCAAAACGCAGGGTAATCACTGAGGCGCCACCAGAGCTGCTCGAGCTCATCTGGTTCAAGCCCGGCATTTGCCCCAACTGCCGCTCTAGCGGCGCAGTCACCGTGCTCGTCATGACCTCGGGACTCGCCCCTGGATACAGCGTCATCACCTCGATGGTCGGGTAATCAACTTCGGGCAAAGCCGCCGTCGGCAGTAAACGGTAAGCCAAGGAACCGGCCAGAAAAATCGCCAACATCAGCAAGGAAGTCGCAACCGGACGCAGAATAAATAAACGAGAAGGGTTCATCAGGGCGGGCTCGGCAAAGTGCTGTACTCGTTAAAAACAAAACCATTTTGGCGACAGGCTTGGCAACAGCTCAGGTCTAGAGACCATCATTCCAACGCTGCCGTGCACCAGGCGGCAGAAGAATCACATCGGCAGCCGAAATTTTGTGCGCGGCAGGAGCTCAACGCTGAACCAGAGGCGCTTTATTTCAATGCACATTGGAATAACACAGCGCCATCGG
>JAZKFR010000168.1:0-2492 GCA_040386295.1 Pseudomonadota bacterium | reverse complement strand
CCGGTCTTCAGGCTTGTCTTTGTGGCGCGCTACGGTTGTGCAGAGGTCTTTTAAAGCCGGCACTTTGTCGCGTTTTTGACTTTTTGACTCCGCTTTACCTTGCTAGAGCAAGGTCTTTGGCGCGCATGCTCGTTTTGTCCCCCGTTTCTAATGCACACTGGAATAAATGACTATTTTGATTGGCGATCCCATGCGTACAGCGCTTTTAAACCTGACTCTCGCGCTCGTTTTGTTAGCGAGCAATGCTTACGCAGATGAGCTTGATGCAAACCGCGCAATAGCGGTATTTGCAGGAGATACGCAAGCATTTCTGCGGCGCCATGTTTTAGTCACGGAAACAAAAAGCGTGTGCGGTGCGGGGAACTATTTTTACGCCACAAAAGATCGGTTTAGTCCGACTGAAATGAATTGCTTGCGTCAGTTACTGAGTTATCGCTTTAACGCGACTGAAGTGCCCGGCATTGATTTTGAGGACAGTACAGGCATGAAAGTCAGCGACGAAGACATTCAAATGCTGATGTCGTCAAAAAAATTCTCGCGCTGGTTGGGTGCCGATCTTGTGCAGTCGTTATCCCGGCTAAAGCAGGCAAGATCTGCGCTGCTTGCTATGGCGCAAGCACATCCTTTAGCGCCGACAGCGTTTTTTGCTAGTGCGGCTTTTAAAACATACGATTCGACGGCGAATCACTTTCTTAATGGTTTGCTTGCCCGATACGAAATTCTCTCAATTGATAATTTAGTTGACTGTGATTAGCCAGCCGCAGCGTTCGCTGATGCCAGCGCGATAGCAGAACAAGTAGAGGATGCGAGGTTCTCGCTGGCACAGACGAAACGCCGAAGCACGCAGCTTTGCTTAGCCTCTATCCCGCCCTATCTCGATTACTCCCTGCAACCATTGCGAAGCCGTATAAACGGCATTCCAGTGCGCCGTTGAACAGCGGCGTGCGCTTGCTCGGTTTTAAGCGCATGAGCTTAGGCAGGCGCGTGTCTGCGCTGAGAAAATGGCAGTGCCAACCAGCAAAGCGTGTTTTTAAGGTGCTGGCGAGCAGTGGGTAAAATTCAGCGAGTTCGTCTTGCTCGGAGAGTCGTTCGCCGTAGGGTGGGTTGCTCACCATGATTCCGCTGTCCGCAGCGGGTGCGTCGCTGCTGAGAATGTCGGCGACGCTGAGCTTGACCCAGGGCAACAGACCGGCGCGGTCTAAGTTGGCGAGCGCGGCGCGCAGCGCTACAGGCGAGTAGTCGCTGCCAAAAATGCTGATTTGATGCGTCGCGCTGGGCAGCGATTCGCGTGCTTGTGCTTCGTTCAGTAGGCTTGTCCAGGCCGCTGCGTCCAGATTGTGCAAGCGTGTAAAGGCAAAATCGCGTCCGCTCCCGGGGGCTCTGCCTTGCGCGATTTGCGCTGCTTCAAGGAGGAAGGTGCCGCTGCCGCACATGGGGTCAAATAACACCTGACCCGGCTGCCAGCCAATCAAGCGCAGGATGCCTGCGGCCAGATTTTCTTTGAGCGGTGCTTCGACTGTTTTTTGCCGCAGACCGCGCTGATAGAGCGGCGCGCCCGAGGTGTCTAGGTATAGCGTGCATTCGTTGGCGGTGATGAAGGCTTGAATGCGCATATCGGGTTCGCGCGTGTCTACGCTCGGACGTTTTCCCTGCGCTTGGCGAAAGCAATCACAGATGGCGTCTTTGATGCGTAAGGTGATGAACTCTAAGCTTTTGAGCGGGCTGTGTACTGCGGTGACATCGACGCGAATCGTTTGCTCTGCGCTGAACCAATCACGCCAGGCGGTGTTGAGCGCTAAGCGATAAATGTCTTCTTCTTTGGCATAGCTTGCGTGAGCGACACGCCAGAGCACGCGGCTGGCGATGCGCGAATTTAGGTTGAGTGCGTAACACTGCGGCCAGCTGGCGCAGAAATGAACCCCGCCCGGGATTGCTTTGAAATCACGTACGCCTAATTGGGCGATGTCTTCGGCTAGAAGGGCTTCTAAACCACGTGGGCAGCTTGCAAAAAATTTTTCCATAATCCGTTTCTAAAATGAGCGTTTGGCTGAGGTGGGTGCTTGCCGCCATCGGGGCTGGTTTGGCGCAGAGCCTAGGTATTCAGGGTGTGCGTTGGCGCTATTCGGCAATGCAGGCCGTGCATTTGAACTGAAGAGGCGAAGTTGTGCTGGTTTTTTTTGCAACGACCACTGTATTTGCAACTTCAGCTACATCCTTGCGTACCGCTGCAATGAGGCTGGCAAGGACAGGCATCTCAAAGTGCTGACAAGAAAGCCGTTGAGTTGAGCAGGAGCGCGAATCGGCCATTTTTATCTTGCTCGCGCTGTTGCTGCACGCCTCGGGCTGTTGCCGCGCCCAGGCAGAAGTTTGCTGCTGCCTGGCGTTTACGCGGGTTGGCGCATGGCGCCGCGTTGTTTGTTTTCTCCTTCAATTTCGGCGATCAGGCTGATTTCCCCGTCAGCGTCTTGGCGTTCGAGACGCACGGTAAAGCC
>JAZKFR010000167.1:0-3389 GCA_040386295.1 Pseudomonadota bacterium | reverse complement strand
GCCGCGGTTTGAAACACCACAAACGCAAACTCGCTGCCCTGCGCCAACAGCAGCGTCAACACCGGGCGCTCTTGATACGGCAGCCGCATGCCGCGCGCTAACAGATAAATCAATCCCGCCTTCAGCGCCATAAAGCCCAGCACAATCCCGAGCACCAAGCCCATCGCCTGCGCCACCACACCGAAATCGATGCTCATGCCGATCGCGATAAAAAACAGGCCGAGCAATAAACCTTTAAAAGGTTCGATGTCGGTTTCTAATTCGCGCCGGTATTCGCTCTCGGCCAACAACACGCCCGCCAAAAAAGCACCCAAAGCCATTGATAAGCCGATCACCTGCATCAACGCCGCCGTTGCCGCCACCAACAGCAACGCCGCTGCGGTAAAAATTTCACCGGTCTTACTGCGCGCAATTTGCCGCAACACCGGGCGCAGCAACAGCCGTCCACCCAACACAATGCCGCCGAGAATGGCGACGATTTTTAAGAGCTCTAACGCTTTAGACGGTGCGAGCGTCGCCGCCGGAGCCTGTATTTCTGGGCTACCCAGCAGCGGTAGCAAGGCCAAAATAGGAATCGCGGCAATGTCTTGAAACAGCAAAATCGAAAATCCCGCTTGGCCACCCGAGGTCGGTAACAGATTGCGTTGCGCCATGACTTGCAAGGCAATCGCCGTCGATGACAACGACAAACCCAGCGCCGCGACCAAGGCGATACGCCAAGGCGCACCCAGCGCCACCCCAGCCAAAAACAGCAGCGCCGTACAACTCAAGACCTGCGCACCGCCCCAACCAAAAATCGGCCGCCGCAAACGCCACAGCCGCTGGGGCTCTAACTCCAGCCCGACCAGAAACATCATCAACACCACCCCGAATTCGGAGAAATGCAAAATGTCTTGCACGTTGCTAATCAAGCCCAAGCCCCAAGGGCCGATCACAATCCCTGCACCCAAGTAAGCGATGATCGAACCCAGGCCCAGCGCCTGACACAGCGGCACTGCAAGCACCGCCGCGCTCAGATAAATCAGACTGTGCAACAGCCAAAGTGGTAAATGATCCATGGTTTCGTTAGCGTGTTCGTGAGGTAGGGTCAGGCTATTTCCAGCGTTGGCATTCCAAGGTGACGTCGTGCACCCCGTCGCTGAGCAGCAATGAATCTTCCTGAATCGTCGCTTGCACCTCCATATTTTTTTGCGCCATCAGCGCCAACTTTTGCGACGCCAACGTCGGCACGCGCCAGACTTCTAAATTCGATAAGCGTGCCAGTTTACTTTCTATGCCGCGCCACCACACCTCGGCGGCATGGTGAAAGGCATACACCACCACGTGTTCGCTTTTGCCACAGGCTTTGGCCAAGGGCTTTTCTTCGGGTTGGCCGACCTCAATCCATAAGCGCGTTTGCCCGGTGAAATCACGTAGCCAGACATCCGGCTCGTCAGGATTTGACAGACCGGCGCCAAACGTCAAGCTGCCATCGCCCTGGCAGAGCGACTGCAACTGGTGCGCTTGCAACGCCAGGGCGAGCAGTCGGATCATCATGCGCTCGCCCGTCTCGCTGGGATGCCGCGCGAGCGTTAGGCCATGGTCGGCGTAATAGCCGTGGTCGATGTCGGCGATGTGTAGATTGACTTTGGAGATCGTTGATTTAAGGGCCATGGGGTCAATCGTGAGGGAAAGCATGTGGAAGTTGAGCTTGGATTTGGCACTATGTCGTGGACGGTTTCAAGATGCGTCGTGTGGAAATCAGCGCGCCTTTGCTGGCAAGACAACAAACTAAATAGATAGGACGCCCTACGCCGCTGAGAGCAGCAAGCGCTTGTAAAACCCAAGCGTTTTTGATCGCTGCGCTAACCCTGGCTAACTGACATTGCAAAACCAATTAACAGACAAGCTGCCGAGCAACGCCACAAAACCGGTTATTGAACGCTTGAACATGGCTGTTTTCGTTAGCTTCGATTGTTTACAAAAGGCGTGCAATGGCCGGTTGGATTTGTGGCTAGTGAAGCGAAGCAAGACGCACCTGGATGGTAGTCGGGAGCATTTGAACGACGAACCCGCGACTCTTGTGCCAAAAGGCTGACAAGAAAATGAGAGCGGAACCTATTGCTAGCGCAGTGAGGGCAAAATTCAGATTAACGACACCCGCCTGCTTGAACAGCTCAGTAAACACATAGAGGACATAGCCGAGCGCTGACACCATAAGAGCACGCCGATCAATGGCTAGGGAGATGAAGGCTATGCCTATATACAACACGACAACCATGAGCGTTTGGGTGACACTCGTAACACCCGAGAACATGCCGAGCGACGTGAATACCGGATGCACGAGTAGCGGCGCTGCCAGCAAATGGAGCCAAAAAGCTACGTCTGACCGCCGCGTCTGGCGTTTGGCATCCGACGCGTCCCAGTGCAAGGCACAAATAAAGATTGCAACGCCTGACAGAAATAGCAGCGGCGCGAGCCAGTTTTGCGCAGCAGGGATAATGGCAATGAGAAACGCAACAAGACCACCACTGATCGCAGCCGCACCAGCGGCTACCGTGATTGGCACGTAAAATCGCCTCCAGTGAGCCCAAGCTGCCAAGGCAGTGACGGCGCTGGCAATTGAAATGCTGGCGCTATTCTCGACAAGAAGCAGAAGGCACGAAAAGAAGGCGCCACCAATAAAAGCCATCAGGAGAACGATTGCAGGAAGTGCCATATGACGTTTGCGTACGAAAAACTCCGCGAGTGCCCACGCGGTGACGCAGGTTGCAAGTGCACCAATCCAAGGCTTTGCAGCGGCACCAATCCAGGCGACAGATGCCAGCAAGAGTGAACAGGCGATTACTACAAATAGGTCATTGAAGCCGGAGATGAGATGAATGTGCTCTTCGTCAACTGTAGCGGTACCTCTAAGCTCAGATATGTGTTCACGAAGAGCGGTCGCTGACTCGGAGCTGATTGCCCCGACTGCCACCGCAGAGTCAAGATCTGCATCGCTGTACATTAAAAAACCCTTTCTCCAACAGTATTTGGTTGGCAGATTCAACTCTGAAGCGCAACGGCTTGATGAGGAGATTGTATTTGTTCCATGAAGACCTCGTGTGGCGTTCTAACGCCGAGACATTTTCGTGGGCGATGATTTAGTCGGTACATAGCGAAGGCAAGCTCCTTTTTTGTGATGGCATCGAAACGCATTTTTTTTGGGAAGAATTCTCGGATCAGGCCGTTCATGTTTTCGTTAGCACCGCGCTCCCAGGACGCATAGGGATGTGCAAAGAAGAAATCGGCATGGCGTTTTTTGGCATGGCGTTGCGCGTGTCGACCACCAGCCTGGCGTGACGCTTGATCATGCGGTAATCCACCGCCGTGTGGTCCGTGACGATCATGACGCAATCCGCTGCGGCAAC
>JAZKFR010000166.1:0-12505 GCA_040386295.1 Pseudomonadota bacterium | reverse complement strand
CCTCAAAGAAATGACGCAGTTTTTCACGCGTGTCGGAACGGCCAAAGCCATCGGTACCGAGGGTGACGTAGCGGCGATTGATGAAAGGGCGAATCTGTTCTGCGTAGAGGCGAACATAATCGGTCGCCGCAACAACCGGACCACGCGTATCGCCTAGGCAGTGTTCAACATGCGAAATTTTGGGTTTTTTGGCCGTAGGATTGAGTAAATTCCAACGTTGCACATCCTGACCCTCGCGCGCCAATTCGTTAAAGCTGGGGCAGCTCCAAAGGTCAGCATCGACGCCCCAATCTTGTTTGAGCAGCTCGGCTGCCGCAATCACCTCGCGCAAAATCGTTCCAGAACCAAGCAGTTGTACGCGCGGCGCCGCTTTTTTGCTATCGGAAGCCTGGCCTTTGCGCAATAAGTACATACCTTTCAACAGATCGGCCTCAACGCCTTTCGGCATTTCAGGATGCTCGTAGTTTTCGTTCATTACTGTGATGTAGTAATAGACGTCTTCTTGCTCTTGATACATGCGACGCAAACCGTCTTGCATGATGACGGCCACCTCGAAAGAGAAGGTCGGGTCGTAGCTGATGCAGTTAGGAATCACGCTGGAGAGCAGCAAGGAATGGCCATCTTCGTGTTGCAATCCCTCGCCGTTGAGGGTGGTGCGTCCAGCCGTGCCGCCAATCAGGAAGCCACGCGCGCGCTGGTCTGCCGCTGCCCAACAGAGATCCATCGTGCGTTGGAAGCCGAACATAGAATAGAAAATATAGAAGGGAATCATCGGCACACCGTGCACCGAATAAGCGGTAGCGGCAGCGATCCAATCACTCATTGCGCCAGCTTCGTTAATCCCTTCTTGCAGCACTTGACCGGTTTTCGTTTCTTTGTAGAACATCAGTTGATCGTGGTCTTCAGGAACGTATTTTTGTCCTTCTTGATTCCAGATACCGACTTGCCGGAACAAGCCTTCCATGCCAAAGGTACGCGATTCGTCCGGCACAATCGGTACAACGTGACGACCAATTTTTTTATCTTTAAGCAGGATGTTCAAGATGCGCACGATCGACATCGTGGTCGATACTTCGCGCCCCTCACCGGAAGCTTTGAGTAGCGACTCGAAGGCAGACAAGGCTGGGACTTCAAGCGCCGCAGCGGAACGGCGACGCTGGGGTAAATAACCGCCCAAATTGAGACGACGCTCGCGCATATAGATCAGCTCGGGCGAGTCTTCGGCGAATTTAAGGTAGGGCAGTTGGTCGAGTTGATCGTCAGGAACCGGCAGATTAAAGCGATCGCGGAAGCTTTTGATCGCACTATGATCGAGCTTCTTTTGCTGATGCGAGATGTTCATCGCCTCACCTGCTTGACCCATACCAAAACCCTTGATTGTTTTGGCCAAAATCAAGGTTGGCTGACCTTTATGTTCGACCGCGCTCTTATAGGCAGCAAAAATCTTGAAGAGATCGTGGCCACCGCGATTCAGTGCCCAAATATCTTCGTCTGTCCAATCGGCAACAAGGGCTTTCAGTTCAGGTGTATTGAAGAAATGTTCGCGCACATAGGCACCGTCTTTCGCTTTAAAAGTCTGATACTCGCCATCGACGACGTCCATCATGCGTTGTTTGAGAATGCCTTTTTTATCTCGCTGCAACAGGGCATCCCAATGCGTGCCCCAAATTAGCTTGATCACATTCCAACCGGCGCCACGGAATTCACCTTCCAGTTCTTGGATGATTTTGCCGTTGCCACGCACCGGGCCGTCTAGTCTTTGTAAATTACAGTTGATGACGAAAATTAGGTTATCGAGCTTCTCGCGCGCGGCCATGCCAATCGCGCCTAGAGACTCGACTTCGTCGGTTTCACCATCGCCGAGAAAAGCCCAAACTTTGCGATTCTTCGCTTCGATAAAACCACGACTATCGAGGTATTTCATGAAGCGCGCCTGGTAGATCGCTTGCAAGGGACCGAGCCCCATCGATACCGTAGGAAATTGCCAAAAATCGGGCATCAACCAGGGGTGCGGGTAGGAAGGCAAACCTTTGCCATCGACTTCTTGGCGGAAGTTGTCTAACTGTTCATCGCTTAAACGACCCAGCAGGTGCGCACGGGCGTAAATCCCAGTAACCGAATGTCCTTGAAAAAGAACTAAGTCACCGCCGTGCTCTGGCGAAGGTGCGTTCCAAAACCAGGAAAAACCAACGTCGTACAGTGCCGCCGCCGAAGCGTAGGAAGCAATATGTCCGCCGACGTTGGTTTCTTTGTTGGCGCGGACGACCATGGCCATCGCGTTCCAACGCAGATAATTGTGAATTTTGATTTCCAGGTCAGGGTTGCCCGGGTATTTCGGCTGCTGTTCCGCCGGGATGGTGTTGATGTAGGCAGTCGTCGCGCTATAGGGAAGATCGACGCCCTCTTCACGGGCTTGTTCGATTAGCGACTCGATCAAGTAATGCGCGCGGACAGCGCCGGCTTGATCAATCACGCCACCTAAGGCTGCTTTCCATTCTTGCGTTTCTTGTGGATCGGTATCGCTGATGATGTTCGCTTGCGTACTCTCGGGCGGAACTGCCATAACTTATCTCCTGGTGTGCAGAACAGTGTGTGGTGTGATCGGTAGATCAATTCATTGTGCACGCGACAAGACTTGCGTCACTTCAATTTGTCTTCGGATTTGCGTTTGTGCTCTCTTCGTGTCTTCGTATTAGTGGATTCTTTGCAAACTGGGTGGGTGTCTATGCTTTTGTTCAGAGATCAAGTGGCGACAAAGAATCGTTAAAACGCGCTGTGCCTCGCGCTGCGATGCCTCGCTGTGACACCTTTTATCACGGACTTTTGCTGACCTAGAGTGCAGGCCAAACATCAAGCCCGGCATTCTAAAATACGTAGTAGTGATACGCAATCAGATGCGACTGATTTTTTAGGAAAACAGCCGATTGAGCCAAGATGAAAAATGTGCCTCTGCTTCATTTTTTGAGCCATTTAGAGCGTGCTTGTACACAAATAAGCCGGGGCAAAAACCTCGGTGACCAGAACGGATTGTTGGCTAGCGCACGCGGACGAGCGTCCTTGATAGGTGAAATACGAGCGTCTAGCCCAGTACGCTGTGGCGCTCACAATCGCTTTCGTCTTTTCATCTTCAGCGTTAAGCGCTGCCAGAACAGGGTGCGCCGAGGCAAAAAGGGGATGGCGGGAACGCACATGTTTAAACGTCATGTCGCCCCGGACAAAGCTTGGGTGGGCAAACAGCAAAGTGCCGAGAGAGCGTTGACCCAAGGCAGCAAACCAGCGCGACAACGGGCCGCGCGGCTGACGTGGCAAAGCTGTGTGCGCGAAAGCAACGATAGCTTGGTCACAGAGCAAAGCGACTTCTCTCACCCACACACAACAACCCGTGCGCACCCCCAAAACAGCGGCCTCATCCCGTGTTGGTCGTGCCAAGCCTTGCTGCAACAACTTGAGCGAGAACTGTCCGCGTGCTTGTATTTGCGCCGTCAACGAAGCGCGTGAGCGCAGCGTGCTCAGCGCAGCCGCCGACTGTACGGCTGTCAGGCTCAGATCGTGCGCTAAGCGACACGACCACGCTACACGCCGACTCACCGTGTGCGGCGCTACGGGCGGACGCAGCCGACTGCCCGCACGCATCATGGCGCAGTGCGCGTAAACATAGAGATCGGCAAACCGTTATTCTGCCCCGTTTTAGAGACGCAAGCCCAAAGCAAAGCAAAGAGCGAAGCAAAAAGCTTGTGGTAAAAAAACCAAGCGAACATGGTGACGGGTCGTTTCAAATGCAAATTAGAATCAAGAGACATGGCGGGAATTTGCAGGTTTTACTGAGCATTTGTGGCACGCGTAAGCCGCGCAGCACCTGTGATCAACGCGCCGGGCAATATGCCTTTAGTCGTAAACCAAGCTTGATTCATCTCTAGCGCAAAACGTGCCGCGCCAGCAGCGCAATGGCTGTTCTCAGTTTGCGCCTGCATCTCTTCAATATTCAAAATACGCCCTGCCTCGTCTAAGAAGGCGACAGACAAAGGCAACAGGGTATTGCGCATCCACATACAGTGTCTCGCCAATTCGGGAAAAACAAACAGCATGCCTTGATTCGCTGGCATTGAACGGCGGTACATCAAACCTTGCATCCGGCTCGGCTGATCAGCCGCCACTTCTGCTTCAATCCGATAAAAACCAGCGCCCAACTCAACTTTGGGCGCATCAGCCAACGCCTGTTTGCCTGCAGCAGAAAGCACAAAAATCAGCACAAAGGGGAGAAGCACGACAGGCAAGCGGTTTTTTTTCGACATTGAAAAGACTTTCTCGAACGTGTGTGCATGGTTTTTAAGCGCGGCGTCATGTTGCCACGAAGTCGTCGCACGGCGGCGAAGCAAACGTAAAAGCAGACGTAAATTATGCAAGCCTATAACTGAACGCAGGATACATGACACACTTGCAAATAAGAATGATTCTCGTTTATAGTCATGTTCGTCTGGACACGAAAACGTGCTCAATCATTTGCGCTGAATTGAACCTGAAGCTTTGAACCTGAAGCTCGTTGAACCGAACCTCGAATCTAGTTGCAATTTGCATCAACGCGCAACGCGCATGCGAGCCACAGACCTTGCTGTAGCAAGACAAGTTGAAGACAACAGCTCGGCGTAGTGCCGGTTTTAATGCGCATTGGAATAACCACTAAAAAGGAATTGATCATGCTTCGCTTCCCCGCTGCTCAGAGCACTTCCGGCTCCGCTTCATCCAAACTAAAGCGCGTTTGCCTGGGCACCAGCATGGCTTTATTCGCTTACGCTTTTTCCGGTGTTGCGCTAGCAGCTGATTTGAATCTGACTCTGATTATCAAAGACCACCGTTTCGAGCCAGCCGAATTAAAAGTGCCAAGCAATCAGCGTGTGCGTTTGACGGTACACAACCAAGACAGCACACCCGAGGAGTTTGAGAGTTATGTCCTGAATCGCGAAAAAATCATTCCTGGTGGCGCCAAAAGCGTTCTCTTCATCGGCCCTTTAAAACCTGGGCGTTACCCGTTTTTTGGCGAATATAACGAGGCCACAGCGCAAGGCGTAGTGGTTGTTGAGTAGGTACGAAAGCGCAACAGCGCGTACAGAAACCCGATGCCGCCAGCGCTGCGACCGAGTCAACGCAGCAGCAGCGAATCAACTCATTAAACTGGATTGAAAGCCAACGATGTTTGCCACCGGCCTGATTGTTTTCCGCGAAACACTAGAAGCAGCCCTCTTCATCGGCATCATTGCCGCAACCACCCGAGGCGTCGCGCGTAGAACGCTGTGGATCAGCGGCGGAGTCCTCGTCGGCATACTGGGCGCGCTCTTGATGGCGTCTGGCATGGGTCAGATTAGCGCCTTAGCCGACGGCATTGGCCAAGAGTTACTCAACGTCTGCATCATTGTCGTCGCACTCATGATGCTGACCTGGCACTGTGTCTGGGTATCAACGCACGGTAGAGAGATGGCTCAAAACGCCAAAAATCTCGGCCTCAACACACGTGAGGGCAAAAGTGCGCTCTGGGTGCTCTCACTCGCAGTCATGCTCTCTGTTCTGCGTGAGGGGGCAGAAACTGTTCTTTTCATCGCTGGATTTCTCTCTGGCTCACCGACCGGGTTGGCAACCATGCTAATCGGCGCCATTTTTGGCTTAATCAGCGGCACGCTGGTCGGTGTCCTGATTTACCTTGGCTTAGCGCAAATCAAAGCGCAGCACCTATTCTCTGTGACTAACGCACTGGTGCTGGTTTTGGCAGGCAGTCTCGCCAGCCAACTGGCCAAGACCTTGAGCCAAGCCGGATTAGTTTCTAACTGGTCAGAGGCAGTTTGGGACAGTTCATGGTTATTGGCCAATGATTCCTCGCTCGGCGTCTTACTACACGCACTAGCAGGCTACGACGCACAACCCTCGGCATTACAGCTGGCTTTTTACTTAGGGGCCATTACGCTGATTTGGCTAGCAACGCAGCAGGTCAGCCGTCGCCAGCAAAAAATACAGCGGGCGGCGTGAGCCACAAGCGGCCTGCTGCAATAGAAGCGCAGCGAAGTCTGGCGACGGGTCAGTTTTAATGCGCCTTCTATGCAAAGGGGCATTAGGCAAACGCCCAAATAAACTCACTGCAGCGCCAAAGCGGCGCGCACTCCGGCTAAATAACGCGCTTCTTGCTGCAAAGCCGACCACGCGCTCGGCGGCGACTGCGGGCGCAAGCGAGCAACTCGACTCGCCCGAACCGGGTCAGGCTGCGCCTGCCAACGCGCGAACAAAGTCGCCACATCTTCAGGCGCGTTGCATACCAACAACATATCGCAACCGGCCTGCCAAGCCGCGTCGGCACGCTGAACAATATCGCCCGCGACAGCAGCACCGGCCATCGACAAATCATCACTAAAAATCACCCCGTCAAAAGCGAAGTCTTGACGCAACATCGTCAACCAAAGCGCCGAGAAACCGGCTGGCTGCGCGTCTATCTGCGGATAAATGACGTGCGCAGGCATTACTGCGTCTAACGCAAGCGAACGGTAAGGCAGTAAATCGGGCGCCAATTCTGTCAGAGCACGTTCATCGACCGGAATCGCCACATGCGAATCGGCTTCAACCCAACCATGCCCCGGAAAATGCTTGCCACAAGAAGCCATTCCCGCCTGGTGCAGGCCGCTGATAAACGCGCGCGCCAAATCAATCACGACCGCAGGATCGCGGGCAAAAGCGCGATCACCGATCACCTCGCTGCGCCCCCAATCTAAATCGAGCACGGGGGTAAACGAAAAATCGACCCCACGCGCACGCAGCTCAGCCGCCAAAACATAGCCAAGATCAGCCGCAACCGTTTGCGCGCGCAGCGGCTCTTGTGCCCATAAAACTCCGAGCTGACGCATTGCCGGCAAACGCGTAAAGCCGGTGCGGCAACGCTGTACTCGCCCACCTTCATGATCAATCGCAATCAATAAAGGCGGCGCACGCAAGGCATGTAGCTCGGCGGTCAAAGCCTGTAGCTGTTCGGGATCCTGATAATTACGCGCAAACAGAATGACGCCGCCGACCAAAGGATGCACTAGCCGTTCTCGATCCAGCGCACTCAGGCATAAGCCTTCGATGTCAATCATCAAAGGCCCTAAGCAGGGCTCTTCTTGCTGCGGCACTTTAGAAGCGGAAGAAAACGAGGAATTCATCGAGACTCCAAAACAACAAAAGCCAACGCAAAGTCGGCTTCATCACTGAGTGAAAGATGCGCAAGCAAACCGCGCTGTTCAAGGTAGTGCGCTAATTCAGCTGCGTAGGCAAACATCGGTTGACCGGCAGCGCTATGAACCACCGCCAAGGCAGGCAAAGTCGCCGGCGCGACCACGCCAGTGCCAAGGGCTTTGCCAAAGGCTTCTTTGGCGGCAAAACGTTTGGCCAAAAAACGCGCTGGATGTTGTGCCTGGGCAAAAGACAAGCGCTCGCTAGGCGCTAAAATTTTGGCCAAAACACGTTCGCCGTGGCGTGCGTAAAGCCGGGCAAAACGCGCCACTGCAGCGAGGTCGGTGCCTATCCCTACAATCATGCTAGGTACCTGCTGTCATGCCGCTCAAGTCAGCGTGGCAGCGTGGGCGTGGGTGACGACGCTGACGACGGCACAAGATGCGGCAAGGAATGCGTCGGCTGTAACAGCTGTTTCATTTCGCGCACCGCTGTACGCAAGCCGACAAACACAGCGCGGCTGATAATCGCGTGGCCGATGTGCAGCTCAGCAAGGTGCGGCAACGCGGCAATCGCCCGCACATTGACATAATTGAGCGCATGGCCCGCGTTAAAACGCATGCCCAAGGCGTGCACCAAAGCCCCAGCAGCACGAATCTTTTCAAGTTGCGCGGCGACGGCAGGATGCGCGCTATCGCGCCCCTGTTGGTAATAAGCGTGCGCATAAGGCCCGGTATGAATCTCACAAACCTGCGCCCCCACACTAGCAGCCGCCTCAATCTGCGCCGGATCAGCATCAATAAAGACGCTGCTCATCACGCCCGCAGCGGACAAACGAGCCAGTACATCGCGCAGGGCGGGCTCTTGTGCGCACACGTCCAACCCTCCTTCGGTCGTCACTTCTTGCCGTCCTTCTGGCACCAGCATGGCCATCTGCGGTTTAAGGCGGCAGGCGATTTCGAGCATTTCTGCGGTTGCCGCCATTTCTAGATTGAACTTGATCTGCGTCAGCTCACGCAAACGGCTAAGGTCTGCGTCTTGAATGTGTCGTCTATCCTCGCGCAAGTGCACGGTAATCCCGTCCGCACCGCCCAATTGCGCTTCCACAGCAGCCCAGGCCGGATCTGGTTCATAGGTACGCCGCGCCTGACGGAGCGTGGCAACGTGATCGATGTTGACGCAAAGCTGGCTCATAGTTCGTTCAATTCCTTGAAAATTTTTCGCGTGGCCAAATTTTTACCGCCACTGTAGTGGGTAATCAAAGCACGCATTAACTGTTTGGCTTCGGCTAAAGAATGGGGATTTGAAAAGTCTTCGCGCGCCAAATCAATCAAGGTCTGCCCACGCACCACCAAGGCGGAAACCCGGCTAACAGGCGCTGGCGAATCTGCGGCAACACCGCCTGTTTTTCGCTCATCAGCTAGGCGAACCCAGCCGCGCTCAAGCTCGTAGCCATAGCGCGCAGGGGCGTCAAGCGGCGCGCCTTGGGCGTCGCACTCCAGCGCCAAGCCATAGCCTAATTCTTGCAACAAGGCACGTTCAAAGCGGCGCAAGTCAGACTCTTGCAAATCGTCGGCAAAGCGACGCAAGGTTTCGGCGTAAATCGGGAATAGGCGTGCGTAGGCATCTTCACGCGGCAGTAGGTTAATCAGCAACTCGTTCAAATAATAGCCGTAAAACAAAGCTTTGCCCGACAGCAAAGGCTGGCCCCCTTGCCACTCGGCCTTCATCAAAGTACGTACCTCGCCTTTACCCGCCCAACCTAACTCCACGGGTTGAAAGGACAGAAGCAAACCGCGCAAAGCCGAGTGCGGACGTCGCGCACCACGCGCAAGCAAGGCCAAACGACCAAAATCACGCGAAAAAACATCGATGATCAAACTGGTCTCACGAAAAGGGTAAGCATGCAGCACAAAAGCAGGCTGAGCATCGACTCTTTGACGCTGTCTTAACAAAGAAAACTCACTTAAACAACGGTTCTACGCTGGCTTGCAGGTCGATCCTGATCATTCATAACCCAAACTTTTAAGCAAACGATCATCGTCTGCCCAGCCTGATTTGACCTTAACAAAGACTTCGAGAAAAACCTTAGCGTCGAACAATCGCTCCATATCCTGACGCGCCTCGGAGGCAATTCGCTTGAGCGTTTCACCGCCCTTCCCGATGATGATGGCTTTATGCCCAGCTCGATCAACAACAATGGCTGCGTTGATGCGGCGCAATTGACCGTCTAGTTCAAAACGCTCGATTTCGACCGTCGCCCCGTAAGGCAACTCGTCGCCAATCAAGCGAAAGAGCTTTTCGCGAATGTATTCAGCGGCTAAAAATTTCTCGCTTTTATCGGTCATTTCATCGACCGGAAACAGTAGCTCGCTGTGCGGCAGATGTTGCCGTGCCTCGAGCAAAAGAGCATCCAATTGCTGATCTTGCAAAGCGCTGACCGGCACCATCGCAGCAAAATCATAGAGCGCGGACAGCTTGGCCAGAAAAGGCAACAGCTCAGTTTTGCTTTTGAGCTGGTCGATTTTGCTAATCACTGCGATAACGGGACGCTCGGCAGGAATCGGCAACAGCTTCAATACCGCCATGTCTTTACTGCCCAAACGCCCCGCTTCAATCAGCAGAAAAACCACATCGACATCGGCCAGAGCCTGGGTTACTCCCCGGTTCATCGTGCGATTTAAGGCATTCGTGTGTTGCGTTTGAAAACCCGGGGTATCGACAAAGACATACTGAGCGTCCGGCTTGCTCACAATGCCCAAAATACGGTGGCGTGTGGTTTGCGCTTTGCGTGAAACGATGCTGATTTTCTCGCCAACCAAACGGTTGAGCAGCGTCGATTTACCGACGTTCGGACGACCAACGATCGCGATATAACCCGACTTAAAAGCATTCATGTTTTTTCCAAAATGTGCAGGGCAGATTCTGCTGCCCTTTGTTCGGCGATGCGCCGACTGCTGCCGTTGCCTTCTGTATTGACCTTCAATTCGTCGACACGACAGGCGATTCTAAAGTGCTGCTCGTGCGACTTCCCCTGCACTTCGAGCAGCGCGTACTGAGGCAAAGGCATGCGCCGCCTTTGCAAATACTCCTGCAAGCGTGTTTTCGGATCTTTAATCGCTTGTCCAGGAACGATCGAAGCGAAACGTTCTGCGTACAAACGTTGAATCAAGGACTCGACAGCAGCGAAGCCTGAGTCCAGCCACAAGGCGCCCAACAAGGCTTCTAAGGCATCAGCCAACATTGACGGACGTTGCTGACCCCCACTTTTTAATTCACCCTCACCCAGGCGCAAATAATCCCCAAGCGAAAGCGCTAAAGCCAGTTGGTGCAGGCTGTCTTGACACACGAGGTTAGCGCGCAAACGCGAGAGATCGCCTTCAGGCATGCTGGGAAAACGGTCAAACAATTGCCGCGCAACAAGACAATTGAGAATGGAATCACCAATGAACTCTAGTCGCTCGTTATGCGGTGTGCTGTGGCTACGATGGGTCAAAGCTGCCGTCAGCAGCGCGCTATCAGTGAAACGATGCCCTATCGCCTGCTCTAGTCGATACAAGTGGCAGACACGAGGCAAGGTCATTGCGTTACCGGTTCGCGCTTCGCATCGGACGAAGATCCATTAAACGCAATCAGCAGACTCACCCTAGAAAACAAAGGGATGCGCACCTCATAAGCAAAATCAATGACGACCTCTTCACCTTCTTTAGTAATGTCTAAATCCGCTGGCAAGACGTGCTTGATCTGGTCAATCTCAACATATTTAGCGTACGCCCGACGAATTTCCGGCACCGTCAAACCAATCGATGCAGAGGCAAGTTTCTTCACGTCTTTTGAAATTGCGTAGTACTCAACGATGGCGGGACTGAGCACTAAGAACAACAGCACGCACAAAGCAAGACTGGCGCCCCAAAATAAGAAACGCGAAAAATTCATAGCAACTCCTTAGGCTTAACTAATGGACTGACAAGGGATCGTAGGGAGTACAAAATTTGCGCAAGCAATCGCCACCTTAAGGTGCTCAATGGAAAGGACCAACTCGCTTTAAATCACCAAAATTAAACCAAATAAAGAAGGCCTTACCCACGATATTTTCTTCGGGAACAAAACCCCAAAAGCGGCTGTCGCGGCTGTTATCGCGGTTATCACCCATCATGAAGTAATGCCCCGGCGGCACTGTACAAATCACGCCTGCATTATTGTAAAGACAGCGCTCACGATACTGGAACGGCAAGGCGTCCACGATAAAAGCCGGTGCGTCATCGTCGTTCAAAATGCGATGCTCACGCGGCGGCGTATTTTCAAGATACTGCTTTGAGTAATACAAACGCTCGGGATGCAAATAATCGTCTAGCGGCTTGCTGCTCAAGGGCTGCCCATTTACCGTCAAGCGCTTGTTTTGATAGGCGACCTGATCCCCCGGAACACCAATCACTCGCTTGATGTAATCCAAAGAAGGATCTTCTGGATAACGAAAAACCATCACATCCCCGCGCTGCGGCGTGTTGATGTCAATAATTTTTTTATTGAGCACGGGCAAACGAATACCGTAGGTGTATTTGTTGACGAGGATGAAATCGCCGACTTCTAAGGTCGGAATCATCGAACCAGAGGGGATTTTGAACGGCTCAAAGACAAAAGAACGCAGTACAAAAACGATCAAAATAACCGGGAAAAAACTAGCGCCGTACTCAACCCACCAAGGATCGGGCACATCAAGCGCACGCCGCTTGCGTAAAAACAGCGTATCGACGCCCCAAATCAAAGCGCTGATGACTAAAAGCACAAACAGCAATAAAGCAAAATTCATAAACCATCCTTGTTAGCGTTGCACAACGCATTCGATAAAACGAGGCGCCAAGATGCGCTGCATCAACTGATATTTGACTTGATCTGTTGCCCTGCGCCGCTGGGCCGCCACTGGATCGCGGCGGGATCGCAGCGGGATCGCGGCGGGATTCGAGTACCTCGACCCGATCAATTCCCCTCAATTCGCCGCATTCAAACGCAGATCAGCGTAGGTACACGGCCATTATTTTGCACCCCCACCACTCCCACCAACGCGCAAAACAGCCAGAAACGCTTCTTGCGGAATCTCGACAGAACCGACCTGTTTCATCCGCTTCTTCCCTGCTTTTTGCTTCTCCAGCAGTTTCTTCTTACGGCTAATATCGCCGCCGTAACACTTGGCCAGCACGTCTTTGCGCATCGCTTTGACGTTTTCGCGCGAAATAATATTCGAGCCAATCGCCGCTTGAATCGCAACGTCGTACATTTGGCGCGGAATCAGCTCGCGCATTTTGGCTGCCAACTCACGCCC
>JAZKFR010000165.1:11619-30518 GCA_040386295.1 Pseudomonadota bacterium | reverse complement strand
CGGCTGGGGAATATTTCTGCTGTTATGGCCTAACGCCGGAGTTACTCAAATTGGCTAAAGCAGACGCCATCGTGCTGCATCCAGGGCCGATTAACCGGGGCGTTGAGATCGATTCAGCCGTGGCAGACGGGGCGCAAGCGGTGATTTTGCCGCAAGTGACTTTTGGCATTGCCGTGCGTATGGCGGTAATGAGCATTTTGGCTGGGAATTAAACAAATGCAGAAAATGCAGAATCAGGAAATACAAGCTCTGCAGAAGGCGCAGCAGCTGCCTAGTACAGCTGCCTTGAGCACGCCTCCGCGGGTGCCGACAACGCACATCAAAAATGGTCGTGTGATCGACCCTAAAAATGGAATTGATCGCCCCCTAGACCTTTTTTTGGCTGCTGGGCGAATCCTTGCTGTGGATGAGCCTGGACGAATCCCACCCGGTTTTGTGGCTGAATGCACGCTCGATGCGCAGGGTTTGGCGGTGATCCCTGGCTTGGTCGATCTGTCGAGTCGTTTGGGTCGCGACATGGAAACAGAATTGCGCGCGGCGCTGGCCGGTGGCGTCACCCATTTACTTTGCCCACCCGATACCGATCCGCTGTTGGACGATCCCGCGCTGGTTGAACGCTTGGTGCGTCATAGCCAAAATTTAGGTTTGGCTCAGGTGTTGCCGATGGGCGCCTTAACCCAAGGCCTGGCCGGCGAAAAGCTCGCCCAATTGCACAAGCTTCATCGCGCTGGCTGCATTGCCTTTTCGCATGCGCAAAGGCCGCTGGTCGATAGCGCAGTGTTATTGCGTGCGTTTCAATACGCCGCCACGTTTGACTGTCCGGTTCATTGGCAAGCGCAAGACGGCTATTTAGCGCAGCAAGGCGTGGCGCATGACGGCGAAGTAGCAACGCGACTGGGCTTGGTCGGGATCCCGGTCTGCGCTGAAACGGTGGCTTTATCGACGGCGCTGCAATTGGCGCAGGTGAGCGGGGTGCGTTTGCACATTACCCGGATTTCCTCTGCGGCGGGCATCGCTTTGGTTCGTGCTGCACAGGCAGGCGGATTGGCCGTCACTTGTGATGTCGGCATTCATCATCTGCACTGTTCTGAGCAGGATATTGCCTATTTTGACCCGCAGGCGCGCTTCATTCCGCCTTTGCGTTCTGTCGAGGATCGTGCCGCTTTGCGTGCTGCGGTGGCTGAAGGACTCGCCGTGCTCTGTTCCGATCACACGCCGCTCAGCGCTGATGGCAAGCAGTTGCCGTTTACCGAGGCTTTGCCCGGCGCCACAGCCCTTGAGTTGCTTTTGCCGCTGACCCTGCAATGGGCAAACGAAAATCAGCTGCCGCTGACCACTGCGCTGGCGCGGATTAGCTGCGATCCGGCGCGGATTCTGGGTATCGCAGCCGGCGCTTTAACGCCCGGCATGTCGGCAGACCTGGCCTTGGTTGACCTCGAGCAGCGCTGGTGTGTCAGTGCAGAAAGCTTGCTCAGCCGGGGGAAAAATACTTTGTTTTTGGGGCGCGAACTACGCGGTCGTGTGCGCACCACCCTGCGGCGCGGCGCGGTGGTATTTACGGCGCAGGCTGAAACCTAATATTGGAGAGAACGCAGTCGCGCCTGAGACTGCGTCTGAGTCTGAGTCTGTGCTATACCTTGGCGCTTGATCGCTTAGTCGATTAAGCGCTTTTGTTTTGCTGCAAATGGATGAGCAGAGACAGCTGCGCGCCGAGCCAGCCAAGCGCACTGGCGCTGGCAATCAGGATGGCGTGCTCTGACCAAGACAGTCCATGCAAAACAAATTGACCGCCGTAGAGCGTGACCAATTCGGCCACCGGGGGCGTCAGCAAATGTTGCCCAACGGCGACCAGCAGTGCCGCAAACAGGCCGCCTAAAGCACCTTGGAGTGCGCCGAAATAATGGAATGGACGTTGGAGAAAAGCGCTACTTGCGCCAATCAATTGCGCCAACTCGATCTCAGCCGACTGCGCAAAAATCTGTAGGCGGATGGTGTTAAACGTGATGGCGATCAGGCCACTGGCAAACAGTACGCTGAGCAGCACGATGAGATTTTTACCCAAACGTAAAAAAGCGTCTAAGCGCTTCACCCAGGCCGAATCGAGTTGTACATGAGCTACTTTAGGCCACTGCGCAAATTGTTCGGCCAGGGCGCTGAGCGCAGCGGCGTCGTGCTCGACTGGGTCGACGATGAAGGCATCGGGCAAAGGGTTCTGCGGCAGGCTGCTGATAATTTCTGCCATGCCCGGCCCGGCCTTTAAATCAGCCAAGGCGTCGGCACGCGGAACAAAGCGCCAGCGCAGATTGGGCGACTCATGATTTTGCCCCTGACTGAGCTGGCGTAGACGTTGCGCCACCGCCTCACTGTCTTGGCGACTCGCGTCCAGGCTCATGAAGAGGCTAATTTGCTGAACGTTGGCAGCACCTTGCGCGAGGCTGCGCACATTGTCGAGCAGAAGCCAGGCGGCGCTGGGCAGGGTCAGACTAATGCCGATGACGAGCAAGGAGAGCAGGGTATTGAGCGGTGATTTGCGCAATCGCCCTAGGGCGTCGAATAGGGCGTTGCGATGTTGGGCGAGCCAAGAAATCATGGCGTACTCACTGTTTTTGGTCTGGGTGGGTGCTGCCGAGCGCTGGCGCTGGGTCAAGCGGCGGGAGTAGTTTGCCCTGCTTGAGGTGGAACAAACGAGGTTTGAGGTGGCTGATCCATTGCGTGTCGTGGCTAGCAATCACGACGCTGACACCAACTTGGTGAAAGGCGCGAAAAATCTCCAGAATCTGCGCCGCCGAATCGCTATCAAGATTGGCCGTCGGCTCGTCGGCAAGCAAAATGGCGGGGCGATTGACTACCGCGCGGGCGATGGCCAAGCGTTGTTGCTCACCGCCCGAGAGCGCAATCGGCTGCGCTTTTTCGCGCGCCAACAAACCCACTTTATCGAGCGCAGCGCGCGCACGGCGCTTGGCTTCTTTAAGCGGCAAGCCGGTGATCGCCAATGGCAACAAGACGTTATCGAGCACACTGCGGTCAAACAGCAGTTTCTGGTCTTGGAAAATCAGGCCCAATTGGCGACGCAAATAAGGAATCGCGTGCGCTTTGAGCGCGCCAAGGTTCTGCCCATTGACCAGGATGCTGCCCGAAGTCGGTCGTTCAATCGCCGCGATCAGGCGAAATAAGGTGGATTTGCCCGCGCCGGAGTGTCCCGTGAGCAAGACCAGCTCACCAGGCTCGATACAGAAGCTAAGCTGATCGAGCGCGATCAAGCCTTCCGCGTAGCGTTTGCTGAGGGCGTTAGCAACGATCATGCAAAGAGCGCTTTCACAAAATCGTGCGCGTCGAAGGGTCGCAAGTCGTCGATGCCTTCGCCAACGCCAATAAAACGAATCGGCTTGGGCGCCTGCCGTGCAATCGCCGCGACGATGCCGCCTTTGGCGGTGCCGTCGAGTTTGGTCAGTATCAGGCCGCTGATTTGGATCGCTTGGTCAAAGGCTTTAACTTGCTGTAAGGCGTTTTGCCCAATGTTGGCGTCGAGCACGAGCAGGGTTTCATGCGGCCCGGACGGGTCGGCTTTTTGAATCACACGACGAACCTTGGCGATTTCTTCCATCAAATGCAGCTGCGTCGGCAGGCGGCCTGCCGTATCGGCGAGCACGATATCGATGCCTCGCGCTTTAGCCGCAGCAATCGCGTCAAAAATGACCGCGCCCGGATCACCCGAAACCTGGGCGATGACCGCGATATTGTTCTGTTCGCCCCAGGCTTGTAGCTGCTCGCGCGCAGCGGCGCGGAAGGTGTCGCCCGCCGCCAACAGAACCGATTTGCCTTGCGCCTGAAAATATTTGGCCAATTTGCCGATGGAGGTGGTTTTGCCCGCGCCATTGACGCCAGCCAGCATGATGATAAAAGGCTTGTGCGCCTCAAGCTTGAGCCCTTGTTCTAGCGGTTTTAACAACGCGAGCAAGGCTGCCGCCAGCGCGTCTTGCATTGCTTGTGGGCTAGCTTGCGGATTTTGCTTGGCAAAGGTTTTTAATTCGCCGAGTAGATGCTGCGTCGCTTCCATGCCGACATCGCTGGTGAGCAGCAGGGTTTCGAGTTCATCGAGTAGTTCGGCGTCAATTTTGCCTCGGGCAAACAGTGATTTAATCTGCCCGCCCAGCTGCTGACGCGTGCGTGCGAGGCCTTGCTGTAGGCGCTCACGCCAAGAAACAGGGGCGGTGGCGGGGATATCCGAGTCGCTCAAGGCAGGGCTGGTAGGGGTTTTCTTCAAAAAGCTGAACATGAAATTTGGGCTCTGGGTATTTAATCGGTTTGTTCGCTGCGACTCAGCTGGCTGGCGCCTGGCATCGGCGCACTCACGGGTGAGCGAGCAATCGGGTGTGGCGAGAACGTTTGAGAAGTTGAGAAATTGAGAAATCGAGAATTTGAGTCTGCGCGCCGCATCTCTGTAGTCGCGGCGGCGATGATAAGATGCGCCTGCTTATTTTTTCCTGCTTTTCCCCTTCTCAAACCGTCGCAAATTCTATCAGAAGCGATCAACCACCATGTCTTACTTCAGAGCGCAGTGGCGTTTTCTTACCCTGGTCTCGGCTATTTTGGCGCTCCCCTGCGCTGCCGCCAGCCCAATTTTTGAACACAGTTTGCGCAATGGCTTGCGCGTGATCGTGCAAGAGGATCACCGTGCGCCAACGGCGGTGCATATGGTGTGGTACCGCGCCGGCAGTGTCGACGAACAAAACGGGACTACCGGCGTAGCGCACGTGCTCGAACACATGATGTTTAAAGGCACGCCTAGCGTTGGGCCAGGTGAGTTTAATCGGCGCGTGGCCGCCGTCGGTGGGCGTGACAATGCGTTTACCAGCCGTGATTACACCGCCTATTTTCAACAGGTACCAAGCCAGAAACTAGCCGAGGTAATGCAGCTAGAGGCGGATCGTATGCGGCATCTCAGCCTCGATGCGTCGGCTTTTGCACAAGAGATCAAGGTGGTGATGGAAGAGCGTCGAATGCGTACCGACGATCAAGCGCCGGCCAAACTATTTGAGCAATTGAACGCGATGGCTTTTCAATCTCACCCCTACCGCGTGCCGATCATTGGTTGGATGAACGACCTGGAAAATATGAGCGTGCAAGACGCGCGTGCTTGGTACGAGCGCTGGTATTTGCCGAATAACGCCTACGTGGTCATCGTCGGCGATGTCGCGCACGAGCAGGTTTTTAAGTGGGCAGAAACGTACTACGGCGCGCTTGAAGCACGTCCTTTGCCGCTGCGCAAAGCGCAAGAAGAAGCCGCGCAAGACGGCGTGCGCCGCCTGAGCTTAAAAGCCCCTGCGGCTTTGCCGGTGCTGCTGATGGGCTATAAGGTTCCGGTGTTGCGCGACCCGACGCAGGATCTTGAACCCTACGCCTTGGAAATGCTCGCAGCGATTCTCGACGGCTACGAAGCTGCGCGTTTGCCGCAACACTTGGTTCGCGCGCAGGCGCTGGCCGTTGAAGTCGGCGCCAGTTACGACAGTACGGCGCGCGGACCGGGCATGTTTTACCTGCAAGGCTCGCCGAGCGAGGGGAAAACGGTTGCTCAGCTAGAAGCAGGCTTGCGCGCCGAGATTGCGCGAATTCAGCAAAACGGGGTCAGCCAAACCGAGTTGGCGCGTGCCAAGGCACAATTGCTCGCACACCAGGTGTACAAATTAGATGCGATGTTTGAACGCGCCATGGACATCGGCCAACTCGAAGCCGTCGGCATTGATTACCACCTGGACGCCCGCATGACCGAGCAACGCCAAGCTGTGACAGCAGAAGCGGTGCAAGCGGTTGCGCAAAAATACTTTGTTGATGAGCGACTCAGCGTCGGCGAATTGCAACCACAAGCTTTGCCCAACGCCGCGCGTAAAACTGCGGCGCAGCGTTAGCGTATTGGCAAAAAACTGTCCATGCCTTGCACAGCCTTACTTAGCGGCATCTTGCCCTAACGAAATACAGGAAATAAAAAACCATGAATGCCTCATCAAGCCAATTTTCTCGCCTGCTGCCACGTCGGCTTGGTCTGCTCTGCGCCGCTTTGCTCTCACTCATGGCTCAGCCTAGCCTGGCGGCGCCCGCCATCGCGCATTGGCTAACGGACTCTGGCGCGCGGGTCTTTTTTGTCGAAAACCACAGCCTACCCATGCTCGACGTACAAATCGACTTTGCTGCAGGCACAGCGTACGACTCGCCAAATAAAGCAGGCGTGGCGGCGTTAACGCGCAGCTTGCTTGAGTTGGGCAGCGCAGGCCTAGACGAGCAGCAACTAGGCGAGCAGCTGGCCGATTTAGGTGCGCAGCTTGCGGGCGGGGTCGATATGGATCGTGCCACGTTGGCTTTACGTACCCTGTCGATGCCCGACAAGCGCCAGCCTGCGCTGGCTCTGCTGCACAAGGTATTGAGCCGCCCGCGTTTTGCCGAGCCGATTTTTGCGCGCGAACAGGCACGCAGTTTGGCCTCTTTAAAAGAAGCTTTAACACGCCCTGAAACAATCGCCGGGCAAGCCTTCTGGCGTGCGCTATACGGCACGCACCCCTATGCACAGCAGGCAACGCCGGATTCTTTAAGTCAGCTCAATCGCGCCGATCTGCTCGCTTTTTATCAACAGCACTACCGGGCACGCGCAGCGACCGTGTCGATTGTCGGTGATCTGCAGCGCGCCGAAGCTGAGCTGCTGGCGCAACAGCTGACCGCTGATTTGCCCCCCGGCGCCGCGCCCTCGCCGTTACCCAGCTCGATTCCCGAGCAAAGTTCCTCGTCTGATCAAGCATCTGATCAAACACATGAACTACGCATCGCGCATCCCGCAGCACAAGCGCATTTACTCATCGGCTTACCCGCCATCGCCCGTGGCGACGCTGATTTCTTCCCCTTGTTAGTTGGCAATTACATCTTAGGTGGCGGTGGCTTTTCGTCACGCCTGATGCAGGAGGTGCGCGACAAACGCGGTTTTGCTTACAGCGTCTACAGCTATTTTCATCCGCTGGCTGCGCCCGGGCCTTTTCAAATTGGTTTGCAAACCAAAAAAAGTCAGGCTAACGACGCCTTGCAGCTAACGCGTCAAGTGCTCGCTGATTTTCTGCGTGAAGGCCCTAGCAAGTCTGAGTTGAAAGCCGCGCAACAGTACTTGACCGGCAGCTTTCCGTTGCGCCTCGACAGCAACCGGAAAATTCTCGAAAACGTCGCCGTCATCGGTTTTTATCAACTGCCTTTGGATTACCTAGAGCGCTACACGGGACAAATCGAGCAAGTCACTGGCGCTGACATCAGAGCCGCTTTTGCCCGCCACGTACAGCCTGAAAAACTCATCACTGTGGTGGTTGGCGCTGAGGCAAAAGAGTGAGGCAAAGCGCCGCATGAACTCAGTGCGCATCATTGGTGGCGAATGGCGCAGGCGGGTTTTGCGTTTTCCCGAGGCGATCGGCTTACGGCCAACGCCGGATCGGGTGCGCGAGACCCTGTTTAACTGGTTAGGGCAAGATTTAAGCGGCTTAAACTGTCTTGATTTGTTTGCCGGTAGCGGTGCCTTAGGCTTTGAGGCCGCCTCGCGCGGCGCAGCACAGGTGGTCTTGGTTGAACAAAGCCCGGCGGTATGCGCCGCTTTGTCGCGCAACGCGAGCAGCCTGCTCGGTACGCCTGATGTGACTAATGCGCCAAGCAAACCCATAACCCCTGGTGCACAGCGCCTACACATTGTGCGCAGCGATGCGCTGAAATTTGCCAGTACGACGCGCCAACAGTTTGACCTACTCTTCCTCGACCCGCCTTACGCGCAAGGCTGGATCGAGAAAATCACCCCTTGGCTGGCGCGCCGTCTCACCGCAACGGCACGCATTTACGCCGAGTCCGAAGCACCGCTTGAGTCTTGCGGCGATTGGCACACGGTTCGGCGCGGCAAGGCTGGCCAGGTTTTTTACCATCTAATGCAGCGCAACTCGGATGCGCCCTTACGCGCAAACGGGCAAAATGAGCTGCTGGCACCCCCGGCAGCACCCCACGCTTGGAGTAACTCAGATTGAAGCTGAATAAAAATCTCGCCATTTACCCCGGCACCTTTGATCCGATGACACGCGGCCACGAAGATTTGGTACGGCGCGCGGCCAATCTGTTTGATCAAGTCATCGTCGCCATCGCTGAGAGCCACTCAAAACGTCCGTTCTTTTCTTTAGCGCAACGCGTCCGCATGGCGCAAGAAATTACCGCGCCTTACCCGAATGTCAAAGTCTGTGGTTTTAACGGTTTACTGATGGATTTTTTGCATCACCAAGGCGCCAAAGTCATCGTCCGTGGTCTGCGCGCAGCGTCCGATTTTGAATACGAATTTCAGATGGCGGGGATGAACCGCAATTTACACCCCGATGTCGAAACCGTATTTCTAACGCCCGGTGAGCAATACATGTTCATCTCCGCCACCATGGTGCGCGAGATCGCGCTGATGGGCGGCGATGTCAGTAAATTTGTACACGAAACCGTGCGCCAGCAATTGCAGCAACGCATGCAAGACAATACGTCTGCTGCTCAAAAATAAAGGAGTAAAGCCATGTCTCTGATCATTACCGACGAATGTATCAACTGCGATGTGTGCGAGCCAGAATGCCCGAATAACGCGATCGCGCAAGGCGTCGAAATTTACGAAATCGACCCCAAGAAATGTACCGAATGCGTTGGCCACTACGACACACCGCAATGCGTAGAGGTATGTCCAGTCGATTGCATTCCGAAAGACCCAGTGCATGTTGAAAGCAGCGAATTGCTGTGGGTGAAATACGAACAATTGACGGGCAATAAACGGGGTGCTTAACAAGGTGTGTGGCGCGCTGTTTGCCTTAACGAGCGCTCTTGATGATGGACTAGCCACCTCAAGCGCTGAGCAAAATGCAGAAATTTTTACCTTGTCCACGCCAAATAAAGCCTGTTCGCAGGCGTACCCAACTCTGTTTGCCCTATGAGTCGGCAAACTTGAAACAAAAACGCACGCTTGTTGACGCCGTTCGCCCGACCGCGCCCCCGGCTAAAACCGACTTGCCGGCAGCCGTGCTGTGGACGGTTGCCGGCGCCGCACTAGGCTATCTCGGGCTCTCGCTATGGGTAGGTTGGCGTGCGGTACTGGCAGCGGTGCTGCAAGCGGGTCCCGCCGTATTACTCGCTTTGCTAAGCCTATCTTTGCTCAATTACTTTTTGCGTTTTGCCCGCTGGGCGCGCTACCTCGCTTTACTCGAGGTGAGCGTGCCTTGGCGCATTAACCTGAACGCTTATTTTTCCGGCTTCGCCCTAACCACCAGTCCGGGCAAACTCGGTGAGAGCATTCGTTCGATTCTGCTCAAACCACACGGGGTACCGCCGCTCGCCAGCCTGGCCGCCTTCTTTGCCGAGCGCGCCAGCGATTTACTCTCAGTGCTGCTACTCACCACCTTAGGCGCTTGGACTTACGCGCCCGCGCGCTGGCCACTCGCTTGCGCTTTGTTGCTGCTGTGCGGCATTTTATTGCTGGCGCAGCGCGTTAGTTTGATCACATGGATTAGCGTCTGGGCTAGCGCCCGTTCGTCGCGCTTAGCCAGGTTAACGGTGCACTTATGCAACCTGGTATTGCAATTCCGGCGCTGCTTTACTCTGCCAGCGCTGGCGATGGGCTTAAGTTTTGGCCTTGCCGCATGGTTCGCCGAAGGACTCGGTTTCTGGTTTTTGCTGAACGCATTAGGGCACCCCTTGGCGCTGACCCAGGCTGTGTTTATTTACGCTTTTGCCATGCTCATCGGCGGTCTGTCTTTTCTGCCCGGGGGCTTAGGCAGCAGCGAAGCGACCATGATCGCCTTGCTCACGCTCAATGGTTTGCCAGAAGTTTCGGCGATTAGCGCCACCTTAATTTGTCGCTTGGCGACGTTGTGGTTTGCCGTGGCCTTGGGCGCCATCCTGCTGCTGCGACGCAAAAAATGAGCCGTCGTGCATGGGGTCGTTTGCCGCCGCCAAGCGCCGTCGCGCCGTTTGCGTCAAAAGAACAAAATCTGATTGATCGTCACGCCGAGCTGCCAAAAACAGAGGGCAGCCTGCTCGCTTATGGCAATGGCCGCAGCTACGGCGATGTTTGCCTGAATCATCAAGGCACTTTGCTCCTGACCCGCCCTTTACAGCGATTCATCGCCTTTGATCGGGCGCACGGAGTATTGCGCTGCGAGGCCGGCGTGCTGCTGGCCGACGTGCTGGCTTTGTGCGTACCCCAGGGCTGGTTTTTACCGGTCACACCCGGCACGCGTTTTGTCACCTTAGGCGGCGCTTTGGCCAACGATGTGCACGGCAAAAATCACCCTAGCGCGGGCACCTTTGGCCGTCATGTGCGCTGCTTTGAGCTCCTGCGTTCCGATGGCTCGCGCCGCGTTTGTTCGCCGACGACACACAGCGAATGGTTTGCTGCGAGCATTGGCGGGCTGGGCCTCACCGGCTTGATCACCTGGCTAGAGATCCAATTAAAGCCGATTGACAGCCCCTGTTTGCGGCTCAGCAACACGCGCTTTCAGGGTCTCGACGAATTTTTTGCGCTGAACGAGGCGCAGACGCAGAACGCCTCAACGACAGCGGAACACACGGTGGCCTGGATCGATTGCCTGGCCACGACGCCACGCGGCATTTTTATGACGGCTGAGCATGTTGCAAACACAGTGGCCACTGCGGCAAAACTTCGTTCGCCCAAAACCACTTCCTCGTTGGCACTTCCCGAGCTGCCTTTCGCGCCGATCAACCGCTACAGCCTCAAGCTACTGAACGCGGCTTATTACCACCGCCCACTGCCGGCGCAGGCTGTGGTGCACTACCTGCCGTTCTTTTACCCGCTGGATCGTTTGCGCGAGTGGAATCGGCTCTACGGTCGCGCTGGCTTTTACCAATATCAATGTGTTTTGCCGTGGCCTGCGCGTGCGGCGCTGGCTGAACTATTGCAGCAGATTGCGCGCAGTGCTCAGGGCTCTTTTCTCGCCGTGCTCAAAGCTTTTGGTGCGCTGCCCAGCCCTGGTCTGCTCTCTTTCCCGATGCCGGGCGTGACGCTGGCTTTGGATTTTCCTAATCGCGGCGCACCCAGCTTGGCCTTGTTTGAGCGTCTCGATGCCATTGTCAGCGCGGCGGGCGGACGGGTTTATGCGGCCAAAGATGCACGCATGTCGGGCGCTTTTTTTCGCCGCAGCTACCCAGAATTTGAACGCTTCTCAGCGTATGTAGACCCCAAATTTTCGTCCGATTTCTGGCGCCGAATCGGCGCGTGAGTGGTGGCGTGGTGGCGTGGTGGCGTGGTGGCGTGGCGTGGCGCGGCGTCATGAAACTGTGCCATCGTGGCAAGCTGATCCCAGGCGGCTAAACACCGACTTTTTTAACTACTCAGCCATCGCCGAGGCAACGGCACGCCTCTGGACGAATCGTGGCGCCACGTTTTTTCTGGTTGCGCGCCAACTACCGCGCTTACAAGCACTCGCCGACGATTTAAACGTGCGTGGCGCAACTGCCTCTAGCTGTTTTGTGATGGATGCCTGCGATCGTACTGCTCATGCCGAAATGCTCAAGTGCGCGCTAGAAAAGCTCGGCGCAATCGATATTGCGCTCATCGCACACGGCGTTCTGCCCGAACAAAAAGCCTGCGCCGAATCGGTTGAATTAACGCTAGAGGCGATCGATCAGAACGGACTCTCCGTCATCGCCCTCGCCACGCGTTTGGCCAACATTCTAGAAAAACAGGCGCACGGCAGCCTGGCGGTCATCAGCTCAGTCGCGGGTGATCGAGGGCGGCAAAGCAATTACGTATATGGCTCAGCCAAGGCCATGGTCAGCGTTTTTCTACAGGGCTTGCGTGCGCGTCTGCACAAAAAAGGCGTGCAAGTACTGACGATTAAGCCCGGCTTTGTCGATACGCCGATGACAGCAAGCTTCAAGAAAAGCGCCTTATGGGCGCAGCCCGAAGCGATTGCCTCGGGCATTGTCGACGCCCTCGAGCAGGAGCGTGACGAAGTTTATCTCCCGTCTTTTTGGCGCCTCATCATGTGCGTGATTCGACACATCCCAGAACGGATTTTTAAACGTCTGTCGCTTTGATCTTCTTACTTTTAGATCGCTGAACGGCTAAGAATCAAACGAGCCTGAACCGGCGATAGCGCTGATAGCGCTGATCAAGCGGGAATTTCAGGCTCAACCAGCGTGGCAAGCTGCGCCAGCGATTCTTGCCAGCCGAGGTAACACATTTCAAGCGGAATCGCCGCAGGCAATCCCGACTGCACTATGTCGATTTCTGTACCGCACATCACTTGACGCAAAGTGATGCTTGTTTGCATCTCGCCCGGCAAATTGGGGTCGTCGAATTGGTCTGTGTACCGAATTTTCTGGCCAGGCACGAGCTCCAAATAAGTACCGCCAAAACCGTGCACAGTGCCCGTCGTAAAGTTGGTAAACGACATCTTATAAACCCCGCCAACCTGAGCATCCATGTATTGCACCTGGCAAGTAAAGCCATAAGGCGGCAGCCACTTGGCCACAGCATCAGCATGCAAAAACGCCCGATAAACGCGCTCTGGCTTAGCCTTGAGCACACGGTGCAGTCGAATCGTTCCGCCGGTCATGATCATTCTCCTGTTAAAAAATGCTGCGCGTTTAAATGCTCGATGATGCTAGAAAACTTGGATAGGGGGCGCCTGCATAGCGCGCGTAGGGTAAATTCGCACAGCAACTCACCCTCTGCAAAGTATCAAGCTCTGATCCTTCGCCTTTGCAAGCTCGTGTTGGATTGATGCTCGCTGTCCCCACTCAATCATGATCAGCGCAGCACCTGGGTCGTCGAATACCACGCATGCACCACCGCATGCCCACTGGCCGTAACGGGAGCGGCGCCCCCGTTACGGGTTTCAACTCAAGTCAATTTGAGCAACCAGCAAGGATTGCCATGCGATCTGTAGACTCTGCGATCGCATGGCGCGAAGTGCGCAAGTTGATGGTGCTATCTGTCGGCGTCGGGGAAAAGTCTCAATCGTTAGAAAGGAATGTCGTCGTCCATGTCGTCGAAGTTGGGCGCTTTTTTCAGCGCGGCTGGACGTGAGGGTGCAGCTTGGCCTCCACTTGGCGCATTCGACTCATGCGAGGCGGACGGCATGTTGCCGTAGTCGGTTTCGCCACCAGAAGCGGCTCCACCGCCTTGACGTCCGCCCAGCATTTGCATTTCGCTGGCCTCGATTTCGGTGGTGTAGCGCTCTTGTCCTTCTTTGTCCTGCCATTTGCGGGTACGAATTCGCCCTTCTAGGTAGATGGCCGAACCTTTCTTCAAGTATTGGCCGACGATCTCAGCGAGTTTGCGGTAGAAAACCACCCGGTGCCACTCGGTTATTTCTCTTTTTTCGCCGCTCGCTTTGTCTTTCCAAGATTCGGTTGTTGCCAAGCGAACGTTGGCGACTGCGTCGCCGTTAGGGAGATAACGGGTTTCTGGATCGGCGCCCAAATTGCCGACGAGAATCACTTTGTTAACTGACGCCATATTGCTGCCTCCTAAATTGCGCGAAGACACTATCTCTTGCTAGTGAGCAAAAAAACCTGTCGAGGCGCTATAAGTAAAATCAATTGGTTAAAAAGTATCAAGCCTGATGTCGCCCGCTGCTCTACCCTGCAATGCACTGCGCGCGGATGCCTGCTCGGAGCGGGCTGTTATTGCAGGGGCTCGAGTATACCTTGATATACCCTTGAGGCGTCCTTCGAGACAGCCGAGACAAGCCTTGCGTGCTGCTTCTCTCTGCTCGGATGGTGCGCGCTAGGCGCACAGAGAAGCAAAGTAGACGCCAACTTGATTTGCCGATACGTTCTGCCTGGTGACGCTTATCTGGCTTGAGTTCAGTTATCTTGTCTGCCTTCCCCGCACGCGAACACAGACGCAGCCTACCGCAGCCTAATTCTGCACAACCTTCACTGAGAAACCGCTTTATGGATAACACGAATTTGCCGCTCAATCCCCTACTCGAACACGCTGGCGCACCGCGTTTCGACCGCATTAGCCCAACCGATGTACGGCCTGCGATCAGCCATTTATTGACGCAAACACAAGCGCTGATCGACCAACTGAGCACACAAACAGAAGTGACCCACTGGGCGAATTTCGTCGCGCCGCTCGCCGACGGAATGGAAGCGCTCAGCCGCGCCTGGGGAATCGTTGGCCACTTGCACGGCGTGAACGACACGCCCGATTGGCGCGCTGCGTATAACGATTTGCTGCCTGAGGTGACGCGTTTTTACGCCGAGCTAGGACAAAACTTAGCGCTGTTCGCGCGTTATAAAGCCCTGCGCGCCAGCGATGAATATCCGCGTTTAAGCGCGGCACAACGCAAAATCATAGATAACGAAATACGCGATTTTCGCCTCTCCGGCGCCGAACTCTCGGCAGCAGAGAAACCGCGTTTCATGGCCATCTCTGAAGAGCTGGCCGGCCTTTCCGCCAAATTCTCAGAAAACTTACTCGACGCGACCAACGCGTTTACCCACCTGGTCAGCGATCACAACGAACTGCTCGGCATTCCGCCGGACGTGCAACAGGCAGCGCAAGAAGCGGCGCTCAAACAAGGCAAAGACGGCTGGCTGTTCACGCTACACATGCCCTCGTACCAGCCGTTGCTGCAATACGCCGAACACCGCCCGCTACGCGCACTGATGTACCGTGCCTACGTCACCCGCGCCGCCGAGTTTGGCGCACCAGAGCTAGATAACAGCGAGCTGATCAAACGCATTCTGGTGCTACGCAAAGAGCAAGCGCAAATGCTCGGTTATGCGCACTTTGCCGATCTCTCTCTGGCGTCCAAAATGGCCGAATCCGTGCCGCAGGTACTCGAGTTTTTGCGCGATCTGGCACGCAAAGCCAAGCCGTTTGCCGAACAAGACATTGCCGAACTACGTGCTTTTGCGCGACAAGAGCTCAAACTCGAGACGCTGGAACCCTGGGACATTGCCTACGCCTCAGAAAAATTGTTACAAGCGCGCTTCGCCTTCTCTGAACAAGCGGTCAAGCAATACTTCACCGAAGACAAGGTGCTGGCCGGCTTATTTTCGGTCGTCGAAAAACTGTTTAACGTGCGCATCAAAGCCGACAGCGCGCCGGTTTGGCACGACACGGTACGTTTTTTCCGTATTGAAAAACCGGCCAGCGAGGCCGGCGAGGCGCGCCTGATCGGCCAGTTCTACCTCGACCTCTACGCACGCGAGAGCAAACGCGGTGGCGCCTGGATGGACGAAGCGGTGAGCCGCAAACGCAGCGCCCAGGGAATCCAAACGCCGATTGCCTACCTCAACTGCAATTTCTCTGCGCCTGTGAGCACCCCAGACGGGCAGAAAAAAGCCGCCACCTTCACGCATGACGAAGTGATCACCCTGTTTCACGAAAGCGGACACGGTTTGCATCACCTACTAACGCAAGTAGAAGAGCTGGGCGTATCGGGGATCCACGGGGTTGAATGGGATGCCGTCGAGCTGCCCTCGCAATTCATGGAAAACTACTGCTGGGAGTGGTCCGTGCTGCAAAACATGAGCGCGCACATAGACAGCGGAGAAGCTCTGCCGCGCGAACTGTTCGACAAAATGCGTGCGGCCAAAAATTTTCAGAGCGGCTTACAAAATGTGCGTCAAATCGAGTTCTCGCTGTTTGATCTACGCCTACACAGCGACTACGACCCCGCCGGCAAAGACAGCGCGGGCGGCGCTTACAGCGTGCTCGACCTGCTCAACGAAATTCGCCGCGAAGTGGCCGTCATCATGCCGCCGCCCTGGCACCGCTTTGCTAACAGCTTTTCGCATATTTTTGCCGGTGGGTACGGCGCAGGCTACTTCAGCTACAAATGGGCAGAAGTGCTCTCAGCGGACTGCTACGCCGCGTTTGAAGAAAGCGGCGATCCCTTTGACCCAAGCACAGGCGCGCGCTTTCTGGCAGAAATCCTAGCCATGGGCGGCACACGCCCGGCGCTAGAATCTTTCCGTGCGTTCCGTGGGCGCGCACCCGAAGTCGATGCTTTGCTCAAACACAGCGGCATGATTCCTGCCTGACGCAGCGAGCGCAGCACTCCACACGCCAACTGGAAAAATCTCATGCCTCTTAGATTGAGCCCTATACCGATGTCTCTAAAAATCGTAACGCGCAGCCAGGCTTGCTTAGCTGCACTCAGCCTTGCCGGCTTGCTGTTGCTCGCCAACGCCAGCGAGGCGCAAACCACCTACCGCTGGCAAGACCCAAAAAACGGACAGACGGTGATCTCGGACCGCCCACCCCCGGCCGGAGTGCAAAAAGTCGTCACGCAAACGGAAAACAGCCGCCGCAACACCGAAGACAGTGCCGCAACAGTAGACCCGCGCCTACCCTACGCAACGCAACAAGCAAGCAAGAAATACCCCGTCACCCTTTACAGCGCTAGCAATTGCCTGGAAGCCTGCCGTCAAGCACGCGACTTGCTCGGAAAACGCGGTGTTCCGTTTAAAGAGCATGTGTTGCAAAACGAAGAAGAAATCAGCCAACTGAGCGAGCAACTGGGCACCAGCGTGGTGGTACCTAGCTTAAGTGTGGGTACGCAGTATTTCAAAGGATTAGAAGCCAACGGCTGGCAGCAATTACTCGACCTTGCTGGCTACCCTAAAGCCAAGGCTTATGGCAACAGTCGCGCCGATTAAAGCGCTCCGCCCGAGGCAAACCAAGCCTAAGCGGCAATAATCTCAAAGTCGTGCGACAAGACAGCGGTTTTGCCGAGCATCACCGAGGCCGAGCAATACTTCTCGTGCGATAACTCAATCGCGCGCGCCACCGCCTCGGGTTTGAGCTGCGTCCCGGTCACACAAAAATGAAAGTGGATGCGTGTGAACACCTTGGGGTCGCTGGCCGCCCGCTCTGCTTCTAAACGCACCGTACAAGCGCTGACTGCATGATGTCCTTTCTGCAAAATCGACACCACGTCAAACGCGGCGCAACCGCCCGTTCCTGCCAGCAGCATCTCCATGGGGCGCGGCCCCTGGTTGCGTCCACCCGCTTCCGGCGGCCCGTCCATCAACAGCTTGTGCTGGCTCCCCGTTTCGGCGACAAAAGCCATACCGCCCTCATGCCCGCTCCAACTCACCGTACATTCCATGGTTCACCTCGCATTGTTCACTTATTATTCACTTCGAATTGATCAGCTCGACCGATTAAACGCTGGCCGGATTAGCGGAACGGCATTCTATTCAACTTATGCAACTTTGCCTCTGCTACGGCCAAGGAATTACCTAGCATGAGCGCTAAGCCAGCGCAGCCTAGGTCGCCGAAGCAGGTCTCAAAATTGTGCAAAAGTGCCACTGCTTTGCCCTGAGGAAATCCGCTCTAACGCACGATCAGCCCCTTCCAGCGTAGTCTGCGCAAACAAAGCAGCGCAACGCTGGAATAGGAATTCTGCGAACACAGCATTCTCATGCTGGCTCAGCACAGTGAAAAGCGCATGCAAGAACGCCGCCGTTTTTTCGCGCAGCGCCGCCTCGCCATCAACAGCCAGAGCGCGCCACGCGCTAAGAACTGCGTCAACAAAATCGACCAGAAAAGGTTTTAACTTCGACAAAAATAACGCTGCCTCGTGCAGCGCCACCTTGCTCGATTCTCCTAAGCTGTGCAAACCCAGCAACAAAGCGATGAGTAACGGCCTGCCGGGAGTGCTGGCTAAAGCCTTTGCCTCTTCAAGCAGCAGGTCTTTGAACAGTTCGTGCGTTTCTTCTTGATCCCAGTTCCCCGCTATTTGCGACTCTAGCGCGCGAAAAGCCTGCTGATATTTTCCTTCTCTGATCAGTTCTTCCAGCATGGCAAAGTTGACCAGGGGCGACTGTACTACTGAAGAAGCCATACCCATTTTTGCCATGCTTGGGGGAAGAGAAATCAAAGCCATATTTTGCTCTTGCCTAGATAACAAGCGTATCGGCACTGAGGTTCCCTCACTTGGCGCATGATTTTCCGCATCATTCAACTGAGTAGGCAGCTGAATAGACTCTTTTTGCGCCTCGTTTTGTGACAAGGCGATCAAATAATTCAAGTAGTCGAGAGCGGGTGCCAGAATTTGCACAAATGGCTGTAAAAACGCAGGTATCTCCGCGTCGAGCTGAGACCGCCTTGGGAAAATCGGATCAAGAGCCAAGGTGTACATCAGCAGACCGCCGATGCGTTGCGCGTCACAGGCCAGAAACCCAGCTTGCTGCAGCAAGGTCGATAGCAGCAGCGCAGTCGGTTGCAAAACACGTTTTTGATGATTCGCCAAAATAATCGACTGTCCTAGAGAACCCCCCAGCGGCTGCAGAAGCTCAGCGAGACATGGGCTAGGGCGATAGATAGGGTTATTCTCCACGTCATGCGCTGTCGGCAATGCAAGCGGAAAATCATCGTCTAAATTCACTGACGACAGAGAAGATGACGACACAAGACGAATCATTTTTTCTCCTTACAAAACAAACTTCAAACCGAGGCAACAACGAATGCCAGCAGCAATCACGCCAAGAAAACCGTGCTTGCAGCGAGCGAGCAACTTAGAATTTAGAATTTAGAATTTAGAATCAGGAGCAGAAAAATAATTTTAGTTCCTTGTTGTCTCGGCCGAACAAAGCCAAACAATGCCAAGCGTTAAGCTAACAGGCCATGCCTGCACACGAGCTTGAACGGTTGCCATAATTTAATGCGACGAAACAATGCTAGCCAAACCCAGCGAAGCGCGGTGTAACCGTTATAGAATCGGCGGCTAGGCTAGCGCTGATTGGCCGAATCACTCGCCTGACGGCGCAATCTGATCACGTCAAAAAGGAAAGCAATGTTTAACGGAAAATCGATTCTGGTGACGGGCGGAACGGGTTCGTTTGGGCGCCAATTTATTCGTACGGTGCTGCAAGGTTTT
>JAZKFR010000165.1:2240-11609 GCA_040386295.1 Pseudomonadota bacterium | reverse complement strand
GCCGAGTCGTTGTTTACTCGCGCGACGAACTCAAACAATACGAAATGGAGCAAGCCTTCCCGCACCCGGAAATGCGCTACTTCTTAGGCGATGTGCGTGATGCAGAGCGCCTCAAACAAGCGATGCGTGACATCAATTTTGTCGTACATGCAGCGGCACTCAAGCAGGTTCCAGCAGCCGAGTACAACCCGGGCGAATGTATTCGCACCAACGTCAACGGCGCCGAAAACGTCATCGCGGCTGCGCTGGCTAACGACGTAGACAAGGTGATCGCCCTCTCGACAGACAAAGCCGCCAGCCCGATCAACTTATATGGTGCGACCAAACTGCTGTCCGACAAGCTGTTCGTCGCAGCGAACAATATCGTTGGCGCGCAACGCACGCGCTTTGCTGTGGTGCGCTACGGCAACGTAGTCGGCTCACGCGGCTCGGTGGTGCCTCTGTTTAAGCGCTTGATCGCCGAAGACGCGCCAGAGCTGCCAATCACCGACACGCGGATGACGCGCTTTTGGATCACCCTGCCAGAAGGCGTCGCCTTCGTGATGCGCGCCTTTGGACGCATGTACGGTGGCGAACTGTTTGTGCCCAAAATCCCCTCAGCCTTGATCACCGACCTCGCCACCGCGATGGCACCCGGCACCCCGCAACGCATCATCGGCATTCGCCCTGGCGAAAAATTGCACGAACTGATGATCTCGCGCGACGATAGTTTGCATACCTTAGAATTCCCAGATCATTACGTGATCACGCCCTCGATTCGCTTTATCGAAAGACGTGATTACAGCGTCAACGCCTTAGGCGAGCGTGGCGCAGGGGTCACCGAAGGCTTTAAATACGCTTCTGATAGCAACCCGCACTATTTGAGCATTCCCGAAATACAGGCGCTCAGCGTGCAATTATCGCAGGCATAAGCCAAGCCTAAAGACAGTGAAGACACCGTTAACACAGTCTGCGTAGCGCAACAGACGGATGAAACCAAGATGATTCCTTATGGTCAGCAACAAATCGACGACGGTGACGTTGAACAGGTCATCAGCGTATTACGTTCCAGCTGGCTCACGCAGGGACCCGCCGTCGCAACTTTTGAACAAAACGTGGCAAATGCTTGCGGTGCAGCGCACGCCGTTGCCGTGTGCAATGCAACCACCGCCTTGCACCTGGCTTGCTTAGCATTAAACATTGGTCCGGGTGACCACGTATGGACCAGTCCAAACACCTTTGTCGCCTCGGCCAACTGTGCGCGCTACTGCGGTGCGCAGCTTGATTTCGTCGATATCGACCCGCTCAGCCTCAACATGTCGCCCACGGCCTTGGCGACAAAATTAGCGCAAGCTGAACGCCAAGGCCGCCTGCCTAAACTCATCATCCCCGTTCACTTTGCTGGGCAGCCTTGCGATATGGCCGAAATTTCTGGCCTGGCGCGGCAGTACGGCTGTTGGTTGATTGAAGACGCCGCCCACGCGATTGGCGCCAGCTATCGCGGGCACCGCATCGGCAGTGGTCATTACGCAGATATGACCGTCTTTAGCTTTCACCCGGTCAAAATCATTACCACCGGCGAAGGCGGCATGGTGCTCACGCCCAACGCAAGATTAGCCGCCCGCTTAAGCCGCTTGCGCAACCATGGCATCACCCGCGAGCCTAAAGAAATGGAGCAAACCGATGCCGGCGCATGGTATTACGAGCAACTAGAGCTCGGACTCAATGCACGCATGACCGATTTACAAGCCGCACTCGGCAGCAGCCAGCTCACCCGCTTGGCGGCTTTTGTGCAGCGTCGGCAGCAGATCGCCGAGACCTACACAGAGGAATTGGCAGCGCTGACGCAACGTCCCGAACTTGGTTTGGTTTGCCCGCAAACTGCCGCTGACCGACGTTCCGCCTGGCACCTCTACCCTGTGCGTGTGCGCGCAACAGAGCGTCGACGCATTTTTGACCACCTACGCGCCGCCGGGATTGGCGTACAAATTCACTACATCCCAGTGCACTTACAGCCCTACTACCGCCGCCTCGGCTTTAAAGCGGGCGATTTTCCAGAAGCTGAGCGCTATTACCAAGAAACCATCTCGCTGCCGATTTTTCCCGGTTTAAGCGAGGCGCAACAAGCTACAGTGCTCAAAGTTTTTAAGGACGCCTTAACGTGCAGCTCGGCTTAGGAACGGTTCAGTTTGGCATCGACTACGGGATTACCAACGCCCGTGGCCAAACGCCGCCACCGGAAGTGGGCGCCATCCTGCACGAGCTGGTGCACAGCAACAACCACCCCTGCCAAACCCTAGACAGCGCACCCTTATACGGCAACGCTGAGGCCGTACTTGGAGCACAACTACCACGCCCGCACCAGCTGCGCATCGTCAGCAAAACACTGCCGCTAGACCCGGAAGAATCTCTAAGCTTCGCTTTGGCAAGCGTGCGCAACGGGGTTCAACGCTCACTCGAACAACTGCGCGAACAGAAGCTGTACGCCCTATTGGTGCACCGTAGCGAAGACCTGCTCGGCGCTTCCGGCGATGCGCTGTTCGCTCTGCTCGCCGAGCTGCGTCAAGTCGGCTGGGTCGACAAAATCGGCGTCTCGGTCTATAGCCCGGCAGATGCGCAAGCCTTGCTTTCACGCTTTACGCTAGACATCGTGCAACTCCCGCTCAACATCCTGGATCAACGCATGCTACAGAGCGGCGTCTTGGCCGAATTAAAAGCACGCAACATCGAAGTACACGCACGCTCTGTTTTTCTCCAAGGCTTGCTGCTCGACTCAAATGACTTTCCTAATGCAGACCAGACAAAACACAAAAAACCGCAGGCGCTCGCAACGGTGCTCAAACGCTTTCGCCACCGTCTGCACGAACTAGACTTATCGCCCCTGCTCGCCTGCTTAAGTTTCCTCAAAAATCTAGGTCTGGTCGATGTCGCTTTATGTGGTGCCAGTGGTGCTAAAGAGTGGCAAGAAATTAGTCAGGCTTTTCTCCGCTTACCGTCGCTCGCGCCAGATGTTTTTCAAGATTTAGCGCAGAACGATCTCGACCTGATCGACCCGCGACGCTGGACCGCCTGATGTAATGGACAATTTGAACGCTTTAAGCCTCGCTCTGCTTGCCAGAACGAGACAGGAAAACCAAGCGCAGAAAGGTGATTGCCCGGAAAAAATCAGCTAGACTCAAACGCGTTAAAAAAGGAATGAACAAGGTAATACTAAGCGCATGCCGCAGCCCGTACTCGCGCAAACAGAGATGCACGAACGGCCTGAAAATTGGCGCAACAAAAAGCAAGCACATGCAGCGAACAGGCTATACGCCATGGCACAACTTCATCGATCTAACACGGGTTTCTAATGCTCAAACGAATCAGTGTTCAGCAATTAACGACGGGAATGTACCTCAAAGAATTTTGCGGTTCCTGGATGGATCACCCATTCTGGCGCAGCTCGTTCGTCATCACTGACCCGCAAGACGTCGCCACCATTCAGGCCAGCGCGATCAAAGAGGTCTGGATCGACGTCAGCAAAGGGCTTGATTTAGCCGCTGGAATATCGGCTATTTCAGAAAAAGCGCTGAGCGAACACGTCGCCGAAAGCGAGCCTCTGGCGCACAGCGCAGCGGTCGTCAGCCTGCCGGCCAAGGTGGCGACGGCGGAAGAATTCACGCGTGCCGCCCGCATCATTTCCCGCTCGAAACAGGCGGTCACTTTGATGTTCAACGAGGCGCGCCTGGGCAAAGCCGTCGATACCGAGGCAGCACAAAAATTAGTCAGCGATATTTCAAGCTCGGTCATGCGCAACCATAGCGCCTTGATCAGCCTCGCCCGTCTCAAGTCAATCGACGATTACACCTATATGCACTCGGTGGCGGTGTGCGCGCTGATGGTCGCGCTCGCCAAACAGCTCAACCTCGACGAACAACAAACACAATCGGTGGGGCTCGCTGGCTTACTACACGACCTAGGCAAATCGTTTATCCCGCTGGCCATTCTGAACAAGCCGGGAAAACTGACGGTCGAAGAATTCAAGATAATCAAGACGCATCCCGAGGCCGGCTTCCAACTCCTGGAAAAGACCCCCAACAGCGACCCGGTTGCGCTCGACGTGCTTTTGCATCACCACGAAAAAATCGACGGTTCGGGCTATCCCAAAGGGCTGAAGGCAGAAGACATCAGCCTCTTCGCCAAAATGGGCGCCATCTGCGATGTCTATGACGCAGTCACCTCTGACCGTCCCTACAAAGCGGGCTGGGATCCCTCTTCGGCTTTACGTCAAATGGCCGAATGGCCAGGCCATTTTGATCCGCAGGTTTTTCAAGCCTTCGTCAAAAGCTTGGGAGTGTATCCCATAGGCTCCCTGGTGTCGCTCAAATCGGGTCGCATCGGCGTGGTCATTGACCAAACAAGCAAATCGCTCCTGATGCCCCGCGTCAAAGTATTTTTCTCAAAGAAACTAGACGCGCGCATCCCGCCCGAAATCGTCGACCTCTCTCGTCCACACTCGCCAGAACGCATCGTCTCGCGTGAAGACCCTGATAAATGGGACTTTCCTGACCTAAACGATTTATGGTCAAGCTAGCGCATGGCTGACCACAAGAGCAAACGCGCCTAAATTTTTAAGCCCCTACGCCCTTCTGTCTTGGCTCAACAAATCAGGAAAACACATGTTCAAAGTCATCGTTACCGACCGTAAAGGTCAGCGCAGCGAACAGCAGATCGACAGCAAACGCGCAACAATCGGTCGCGCTAACGACAACCATGTAGTTCTCAACGGCTGGACTATTGGCAAGCATCAAGCCAGCCTAGAGCAACGCGACAACGGCCTTTATCTGATCGATCACGGTGGACTCTCGGTCACTGAAATCAATCAAAAAACCTTAAACGGCGAGTACGGTCCACTCACTGCGGCAGACGAAATCGGCATCGCCAGTTACAGTTTGCGCATCAACGAAACCTTAGCCAAGCCTCCCGGCAACGTAGCGGCTAGCCACTACGCTAACGCCCCGGATGTGACGATCCCACTCCCCCTACTGCGCAAAAAAGCAGTCGTACCCGCCCAAGCAACGGGCATCGAGGCCAGCGACAAGAGCCATGCCAGCAGCCATCGCGCCGACGCTACAGAAGCAGACACGCCAGCAGCAATAAGCAGCACAACAATGACAACAGCCGCAGCCGCTATCCGACCAGACAAAGTCGAGGCTAGCCCGGCTGTAGCGGCCAACACAGCAGCCAGCACAGCGCCAAGCCAAGCAAGCGACACATTGACGCGCGAAGCCAAGCCCGCCAAGCCAGTAGACAAACACGAAGCGGCAACAAATCAGCGCACCGCCTCAACAGACGAGACAGCGCGGCACGACATGAACGACTGGCGGCGCAGCATTTACCACACGCTTATTTCGACCATGGATCTGCGCCGCATAGACGTTAGCCGCATGAACGAGAGCGAGCTGCGCAGCTCGGCAGCCCTGCTCGTCAAGGACATTCTCGACGCTGAGCGCAATTTGCCGCCCGGCATAGACCGCCAACGCCTAGCAAAAGAAGTGCTCGACGAAGCGGTCGGCCTAGGTCCGTTGGAAGATCTGCTGGCCGACGAAGGCGTGAGCGAAATTATGGTCAATCGCTTCGACCAAATTTACGTCGAACGCAGCGGCAAACTCAGCCTCTCCGACGTGCATTTCTCAGACGAGAAAGGCGTTGTTTCAGCGATAGAACGAATCGTCTCACCGCTCGGACGACGTATCGACGAATCCTCACCGATGGTCGACGCACGGCTCAAAGACGGTTCGCGCGTCAACGCCGTGATCCCGCCGCTCGCCCTCAAAGGCGCCAACATCACGATCCGCAAATTCTCCAAAAACAAGCTGCACGATAGCGACCTGATCAAGTTCGGCTCGGTCACCAGCGAAATCATGGCCTTCATGCAGCAAGCCGTGCATCACGCCAGCAACATCGTCATTTCGGGCGGTACCGGCTCGGGCAAAACCACCCTGCTCAACGTCCTGTCGAATTACATTCCAGACGACGATCGAATCATCACCGTGGAAGACGCTGCTGAGCTACAACTAGGACAACCGCACGTCGTCTCCCTTGAGTCGCGCCCCCCAAACGTCGAAGGCAAAGGCGCGGTGAGCATTCGCGATCTCGTTAAAAACTGCTTGCGTATGCGACCAGACCGCATCGTGGTCGGCGAATGCCGAGGCGGCGAAGCGCTCGATATGTTGCAAGCGATGAACACAGGCCATGACGGCTCGATGACGACAGCGCACGCCAACACACCGCGCGACTGCATCGCCCGACTTGAAGTCATGACACTGATGTCCGGCCTAGACTTACCCATACGCGCCATCCGCGAACAAATTGCCTCAGCGGTACACATCATCATTCAACAAAGCCGCTTTCCAGACGGCAGCCGCCGCGTCACGCACGTCACCGAAATCTCCGGCATGGAAGGCGACATGATTCAGTTGCAAGACATTTTCTTGTTCAAACAAGAAGGCTACGGCGCAGACGGCAGAATCCGCGGGCGCTTCTTGGCCACCGGCGCCATCCCCGAGCTATACCAAAGCCTGGCCGAACGCGGCATCCCGGTAGACCTGTCGATTTTCCAAAAGGATCGCCCCCTGTGAATAGCTTTGGCCTACTGATCGGCACCATCTCGATAGCCGCCTTGTTGATTGGCTGGACACTGTGCGAACTGCTGGCACGCCTGCTTGTGCGCCAACGTGCCGAGCTGAAACAGCAAGCCGAATCAACGCTGAAAGACATGTTCATCTTCGTCGATCCGCGCAAAATGTTTTACTGGAATACGGCCAGCCTATTTGTCGTCCCGCTTTTATGTTGGTTGCTCACCGGCAACCCGGTCATCGTCATCGCCATCGCAACAGGCCTAGTCGTTTTGCCCAAACTGCTGGTCAAACGCATGCGGCGAAAACGCTTTAGCAGCTTTGAGCGGCAATTGCCCGACGCCCTGCTGATGATCTCGGGCAGCATGCGCGCCGGCGCCGGGATCAACGTCGCCATCGAATCGATGGTTGCCGAATCGCGCCCACCGGTCAGCCAAGAATTTGAATTGCTGATGCGCGAAATGCGCCTCGGCGTAGACTTCGACAGCGCCCTCAAACACATGGAACAACGCTTGCCGATACAGGACTTTGTCATGGTCGTTTCAGCCATGCGCATCGCCCGCGAAGTCGGCGGAAATTTGGCTGACATTCTCGAATCAATCGCCGAGACCTTGCGACGCAAACACGTCATGGAAGGCAAAATCGACGCACTGACGGGACAAGGCAAAATTCAAGGCTTGGTCATGACGCTGCTACCCTTATTTTTGATGTGGGTTTTATACCTGATGGAACCTGAAGCGATGTCGCCTTTGTTTAACACCTTCATGGGCTGGTGCGTGCTCGCCGTGATTGGCGTGATGGAATTACTCGGCTACGTTTTTATCCAAAAAATTGTCACGATCGACGTTTAACTATGAGCCAATTCACCCTTGCCGCCATTGTCCTGCTCCTCATCAGCGCGCTGCTTCTGCTGGGCTACGCGATCAGCCGATTGAAGAAAGAGATTCCCAGCGAAGACCGCCAGTACATGGATCCGCTGCCGCCACTCCTGCGCCTGTGCTGGCCGATCATCCGTTTTTTGGAATACCACCTGTGCGCCCGCATTCCCTCGGCGGCGCTCGAACGCACACACGAGCGACTGCAACGAACCGGCGTCGTATACCTCCTCAGCGCCGAACAGTTTTACGCCCTACGCGTGTTCTCGGTATTTGCCTCGTTTGCTTTGTGCTACGCCATGTTGGCTATGCTCAAACAAGAATCGCCGTGGACGCTCTTAGGCGCTGTACTGCTCGGCTTTAGCCTGCCTTCAATCTGGCTGTCCGACGTGCAAGCACGGCGGGTCAAGGCGGTACAAAAAACCCTGCCGGTATACCTAGACTTCATCACTATGGCCGTCGAAGCGGGCTTAAACCTGACCGGTGCAATCAATCAAGCGATGGAGAAAGGTCCAGCCGGCCCCCTGCGCCACGAATTCTTTCTCGTCGTACGCGATCTGCGCTCTGGCTTATCGCGTGCCGAAAGTCTGAGACGCTTAGACGGCAGACTCGGCATGTCCGAGATCACCAGCTTTGTCGGCACCGTAATTCAAGCCGAACGTATGGGCGCTAGGCTAGGCTCGGCACTGCGTGCGCAGTCGGATCAACGACGCACTGAGCGCTTTCAACGCGCGGAAAAACTGGCGATGGAAGCGCCGGTCAAACTGATCGGCCCGCTCATGATGTTCATCTTTCCGGTCACCTTCATCGTGCTGTTCTTCCCGATTGTCAGCAAATTCCTCAACTCAGGCTTGGTGTGAACACGGGGGCATTACACCTCGTTAGCGGCCAAGACGAACGAGTATTACTCGGCCAGGTTTGGCGAACAGCCACCGCTTGGGAGCGCCTGCGTGGGCTGTTCGCTTTGCCACCCTTGCACAGCGGGCAAGCGCTCCTGATCGAACCGTGCAATTCGATCCACACCCTGGGCATGCGCTATGCGCTCGACCTCGCGTTTATTGATCGTCAGGGCAGCATACGCAAACTCGTTCGCCACTGCCGCCCGTGGCGTTTTGTCATGGCGCTTAACAGCCACGCCACGCTAGAGATGTCCGCCGGCGAAATTGCACGCTGCGGACTACAAACCGGCATGCGTGTGCGTTGGCAAGCAAACCAAAAGGAAAGTATATGAAACACAGCCGCAACCACGGTGCACACGCTCAGGGGCAGAGCAATCCTCTGGAGAGGCAAGCAAAAAACAAGCGGACGTGCTTAATTTACGCAGCCCTGTTCAGCCTAGGTTTATCTGCCTGCGCTAGCCAGAACGCCTACCAGAAAGCAGCCGCAGCCGAAGGCGATCTCGTACAACTCAATCAAGCGGCGCAACTCGCTTACGACAACGACGAAGAAGAGAAAGCAGAAGCCTTGTACCAAGAGTTGCTCAAGCGCATGCCGAACGAGGCGCAGATTCACTTGCGTTTGGGCAACCTCTACGCACGCAACAACCGACCTGATGACGCGATCAGCGCCTATCAACGAGCCTTGCAATTGGACAACCGCGAAACCCGCGCCTGGTACAACTTAGGCGTCGTTCGTTTGCGTCAAGCCTGGGCTGCCTTACTGCAAGCGCAAATACAACAAGACCCACTCGCCGCCAAGCAAGGTCTTAGCGTGCAAACCGAAGCCATGCTCAAGCACCTGGGCAAGTTACCGGTTCTAGCCGACGAATTACGCCATCTCGATCACAAAGAGGATGTCGTCAGCTACTAATCTGTGGCGCCTAATCCTGGGCTCCAGTGCACTTTGCACTTTGCACTTTGCACTTTGCACTTTGCACTTTGCACTTTGCACTTTGCACT
>JAZKFR010000165.1:463-2140 GCA_040386295.1 Pseudomonadota bacterium | reverse complement strand
TTGTTCGCACGCTTACCGACGATCGCCACGATGACCCCCTACCCATCTCAGCCAAGAAAAACAAACGCAGGGCAGGCCATGATCGAATACCTGATCATCCTGCCGGTATTGCTCATGCTTGTTTTAGGCGGAATTCAATTCGCCTTGTTGTATCAAATAAAAAACACCCTCAGCTACGCAACCTTTGTCGGGGCGCGTCAAGGTGCGCTGCAAAACGCTGACCTCAACATCATCAAAGACGGGGTTGCTGCGGGATTGACGCCCTTATTCACCTTCTCACCCGATTTAAGCGGCTTGCTCAGAGGGCGAACCATTGCGCTGATTGAAGTGTTTAATCCGTTGACCGCGCACGTAGAAATACTCAACCCTAGCAGCCAAGCCGCAGACGATTTCGCCGAAGACGATGCTAACGACACGGTCAACAATACGCGCTTGATCCCCAACGAAAATCTGATGTACCGCTGCGGTAAGGATGAACAAGCGCCATGCGATGAAGCCTTGGGCGAGAGCTCGGGAATCAGCATACAAGACGCCAATCTGCTGAAAATTCGCGTCACCTACTGCGCAAAACTGATCGTCCCGCTCGCCAACGTCAGCCTCTATTCTTTGGTCAACGGCATAGACGGCGTGCGCAAGCTCAGTTCTGAGTTCTTCTCCGGCAGCCGCGCCCGCGCTAGAACGCCTAATTTTTGCAGCCGTTTAGCCGATCAATTTGGCAGCAAGGTAGATAGCCTGGTTGACGCAGGTCGCTTCGTCGGCGCTGATTTGTCGTTTCTCCGTAGAACGCTGAACCGGGTTTCCAGCCAACTGAACAATGCCCGGACGCCGCTCCTAGATTGGGGTATTGGCGGATTCCGCATCCCGATTACGGCAGAAGCCGTGATCCGTATGCAAAGCCCCGCTCGCTTTCCTAAACCCTGAAGCAGAGAGCACGCATGCGCTCTCTGCGTCGCCACACGCGTACGATCAGCACAATCAATCCTTCGCACAAACTCCGTTGTTTGGCCGCAGGCTTCTGCTGGCTACTGCTTGCTCTGAGCCTGGCAGAACCGACGAGAGCCGCTAACAACATCGATTTGCGCCCGGGTTTGTGGCGAATCAGTTTGGAAATGACCATCCCCGGGCAGGGACCAGACATGAGTCACGCACCGCTGAGCCAAACGCTTTGCCTGACGCGCGAAAAAATGATGCGCCTGCTCGTCCCCGCCCAATCGCCATGCCAAATCAGCGAAACAAGCGTTCAAGCCAAACGCATGCAATGGAAACTGAGTTGTACGCAAGCGCAGGCTCAAGTTGAAGGAGAGGGGATTCTCGAATTCGCGGGCGAACGCCTGAGCGGCAAGATGCGCACCAACACCAAACTCAACGGCAGCGCGCGGAGTTTGGAAATTACGCAAAAAATGCAAGGTGAGTATTTAGGTATCTGCCCCAGCGAGCAGAAAAACAAGGCAGGGGCTGCGTCAAACCCTAGCGGTTTAAAAACTTACGAGACGGCAAAGCCCTAGCTTGAAGCGCAAGCTGTGCTGTAGCAAGGCTCAGCACAGCACCCAGTTTAAGCCCTCGTCGGACAGAAGACGAAGGAGCATCTTTTAAGCAAAATCCTTACGCAAGCGCGCACGCAAGAGTCGATTGCGATACTGCAATTCGCGCGTCAGCTGTACCGCCACCATGCGCTGC
>JAZKFR010000165.1:0-453 GCA_040386295.1 Pseudomonadota bacterium | reverse complement strand
AAGCGTCTGGCCGCAACCGGAGCACGGGCGAACAAATCCTGATACGCCACACAGTCCAAGCTTGCTACGTGCACCGAGCTGGTCGCTAGCGCGGTCGCCGTGGCCGGGATGTCGCCAATTAAACCAAGCAAGCCAAAAAATTCGCCGGAACGTAATTCAGCTGCTTCAATCGGCACGCCTTGTTCATCGCTGTAACAGACGCGCACCCCCCCCTCGAGCAGCAGGTACAAGCTACGCGTCGAACCGCCTTGGCTAAAGAAAATTCGTCCTGCGTCGTACTGCTCGCGCTGTAACACAGCAAGCAAAACGTCCACATCCGCCGCAGGCAAACCGTCAAACGCCGGCAAGCTGTCTAAAAACTGTCTAAATTCCATCGCGAGCACTCCCAAAACAGCTACCCCCCATTACCACCAAACAAGGCCCAAAGCAGCCCACTCTTTTTGGGCGGTGCTT
>JAZKFR010000164.1:0-4014 GCA_040386295.1 Pseudomonadota bacterium | reverse complement strand
AATCGCCTTCGCCGTTTGCTCGGGGCTTAAGCCCCGATGCTTAAGCCCCGATGCTTGGGCCCAATTCAAGCGGGAGTAATACCGCTTGAGCCAAGCGTAATTCATCGGCTGTTCGCGCCGTCTTGAGCAGTTTGCGCGCGGCCTCAATGTGCTCTAATCCGCCTGGGGTTCTGGCCATGATTGCTCCTTAAGATCATGGCCGCATTATTTTAGTTTTTAATGCGAATTGTAATTAGGTGCTCTGCTTCTGGGCGCTGGCGTACAGCTTTATGCTGGCGCCTGTGTTTTTACCGGTGCCGCACGCCCTGGCAGGCTTGAGCGCTTCACCACCGGAGCGCTCAAACTCAGCGTCTGTTTGAGTTTTTCTGCTAAGGCCTGCGCTTCCAGTTTGCTGGGCAATTGCGTTAGTTGCACTACGTAATGGTAGACCGCTGGCGTACTTGGCTTGGCCTGTGCGCCGCTGGTGCCCAGCGCGCGCGGTTTGAGCGAGACTGGGTAGCCGGCTGTACGTGCTTGATCGTAGAGCGCTAAAGCAGCACTTTCGTTATCAAATCGCGCTAATTCAACGCGCCATTTTCCCCCTCGGCTGGCGTAACCGGAACCTTTGCTGATCTCGGTTTCCAAAGACCAGAGCTTGATTTTTTCAGCGTCCACTTGGCCAATCGGGTTGGCTGCCTGGCCATTCGGAACCACGTAAAAACTCAGTGGCTCGGTCATCAATTGCTCAGCATCCTGCCCGTGCTGAACGCTGACCTTGCCTTCTAATAAGCAAATCAGATCACGCTCCTTATCGGCACTACCCCAAACGTCGGTGCCGCGAATGCCCGCCGTAATCGTTGCGACACGCAGATTGACGCTGCGTCGCTGCTGTAATTTTGCAAACACGCCGGTGGTAAAACGAAAAGCGCCCTTGGCAATATCGAGTGCAGCGGTGAAGGTATTGTCTTTTTGGCGTCCCAGCTGGTGCAGGTCAAGCTGCGCGTTTTCGCCTAATTTGACCGCGCTGCCTTCGGACAAGTTGATCAGGGCGCGCGCTTCTGCCCCGGTAATGATTCGATCCTCGTTGCGTAAAACCTGTCCTGGCGTCAGCGCCGAACGCACTCCTTGCCGTTCCATCCAGCTTGGCATTTGTACACTTTCAACCACGGCGTAAGCCTCGTGCTGACGTGGTGCGGCTTGTGCCAGTAGCGTGCACAGTGATAAAGCAAGGCCAAGAAGTAACGGCTGATAAGCTGTGTTCATAGTGCATCCTCACAAAATTAAACGTTAAAAATCTATTGCAAAAGAAGAAAACAATACCTGCTGAATGAGCTGATCTCAGCTGAAAAAGGAGTCTATTTTTACGCAGGGTAAAAAGATAGGCACAATTGCACAATTGCACGTTTGCACGCTTGCACGCTCGCTCCGAGAATTAAAGTTCTCTGCACAATTAATCTGTCAGGAAGCCAAAGCATGCCCATCAAAATACTCGCGCTCTGCGGCAGCAGCCAAGCCAACTCGCTTAACGGCAAACTTCTGGCAACGGCCATGAATTGGCTCAAAGCAAGAGAGCTTGTTGTTACCCAGCTAGACCTGGCCGCGCTGAATTTGCCGATTTACCACGCCGAGTTGGACGCCGCTGGCGACCCGCCCGAGGGTGTAATGACCCTGCAGCTCGCTTTGCGCGAGCATCACGCAATTTTGCTTGCTTCGCCAGAATACAACGGTTTCTTCACGCCCTTGCTCAAAAATGCAGTGGATTGGGCATCGCGCACGCGCGCTGGTCAGAGCAATCCGTTTGCCGGCAAGATCGCTGCCTTGCTGGCTGCCTCGCCGGGCGTTCTGGGCGGTATTCGTGGCTTACCCATGACGCGTTTGTTGCTGGCAAATTTAGGCGCTGTGGTCATCGCGCAGCAAATGTCTTTGCCGCGTGCGCACGAAGCCTTTGCTGCCCAGGGCGAATTGCTCGATGCACGGCAACAGCAAATGCTCGAAGGCGTGCTCGGCGAATTGCTCGAGATGAGTCGGCGTCAATCGGCGTCAATATAAGGCCGTGCTGTAAATAAGGCCGTGCTGTAAATTTTTTCTGTCACGCAAACAGGAGCTGACCTTTTTAGCCACGCGGGTGGTGTGCAGCGTGCAGCAATTTGAGTCGTTCGCGCGCGACGTGGGTGTAAATCTGCGTTGTTGAAATATCAACATGACCGAGCAATAGCTGAACGACGCGCAGATCCGCGCCATGATTGAGCAAATGCGTTGCAAACGCGTGGCGTAGCACGTGTGGCGATAAACGTTCCGCTGCGATTCCGGCAATCAGCGCGTAGCGTTTGATCAAGTGCCAGAAACTTTGCCGCGTCATCGCCGCGCCACGTGCGGTAACAAATAGGTCGTGACTGCTGCGTCCGGCGAGTAAAAGCGGACGTGATGCAATGAGGTAGTGACGCAGATGATCGACCGCCCGCTCGCCGAGCGGCACCAGCCGTTCTTTGCTGCCTTTGCCGAGTACGCGCACAACCCCCATATCGAGATCGATCGCGTGTATTTTGATGCCGACCAGTTCAGAGACGCGCAAGCCGCTGGCATACAGGGTTTCTAGCATGCTACGGTCGCGCAGACCAAGCTTGCTGTCGCGCCTAGGCGCGTCGAGCAGCGCGTCGACCTGCGCCTCGGAAAGCGTTTTCGGCAAATTAGAGCTTTGATACGGCAGGGGGATATTCAGCGCAGGATCGTGCTCGATCCGCCCTTGCATCAATAAATAGCGGTAAAAACGGCGCAGGCTTGAAAGGTAGCGCGCTTGCGAGCTGGCGCGCAAACGCTGTGCCAAAGAAGCGACAAAGCGCGTTAAGGTCGCGGCATCGACGCTGCGCAGCGTCAGCAGAGGTGCTTGTGTTTGTTGTTGCAAGCGCTGTTGTAACACCAGCCAGCGAGAAAATTGCGTGAGATCGCTGCGATAGCCGGCCAGTGCATTTTTACTTAGCCCGTCTGCCAACCACAAAGCATCGCAAAACAGGTCAATCTCGGCAGCGTCCTCGGCATTGAGCGGCGTTTTGTCTGACTGAGTTTGATCGCTAAGCTTAATGCTGTTCATGCGCGAGCAACCAGCGCTTAACGTCCAACAAAAACCCGCCGCCGTGTCGGGCAAAGCCACCGAGGCCTCCCCCGGCTGCGCAAACACGGTGGCAAGGCAGCAAAATCGGCAAAGGATTTGCCCCGCACGCTTGTCCTACCGCGCGCGGCGCGCTGTTTAAAGCACTTGCTAGTGTTCCGTAGGTGCGCGTTTGATGCACCGGAATCGCGGCAATTTGCGCCCAAACACGACGTTGGAACGGTGTCCCCGCTGCCCGCATCGGCAAATCAAAAACAAATTCCGCGTCTTTTAAATAAGCCCCCAGCTGCGTTGCCACTCCGCGCGCCAAAGCATTGCTCGGGGCAAGACTCGGTGCAGGCGGCAAAAAATCGATCTGCGCAACTTGCTGCTCATCACAACGCACGCCTAAGCAAAAAGTCGGCGCAGCAAGAACCAATTGGTAAGCAGCTTTCTCGCTTGGATTTGTGCTGTTCATTTGAGGCCTCCGGTGGCCAAGAGGAAGAGGATGTGTCAAGAGATTGGGGAAGCGAAGCTACGTTTGAAGCTCAAGGCAAAGCGATGCGCCACCGCTTCGATTCGCCCACCCATGTCATCGAGACGTGGTTGGCGCGAAGCTGTTGAAGCGGTGGCTAGGCGGCATCTTAGCCTAAGTTTTGCCGGGCTCAGCGAGTATTGCTAGCAGCCGACTCGGTCAAGTCCGACAGGCTGCTAGAGCGCAAGCGGGGCATCAAAAACCGCATCGCGCTTAGCGAAGGCGGCGATGACCTCGTGTGGCGCTTGAATGAGTTCGATCAGTACACCCTCGCCGGCAATCGGGAATTCGTCGTTTGCTTTGGGGTGTAAAAATGCCACGTCAAAGCCAGCTGCGCCAGGACGAATGCCGCCGGCAAAGCGCACGCCTTTTGCGCTTAACCAGCTGACAGCTTGCGCTAAATCGTCCACCCACA
>JAZKFR010000163.1:0-3817 GCA_040386295.1 Pseudomonadota bacterium | reverse complement strand
GAGGTGGGGGTTCAACGTTTAAGCCAAACTCCGCTGGCTGGTGAGGGTGAGCACATTGTCCATGCTGCCGACCACGCGGGGGCTAATGGTGCGATAGGTAATCATGAAAAAGCTTTGCACGGGGCTGTGTCCGGGGCTTTGCTAACAGCAGTGAGTGAAATTTGGTCTATTCAGTTGCCTTCGTCTAAACGGAATAGGTCTAAAGTTGATCTAATAAATGCTGTTCGAGATGATGCGGCTGAGGATCAGACTGAGGCTGAGGATCAGACTGAGGCTGAGTTTCAGCCTGAGGCTGAGTTTCAGCCTCAGGGCCTCGATCAATTGTCTCCAGATGCTCCAGAGTCTCTGAAACAAGCGACTGATATTGGTGAGGTGCCGCAGTGGTAATGTTGTGCTCGAATAAGTGGGCGTCGTTTCTAAGCTAAACGAGCATTAGGCTACTAATGCTCGTGTCAAATAGGCACTAACAGCAAGCGAAGGTTCCTTCTCCGTCTACTGTTAGTGCCTTTGCGCTTTTGATTGCGCGGCCATTGCTCAGCTCTCTAGATATAGAATTTTTCCCCTTAGTAGTTCCCTTTTAAATTGCGCTCAAACGCTGTTTCTGCGCATATGTCCCCAGCCGACATCAAAGCGGGCATTCCCTGCGTTTTTTAGTTTCTTGCGCCCGTTTCTCTGAGTTTCTGCTGAGTTTGGTTGCAGCTCCCCCCTTTGTTTCCTGTCCGCATTAAATCAATCTTGTCGTTCCCATTCGAGCCTGCTATTGCAATGTCAATAAATATCTTGGCTGTGCGCGTATTTCCTTTGATTTTTTGCCTCTAGTCGGTATTGCAATAAACCTTGCTTGACCTGTCTTTTTGTTGTGGCTACCTGTTTTGTGGGTGCTTTGTGGACGTTTTCTAATGTTTGCCTTTCGCGTACAAATAAAAATAGGTAGCTAGCTTGCTTTTTAAAATTAAACTACATATAGTTGGCATATCTATTTGATATTCAGGTGTGCCCATGTTTAAGCCATTGATTAAAAAATACGGGTTTAGAATTAGAACGCGCCATGGTTCTATTCTGGATAGCTTGCTTATTTTTGGCGCAGACGAGCTAGAAGCCGAGCATAAGCTACGGCAGGTTTATTACGGTTGTGAGATTTTAGAAGCCAGGCGCTTAACAATTCAGTCGCAAGAAAACGATGCGCTGAGTTATGAGGCGTTGGTTGATCTGTTGGTGAAGTCACCCAAATAATTTGGGGTTTGGCTAGGGATTTTCTGCTTTGTTGTTGTGCCGTTTTTTTGTTGCGTTTTTAACTTCGTTTAAAGAAAAAAACCTTGCTCTTTAAGCTCTAAATAGAGCGCTTTATAGTCTTTAGCCCCCGTGCTGGCGCTGTTGTGGCTAAAAACGTCTCTGCCTTCAGATGGGCTTTCTGCGATGCTGACGCTTTCGCTGATCACGCTCTTGCAAACCTCGTGCGCATAACGTGCACGCAGGCGTTGCTGAATTTCTTCACTCATTTTTCTGCGGCGGTCGTAACGGGTTAAAAAGTAACGGCGCGCGACGCGACGTTTTAACACTGGCTCCAGGATGTCTAGCGTTTTGGTCATTTGCTCTGCTGCTTGCAAAGACAGGTAGTCGGTTGATACCGGAATCAGGAGCATGTCGCAGGCAAATACTGCACTCAATGCCAGTACGCCGACGTATGGACAGCAATCAATCAGCACGTTGCGTCGATGTTTTTCTTCGCTTTGGCTTGCTTTGTTCGTGATGTCGAAAGCGTCTAAGCCTCGGCGTAACTTGTTGAGTATCGCTGGGCTTTTGCCGAATGTAGAATCAATTTTGATTAGGTGCTGGCTTGATGGTATTAAGCTGCCCAGTCCACTCCAGGGTAGGGCAAGGTCTTGTAGTGAGCAGCTGTCTTGGTAGAAATCGAAGAGGCTGTGTGCGCTTTCATTTGGGCGAGTCGCATAAACTGTGCTCAGATGACCTTGTGGGTCGAGATCTAGTAGGAGGGGACGAGCTCCGTCAAGCGCATTGGCGGCGGCCAAATTGAGCGTCGTAGTTGTTTTGCCGACGCCCCCTTTTTGGTTGAAAATTGTAATTCGCATGGAAGATTATCTCGGTGTCTAATCGTTGCGGTAAACGCGCTGGTTGCTGTGACATTGCTGCGTCAGTTTAATTGGTCTTATGGTTTGTTTGCCGCCGCTTGCTTATATACAGAAAGCTTCTTTTCCCTTAAGATTCTTCCCCTTGTATTTTTTGCGGCGCGATTTTTGTGGATGGTTTTTCGTTGTTTGAGACTGTGTTGGGAAAAAGCAAATTCTTTGTGGAAAGTTCCCGCGAGAAAGATTCAGAGAACGCATCCCAAAAAAGTCCTAAAAAATATCCTTATTGATTCTAACAACGATTGCGGCGTCGTGCTGCGTTGTCATTTGGTTTGCCTATGCCGCATTTAATGAATACCTATAACCGTTTGCCGATTGCCTTTAGCCATGGCAACGGATGCTGGCTGACTGATAGCGAAGGCAAGGTTTATTTAGACGCCTTGGCTGGCATTGCGGTGTCGACGCTAGGGCACAATCATCCTGATTTGGTTGCTGCACTGGCAGCACAAGCAGGGCGGCTTTTGCACGTTTCTAATCTTTATCAGATTCCACAGCAAGAGGCCTTGGCCGATAAGCTGGCGGCGCTGTCCGCGATGGACGAGGTGTTTTTTTGCAATTCGGGCTGCGAAGCGAATGAGGCGGCAATTAAGCTGGCGCGGCTTTACGGGCACCGCCAGGGCATCGATAGCCCGGTCATTGTTGTGATGGAAAAAGCGTTTCATGGGCGCACCATGGCGACTTTGTCAGCGACCGGTAATCGCAAGGCGCAGGCTGGCTTTGAACCGCTACTTTCTGGTTTTTTGCGCGTTCCTTACAACGATTTAGATGCCATCCGCGTGATTGCTGAGCATCAACATAATATCGTCGCGGTGATGCTTGAGATTGTTCAAGGTGAAGGCGGTATACATATCGCTGACCATGAGTTTCAGCGTGGGCTGCGTCAGTTGTGCAGTGAGAAAAAGTGGTTGATGATGTGCGACGAAGTGCAATGTGGCATGGGTCGTACGGGCACTTGGTTTGGCTTTCAACATGCGGGTATTCTGCCCGATGTGATGACTTTAGCTAAGGGTTTGGGTAGTGGTGTGCCGATCGGGGCTTGTTTAACTGCTGGGCGCGCTACGGGTTTGTTTCAACCTGGGAACCATGGTTCGACTTTTGGTGGTAATCCTTTGGCAACGAGCGCTGCTTTAACGACGATTGAGGTGCTTGAGCGGGATCGCTTGATCGCTAATGCTAGCGCCATGGGCGAGATGATTCGTGCTGGTTTTAAGGACGCTTTGTCCGGTATGGCTGGGGTGGTCGATATTCGTGGGCAAGGTTTGATGATCGGTATTGAGTTGGATCGTCCTTGCGCTGACTTGGTTTCTCGTGCGCTTGAGCGTGGTTTGCTGATCAATGTGACGGCGGAGCGGGTGATTCGTCTATTGCCTCCGCTGATTCTTAATCAGGCTGAAGCGGCTGAGTTGGTGTCGCGTTTGTCGTTGCTGATCGTCGACTTTTTGAGCGCTTAAGCAAGGATTTGCTATGACTGATGCGGGGAAGAAAGTTCGGCATTTTTTGCAATTTAAAGATTTTGACCGTGCACAGTTCGATTATTTGTTTGAACGAGCACGTTGGATCAAGGCGCAATTTAAGGCGTATCGGCAGTATTGGCCCTTGGTTGATCGCACTTTGGTGATGATTTTTGAGAAAGCCAGTACGCGCACTCGCCTGTCTTTTGAAGCGGGGAT
>JAZKFR010000162.1:0-2107 GCA_040386295.1 Pseudomonadota bacterium | reverse complement strand
GTTCGACACACGTGCCGCGCGCCAACTTGCTCTACTCGCCGCGCAACAAAATTTTGGCGACTTCCCTGCTCATCGAGGCGTTTTTATACGAAGAGCAAACGCGGCGTGGCATCTCCCTGATGCACTTCGACGAATTCAACGATGTGGCTGACCACTGCACGATCTGCCACAAATGCTTGAACCCCTGCCCGGTCAACATCGATTTCGGCGACGTGACGGTGGCCATGCGTAATTTTCTACGCGAGCAAGGGAAGAAAAAGTTTGTTCCCGCCAAGGTAGCGGCAATGGCTTTCTTAACGCTGAAAGATCCGGCGACGATCAAGCTAATGCGCAAAGTCATGATCGAATGGGGCTACGCCGCACAACGCGTCGCCTATCGCCTGGCGCGCTCGTTTGGTTTGCTCAGCCAGCAAATCAAACATCCGCCTGCGACGCTGGGCAAACCCACGGTTAAAGCGCAAATCATTCATTTCATCAATAAACCGATGCCGGGTGGTTTGCCTAAACGCACAGCGCGTGCACTGCTCGATATTGAAGATGACAAAGTGATTCCGGTGATCCGCGACGCGCAAAAAGTCAGCGCCGCAGACTACGAGGGCGACGCCGTGTTTTACTTCCCCGGCTGTGGTTCAGAACGCTTGTTCTCGCAAGTCGGCTTAGCCACGCAAGCCATGCTCTACGAGATCGGCGCACAAACGATTTTGCCGCCCGGCTACCTCTGCTGCGGCTACCCACAAACCGCAGCGGGCGAAGCGGATCAAGGGCAAAAAATCACCACCGACAATCGCGTCCTCTTTCACCGCGTCGCCAATACGCTCAATTACCTAGACATCAAAACGGTGATCGTTTCTTGCGGCACCTGCATGGATCAATTGCAGAAATATCAGTTTGAAAGCATTTTCCCTGGTTGCAGGTTGCTCGATATTCACGAATACCTGCTGGAAAAAGGCGTCAGGCTAGAAGGCGTGCAAGGAACGCGTTACATGTACCACGAGCCTTGCCACGCGCCGATGAAAACCATGCAAGGAATCAAAGTCGTCAACAGCTTAATGGGGCAGCAGGTAGACCTCTCAGAACGTTGTTGCGGCGAATCGGGCACCCTGGCCGTCACGCGCCCCGATATTTCAACGCAGGTGCGTTTCCGCAAACAAGAAGAAATCGAAAAAGGCGCGGCCAAAGTGCGCGCACGGGTCGACGCAGGAGACGGCAGCAGTGCAGTTGTTCCCTTCACTGGCGAAGTCAAAATCCTCACCTCCTGCCCGTCTTGTTTGCAGGGCTTGTCGCGCTTTAACGACGACGGCGGCACGCAAGCCGATTACATCGTGGTTGAAATGGCGAAGCATTTGCTGGGCGAGAACTGGATGGCCGAATACGTCAATAAGGCAAATAACGGTGGGATTGAACGGGTTTTGCTATAGCTTGCGGCATGCCAACGAACGCTTTGAGAGAAAAACGGACGAAGAGTGGACGCAGCGTGGACGAAAAACAGGAGCATCTAGCTGATTGTGTTTTTTGCGCGCAAGCGGCGTTGGGCAAGCAAGCGGCAAAAACTAGGGATGTCAGCGGGGAGGCCAGCGACAGCCCGGTTTGGGCCGACGAGTTATGCCGCGTCGTGCGCGTCGCAGACCCTGACTACCCTGGTTTCTGCCGCGTCATCGTGCACGCGCACGTGCGTGAAATGAGCGACCTCAGTCCAGCCCAGCAACAACAGCTGATGCGCGTTGTGTTCGCCGTCGAAAGCGCGCTGCGCCAGCTCTATCAACCAGACAAAATCAATCTCGCCAGCCTGGGCAATGTCACCCCGCACCTACACTGGCACGTCATTCCGCGCTGGCACAACGATCGGCATTTCCCCAATCCGATTTGGGCTGAAGCGCGGCAAGCAAGCAGCGCTCAGCGCGCGGAAGTCAGCACCAGCGCACTACGCAGCGCGCTAGAGGCTAATTTGCAAGGCCTCTGCCCAAACGACTAGGCACCTAATGGCGCCCTGAGACAAAACCGTCGTACGCCGTACTCTGTTGTTGCGTCTCTGTCGCGTTTTTCCCTCTCCCACCCCTGTGTATAGACCGGAGACATAGGTAACAGTTGTTCGGAGACATAGGTAACA
>JAZKFR010000161.1:15013-15868 GCA_040386295.1 Pseudomonadota bacterium | reverse complement strand
CGACGAGGAGCGAGCCGTTCTCGCCGACGGCGTCGAGGATGCGGCGCTTCCAGACGCCGATGCTCTCCTCGCTCGAGGCGAGGAGCTGCGTGACGAGGTCGTCGAAGGCCTGCACGATCGTCGCGTAGGGCACGTCGCGCTTGAGCTGGGTCCAACCACCGATGCCGGGCTTGTTGGCACCGGACTCGGGAGCGATTACGGGCGACGCGCTACGACCGCGCTGCACGTACAAACGTTTGGCCGCTTCGATCAGAGTCGCTTCTGTTTTAAGGTGTTTTTTGTCTTCGCCACTGCTTATTTCATGCTCAACGGCGAGAATCAGTACAGAAATAGGCCTTTTGTTGCGAAAGGAACGCAGTACTTCCCTTTCGTATAGATAAATGACGGCGCTCTGGGTCCAGATGTTGAGCATAGGATCAAGCATGCTGTTGCGGCGCGCTTCGTCCAGTTCGTTAAGAATTTCTTTTTCTGCTTCGCCGAGCTGGCGCCCATAAAAAATCTGCTCGACCCAGTAGCCAAGATCGTCCAGCGTGCGACGGTCTTCGTGGCTGAAATGCCGGGGTTTCGAGTCGATTATGCAGAGGGTGCCGACGGTAAAATTTTCGGCGTTGCGTAAGGGGCGGCCTGCGTAGAACGCGATATGGGGCTCGTTTGTGACCAGAGGATTATCAGCAAAACGTGGGTCAAGCCGCGCATCTTCAACGACAAATACATCCTTGCCCAGGATGGCGTGCGCGCAAAACGAAATGTCACGGGCAGTTTCACGTATCGGCAATCCTATGCACGATTTGAACCATTGTCGCTGGTTGTCGATCAGTGATATTAGGGCGATGGGGACATTGAATAGCCGTTGGG
>JAZKFR010000161.1:0-15003 GCA_040386295.1 Pseudomonadota bacterium | reverse complement strand
CTGCTGACCCGATCAAACGCTTCTTCGTCGGGGGAGGCGAGCAATAGCATGCGGCGCAGCGAGGCAATGCGTTCTGATTCATCGTGCGGAATAGGCGCGGGCAGCATGCTGAAATCTCCGAAGGTCGTCACCACCTTTCACTGTAGCAGAGCTTGCTTTTGTGTAGTGATTCTAGTGGTATCTCTGTTGAGACTTTTTGCCCGGCTGAGTCGTTTCGGCAGCGCCTTGCTGCTTTGTTTTCGCTGCTTTGGGCTGCTGTGTATTTGAGCTTGCGATTGGACGGGGTTTGGACGTGGCGTGCCTGCTTGGGTCGTGCTGGATCTGATGAATGATGCGTGATGCGCGGTGCTTTGCTGTGTGTCAGCAGTGACTGCGGCGCAGCCGGGCATCGCCCTGTTTACGCGACGATCTTGAGCCAAATTTGTGCGTCGTGTCTGCGCCTTGCCGTTAGCTGATTGGGCTTAGGCTAAACGTCTTCTTCTTTATCGCCGCTGACTGCCTGGTGCACTTTGGCGAAAGTTAAGATCACCTCGCGTAGCAGCTTTCTTTGCTGGATGGGCAGGCTTAAGAAGGCTTCAAATGCTTCTCGCTCCTGGTAGCCCACGCCTTCGTCCCAGCGCGCTCTGTCTTGTCTGATACGCTGCTCTACCTCAAGGCCAAAGCGTAACTGTTGCGGCGGAACACGTAACCATTCCGCAAGAACCATTAACTTTCCTTGCGTTGGTAAAGTCTCGCCGCGCAGCCATCGGCGTACACCGTGCAGGGTCATTGGCTTGCCCCAACTGCGTAGGTTGAACTCGCGTTCCAGAACAGATGGCTTTGCTTCGTAGCCCAGCGCTTCCATTGCCTCGCGCAAGCGTTGCGCGAATTTCGTTTTTTCAGTCTCCATTCCATTAACTTACGGCGACTGAGCCTGTTGTGACGTGACAAAGATATTTTAAAGTTAAGTTTTTACTCGTACTTGCTGTGATTTTTTTTAAAGTATCTAGTTAAACAATGGCTTGTCGTCGGTTTGGCATGGTGCAGTTTGCCTGGTAAAAGCAAAAGATTTTTACATTTTGGCTCGATGCGTCCAATTTTTGTGGTCTATTTTTTGCCATCAGGCTTGTCTTACTGTCGCATTGGGGGGTGAGTTGGGTCGATTCTTGCGTCGGCATATTGCGCCTTGCGTATAGGCTACGCACATTTTTTTTGCCTTTGGAATAAAGCGGGATTTTGCTGAGTGCGCGGCAAATTTCGATCGTTTGCTTTTGTCTTTGCGTGCACTTGCTGCGGCCTTGTCTTTTTGCGTTTTCTGCCGAGCCTAGCTTAACAGAAAAGATGTTTTATTTTGCTGCGTATGTGTTTTCAGAGGGGTTTGCTTGAACTTCCAGCACGCTGGTTTTCTGCGGTGCAGTTTTACCATGCTTTGCAGTAGCAAGTGTCATAGTTCTTGAGGCCTTAATTGAGCCGTTTTGAGCTTGTCGGTTATAGTCAGTTGCTTATTTGATAGGAGTGGCGGAATGGCTGAGCAGCAGGCGTTGGTGGTGCATGAACACCGTTTGACTCTGACTGAGGTGCTCGATCTATTGCTCGCAGACGGCTTGGTTCCCCCACTAGAGGCGGAGCAGTTGCGCGCGACGTATCGTTTGAGTCGGCAGTCGGCGCATCCGCTGACGGTGATTGCTGAGCAGAAATGGAAAACGCCCGCAGCGCCGCATCGAATCTTGTCTTTGGAGGAGTTGTCGGCTTGGCTGGCACGCAAAGTGGGGCTTGAATACGTTCATATCGATCCCTTGAAAATTGATTTTGCTGCTGTGACCGAGGTTATTTCGCTCGCTTACGCAACGCGTTTTGGCATTTTGCCGTTGCAGGTTCATAGCCATGAGGTTGTGGTCGCAACGACTGAGCCGTATTTGCGCGAGTGGGAGAAAGAGCTGGCGCCGATTCTGCGCAAAGAGGTGCGGCGCGTTATTGCTAATCCGCTTGATGTTGCACGCTATTTGGTCGAGTTTTATAACTTGGCGCGTTCGGTCAAAAAAGCCGCGCAGCATGGTGGGCATAGCGGCCATCTTTCTTCGTTTGAGCAGCTGGTGGAGCTTGGGCGTAGCGATCGGCAGTTCGACGCGAACGATCAGCACATCGTTAATATCGTCGACTGGTTGTGGCAATACGCGTTTGAGCAGCGCGCCAGCGATATTCATGTCGAACCCAGGCGTGATCTTGGTTTGGTGCGCTTTCGTATCGACGGCGTGTTGCACCAGGTGTATCAGATCCCGATGACGGTGATGAGCGCGATGACGAGTCGCGTCAAAATTCTCGGGCGTATGGACGTGGTCGAGAAGCGCCGCCCGCAGGATGGACGAATTAAAACGCGGATGAGCGACGGGCAGGAGATTGAGCTGCGTTTATCAACACTGCCGACGGCCTTCGGCGAGAAGCTGGTGATGCGGATTTTTGATCCCGAGGTGTTGGTGCGTGATTTCTCTGAGCTGGGTTTTTCGAGTGAGGATCAGGCGCGCTGGACGACGATGAGTCAGCAGCCGAACGGGATTATTTTGGTGACCGGGCCGACTGGATCAGGCAAAACGACGACCTTGTATTCGACGCTGAAGCATTTGGCGACGCCGGAAGTCAATGTGTGCACGATCGAAGACCCGATTGAAATGGTCGAACCGGCCTTCAATCAAATGCAGGTGCACGGCGCGATTGACTTAGGTTTTGCCGAGGGCGTACGCGCTTTGATGCGGCAAGATCCAGACATCATCATGGTCGGCGAGATCCGTGATTTGGAAACGGCGGAAATGGCGATTCAGGCGGCGCTTACCGGGCATTTGGTGCTTTCTACTTTGCATACCAACGATGCAGCGGCGGCGGTGACGCGCTTGCTTGATTTGGGTGTGCCGGCTTATTTGCTCAGCGCGACGGTGCTTGGTGTGATGGCGCAGCGTCTGGTGCGCATTCTTTGCCCGCACTGTAAAAAAGCGACGCCTTTGGACGCTGCGGCGGGCGACATTTGGGATCGCTTGGTGATGCCATGGAAGGCGAATCGCCCGGCGCAATTACAGCGGCCGGTGGGTTGCCTTGAGTGTCGAATGACCGGTTATCTCGGGCGTATTGGTCTGTACGAGATTTTGTTGTTATCACCAGAGATGAGGCGCTTGATTGGCGGCACGGGTTCGCTCGCGGAGATTCGTGAGTTGGCTTTCCGCGAGGGGATGAAACCGCTGCGTATTTCTGGGGCGCAAAAAATTGCCGCCGGGCTGACTACCTTGGAAGAAGTGGTCAAGGTCGCGCCCGCTTCGGAGCGCGTTTAAACGTGCCGTGTGTCGGTTTGCGCGCGTTGTCGAGCTGGCCTTGTCTGAGGATTTCCTGAAGTGTTTCTTGCAAGATCAAGGGGTGCGCTAGCTCTAGCCCAGGCAGACGTTCCATCAGCTTGTCTAAGCTCGGCATAAAGCTGCCGCCTTTGCCGGCAAAAACGATTTTGTTGTTGCCGTCGGCGGCGTTCACCACGAGTATTTTTTCGCCGAAGGCTTTGCCTACTCGGCTCAGATAGCGGCTGCACCGATAGCGGTTTTCATGGTCGTTGGCGCACAGGTTGATCGCCAGCACGCCTCCTGCATTGAGTTGTGCGTAGGCGCTTTGGTAGAAGGCGACGCTACACAGGGCGGCGGGTTGTCCGTTGCGGTCGAAGCCATCAACCAAAATCACGTCAAACGGCGCTTCGCCTTGCTCTGCCTGGCGGCTTAGGTAAGCGGCGCCATCGCCTTCGATAACGCGAAAGTGTGGCCCGTCGGCTGGAATGCCGAATTGTTCGCGCAGAGCGATGACGGCAGGGTTGATTTCGAGTGCGGTGAAATCGCTATTGCTTAAGGTGCGCCGACAGTATTTGGCCAAGGATCCGCCGCCCAGACCAATCATCAAAATCCGTTTGGGTCTGGGTTGGAAGAGCAAAAAGCCCATCATGGTGCGCGTATAGTCGAGCACCAGTTTGTCTGGGTCGCTTTTGTGCATGCTGCTTTGAATGGTCGGAAAGTCAAAATGCAACGATAAGATTTGGCTATCGTCTTCTGCTGCGTGCAAGAAGGGGAGGTCCTTATCGTCTTGGGTGTCGTTTTGCGGCGTCATCGGGGGCTTTATTTGAGTTGATTGCTGCTTACTGATTGTGCTGCTTGTGCTGCGCTTAGTTCGTTACGTGAAGGTTTTTTGGAGGCTAGAGGCACTATGAAGATTGGCTTTGTTGGTCTTGGCATTATGGGGCGTCCGATGGCGCTTAACTTACTCAAAGCGGGTTTTGATCTGACGGTTTGGGCGCGTCGTGCCGAATCGATGCAGGCCTTGGTAGAACATGGGGCGCAAACAGCGGCGCATCCGGCGGCGCTGGCGGCAAAAGTTGATGTGCTCATTTCCATGGTGGCCGATGCGCCCGATGTGAGGCAAGTGATGCTGGGCGAACAAGGCGTTGCCGCAGGGGCGCAGCCGGGTCTGCTGGCGGTGGATATGAGTACTATCGTGCCAGACGCAGCGCGTGATATTGCCGCCCAGTTGCAGCAGCACGGCATTGATTTTCTCGACGCGCCGGTTTCGGGCGGCGAGGTGGGGGCGATTGCGGGGAGTTTGTCGATCATGGTCGGCGGCTCTGTGGCCGGCTTTGAACGAATGCAGCCCGTGTTTGCGGCGTTGGGTAAAAACATTGTGCACATCGGCGCCTCTGGTGCCGGGCAGGTGGCTAAGGCGGCCAACCAAATTATTACCGGGGTGAGCGTGCTGATGGTGGCCGAGGCGCTCAATTTTGCGGCGCAAAGCGGGGTTGATCCGGCCAAGGTACGAGCCGCGTTGCTGGGGGGGTTTGCTTACTCAAAAGTCTTAGAAAACCATGGCCAGCGCATGCTTGAGCGCAATTTTAAGCCGGGCTTTAAAGCCTGGATGCACGATAAAGACATGAACATTGTGTTGCAGAGCGGGCAGGCTCAGGGCGTGAGTTTGCCCTTGTCGCAGGTGGCGGCGCAGTTGTTTGGCGAGTTGCTCGACGCTGGTTTGGGCGAAGAAGATTCGATTGCCGTGCTCAAATTACTTGAACGCCACCAAACGCCCGATTGAGGCCGCTGTGGGTGTTGCGCAGCGTTTGCTGCGCTGGCGACTCAGCTGGGCTTGGCAAAATTCGCGGCAATTTGCCGCGCTTTGTTTGGCTCTTCTCGGTCTTTTTCAGCCTTTCCAGCTTTTGTTTTCACGAGCAATTTCTTGAATTCTGACGCGCCTTCTTCTCTCGGCTTGCCTTTGCGTAGCGCGATTATTGCCTTCACCTTGGGCATCATTTACCTGCAATGGCAAGCGCAGCTGCCCGGCGTCGATTTGTTCGTACGGCTGTCGATGGCCTTGCTGTTTGGCGGCGCGCTGGCCTGGCTGTTGTGCTTGCGACGCTGGCGTTGGCCTTTGCGTATTTTTGTCCTTCTACTCGCTGCGTGCTGTGGTTTTGCTTGGGCAACTTGGCGTGCTGAGTTGCGTTTGGCGCAGCAATTGCCCCTCGCTTGGGAGGGGCGCGACATCGTCTTGCAAGGCGTGGTGGCGACTCTGCCGCAGAATTTTGAGCGCGGTCAGCGTTTTGAATTTGTCGTGGAGTCTGCACAAAGTGCACAAAGCTTGTCGTGCCAGAACGCATCATGCTGTCTTGGTACCAGCTGCGCGCTGAGGACGAAACGCCTGCAGCGCAATACAACGCACCTGCGCGCGGCGTGCATCCTGGCGAGCGCTGGCGTTTGAGCGTGCGTTTGAAACGCCCACATGGCAACGCCAACCCTTATGGCTTCGATTACGAGGCTTGGCTGTTTGAACGCAACATCCGCGCCACGGGCTATGTGCGCGCCAATAACGCGCATAAAGTTGATGGCGTGCCGACGGCGCAGCGTTTAGATGAATTTGTCTGGCGTCCTGCTTACTTTGTCGAATTCCTGCGCGATGTGCTCTACCAGCGTTTTATGCGCACCTTGCCCGACGCGCCTTACGTTGGCGTCTTGCTGGCGCTCACGGTAGGCGAGCAGCGCATCATTCCGAACGCGCAATGGCAGGTTTTTAACCGCACGGGGATCACCCATTTAGTCAGCATTTCTGGTTTGCACGTGACCATGGTGGCGGCGCTATTCGCCATGCTGGTGCGCCAACTGTGGCGTCGCAGCGAGCGTTTGAGCTTGGCCGTGCCGGCGCAGAAAGCAGCGCTTGTCGCAGGTTGGCTGGCAGCGTTGTTTTATGCCTTGCTCGCCGGTTTTGCTGTGCCGACGCAGCGCACCTTGTACATGCTCAGTGTGGTGGCGTTGGCGCTTTGCTCTGGGCGTAACTGGGGCGTTAGTCGGATTCTGTTATTTGCCCTCTTGCTTGTGCTTTTGCTCGATCCCTGGGCAGTCTTGGCGGCAGGATTTTGGCTTTCTTTCGGTGCCGTGGCCTTGCTGTTTTTTGTTGGCACAGCGCGCTTGTCCGGTGCTGCGCAAAGTGCGCATCAGCATGGCTTGAGCGTGTCCGGCGCGGTCACTGGGGTCAGTGCTACGCCGTCGCTTGCGCCAGCTGACGCTGCAGGGCGTTCCACCCTTGATGCGCAGCACGCCCTGACTGATCCAAGCAGCCGTGCTCTACGCCCTCGTCTCGTCGCGTTGTGGCAGCGTTATCGCAGTGCCTGGCGCCCTCTGCTCGCCGAATGGAGCGCCACACAATGGGCGGTGACGCTCGGTAGCTTGCCCATTCTGTTGCTCTTGTTTCAGCAGTTTTCATTGGTTTCGCCGCTGGCCAACGCGATTGCTATTCCTGTCGTCAGTTTTTTGATTACGCCCCTCGCTTTGTTCTTTGCTTTGCTCAATTGGCCGCCCTTGCTTTATTTGGCGCATGGCTTGATGTCGGCGCTCATGTGGCTGCTTGAATACTTGGCGCGCTGGCCAATTTGGCAACAAGCAGCGCCCCCTGCCTGGGCGAGCTTACTGGCTGGGGTGGGCGTCGTTTGTGTACTTTTGCCACGCGGCTTTCCCGCGCGTTGGCTGGGTTTGATCATGTTTTTGCCCGCGTTTCTAACGCCCGCGCTGCGTCCGGCGTTGGGGGAGGTCTGGCTAGACGTGATCGACGTTGGACAAGGCTTGGCCGTGCTGGTGCGCACCGAGAAACACAATTTGTTGTACGACACCGGCCCGCTCTATAGCGCCGAATCCGACGCCGGTCAGCGTATCGTCGTGCCGTATTTGCGTGCGCTCGGCGTTGAGCATCTCGATACGCTGCTGCTCTCGCACCGCGATAAAGATCACGCGGGAGGCCTTCGTTCAGTACAAGACGCAGTGACGGTGCGTCGTACCCTTTCTTCGCTGCCCGAGCTGGCGGGCGACACCTGTTCTGCCGGGCAATCTTGGACTTGGGACGCGGTGCGCTTTAGTGTGCTCTACCCGCTGCCTGAGCATTACAGCGGCAAGGTACGCAAAAGCAACAACATGAGTTGTGTGTTGCGCGTTGAGAAAATAAACGGTCAAGCCGCCAGCGTTTTACTCAGCGGCGACATAGAAGCGCGCGACGAACGAAGCTTGCTGAAACTATCGCCCGAGCTGTTGGCAAGCGATATTTTGTTGGCGCCGCACCATGGGAGCCGCACCTCGTCGACCCCGGCTTTTGTCGCCGCCGTCGCGGCGCGCGAGGTGATCTTTCCGGTCGGCTACCGCAATCGTTTTAACCATCCGCGCCCTGAAATCGTCGAACGTTATGCCGGCGCTCGTCTGTGGCGCAGCGATGATGACGGTGCGGTACGCATTATTTTGGCGGACAAAATTGATTTGACGGCGTATCGCAAAACCCACCGCCGCTACTGGTTTGGCGTGTGATCCGCTTGGCTCGCGCAGCGAGGCTGGCAACAGACGTCGTCGCTGGCGTATATTGCCAACCCGCGCAGCAGCCAAGATCCGCAGCGCATTGCCCATTGCCCCGTTGACTTAAACAGAATGGAACAAAATGATTTTTAGCATGACCGGCTACGCCGCCCGCAAACAGGTGCTCGAACACGGCGCTTTGCACATTGAAATTAAAAGCGTGAATGCACGCTACCTCGACGTTCAATTCCGGCTGGGCGACGAGTTGCGCGCGAGCGAATTGGTGCTGCGTGAATTGATCGCAGGCCATATCGCGCGCGGCAAAGTCGAATGTCGCTTGCTCTTCATTGCCGCGCCGTCAACGCCGAGCGGTGCTGAGGCAGCGAATGTCAGCAATGTCCTGAATCTTGAGCTACTGCATCAACTCAAAGCCTTGACGCAGCAGGTGCACGCTGTGCTGCCGCAAGCGCAGTCGCTCAGCGTGCATGAAGTACTGCGCTGGCCAGGTTTGCTCGCCGAAGCCGTGGTGGATGCGGATGCCCTACACCCGCTGTGTCTCAGCCTGGCCGAGCAGGCATTAGACGACTTTAACGCTAGCCGCGCGCGCGAAGGCGATAAGCTGGCGCGGGTGATTCTTGAGTGCTTGGCGCGTATGCGCGCGCTGGTTGCCGAGGTCAAGCCACATTTGCCCCGAGCGCAAGCTGCGTTTCAAGAAAAATTGCGGCAACGCTTACTCGACGCCCTCGGCCAAGCGGACGACGAGCGGATTCGTCAAGAAGTCGTCGTTTTTGCGCTACGGATTGACGTGGCCGAAGAGCTGGCGCGTTTATCGACGCACCTCGACGAGGTTGAGCGTGTACTGACCCCGCTGCCGACGCAGAGCGCCAAAGCGGCTAAGGCCTCAGTGGGCAAACGATTAGATTTTTTGATGCAGGAATTGAACCGAGAAGCCAACACCCTGGCCTCGAAATCGGTGCTCAGCGAAGTCGCACAAGCCGCGCTCGAAATGAAGCTGCTGATCGAACAAATGCGCGAGCAGATTCAGAATTTGGAGTGAGTTAGTTGGATTAACCGGTTTGCCTTGGCGCATGGGATGGGTTTGCGGGTTTGCGTTTGCGTGCTGCTATTGGCGTGTAGTCAGCGCCGTGGCGTTTGGCACAAGTGCGCAATGATGCGCTGCTTCGTCGTGTACTCGTGCCCTTGCCCAACGCCACATCATGCTCAATTTAAAGGGGATTGCGCATTCTCTGTCATGCCCAATGTCTTAAGGATTCTGACAAGATCTGTCTCTTCCTTAGTGCCGCCGCGCACGCACGAGGCCAGCGTGATGTCCGCGCCTCTTAGTGTGCGAAGCACATGTGCTTTTCGCTCCGCGTCATCACTCTCGGCTACCCGTTGCAAGCGATTCGTCAGCAAACGAACCAGCCCATCATTAACGCAGCGATAGTCGAGGTCCCTGATTCTGAAGAGTGCCTGTGCCAGCAGACGGATGTTCTTCTCATCAGCTGCCCTAAGCAAACTGCTGCTGTCGTCGCACTGCATGTGCTCTTCTGGAGCCTTGAGCAATTCTGGTGTGGCTAGGTCACCAGAGATGAGCTTGAAGTCTACAAATAATGGTTTGGGCGGTGTTTGCGTCAGTGCGTCTGTGCCTTGAAGGCACTCTAGCGCGCCTGCTTCTTGTTGATGAATTGCTGCGCACAGCATTAAAGTTGCCTCGACATGATGAGCGAGCACCTTGAGTTCGCGATAGGGTATGTCGGGGGGAAATTGCCCTCCCCTATCCTCTTCGTCAAACAAGTCGCCGCCTGCCATGAAGCGCGGCAATACAAGCACGAGTTGCTCGTATTGCGACGAGGTGAACTGGATGTTCTGGTTGCGCTGATTGAACTGATTGAATTGCTTGATATAGGACGGTGTGCCCCAAATGGCTAACACGCGCTTAATTCTCTGCTCAGGTGCTATCTCCATCAGCCGATCTGCATACTGCTTTGGATAGTGTTCGCGAAGCTCGTTCCAGTTCGTTATCGACTCTTCAGAGGGGTCTACGTAATGTTGATGAGCAAAAACAATCTCGTTGTTTGATGAGCTTCTGGGAACATTTCCGCGAACATTCATGGCAATCCTCAAATTAAATTGGGCGGTGGTGGGCAGATGCTTGCCAGAGCATGTTTAAAAACCGACGGTCATGGCTGTTCAGCCCTGTTGCCACGCACTGGGTGACGGTTTCTCGAGCCAATATTCGCGCTCATTGTGTTGGGCAAAACGGCGAGCATTCTCTGGCTTTTATGCTGTGCTGTCCAACTGATTTTCGTCAGTATCTCGATTCATTGCCTTCAACATGACACAATTAGCCCCCCGCTTTTTGCCAAGCTGGCCTTAAGCCTAGTAGGCATCAGGCCCTATTGCCCGCGAGCGCTTTTCGATGATTGTTCTAGCCTGAGTTTTGATTGATGCGTTTAACCCCTACCTTGTTTTCCCATGCCGAAACCCTTTTGGCCGACACCTTGCGTTTCACCTATCCGGCGGATTCGGTGGTTTCGCGCTATTTTCGCCAGCACCGTGAATTGGGTCACGCCGACCGTGGGTTTATCGCCGAGGCGATTTTTGCGGTGTTGCGCCGCAAGCGTTCTTTGGCTGCGCGCTGCGGCGACGATGTGACCGGCCTGACTTCGCGTCGTTTGTTGTTTGCCGCTTTGGCTTGCGTGCAGGGCAGCAATCGGCGTGAGTTGGAGGATCTGCTCAACGAGCGCGAAACTAAGTGGCTGGCGCAGGCCAAAGCGCTGGATCTAGCTACCCTGGCGCCGGCGATTCGTTGCGATTTGCCTGATTGGTTGTACGACACTTTGCTCGGGCAAGATCCCCTGGCTGACGAGGCGGCGCTAGCGCGCTTGGCCAACGCATTGAATCAGCCGGCGCCGCTGGATGTGCGCATCAATCCCTTGAAAACCGATCGGGCGGCGGTGCTCGAACAGTTGTCGTTTTCTGGCATCAAGGCTGCGGCCTGTCCTTATTCGCCGCTCGGGGTGCGTTTGCAGGGTAAGCCTGCCTTGTCGCAACATCCTTTGTTTCTCAATGGTTTGATTGAGGTGCAAGACGAGGGCAGCCAGTTGCTAGGCTATCTGTTGCAGCCTAAACGCGGTGAGATGGTCGCTGATTTTTGTGCCGGTGCAGGCGGCAAAACTTTGCTCCTCGGTGCTTTGATGCGTTCGCAGGGACGGCTTTACGCGTTTGACGTGTCAGAAAAACGTTTGGCTAATTTGAAGCCACGCTTGGCACGCTCGGGTTTATCAAACGTGCATCCGGCGCGCATTGCTTCTGAGAACGATCTCAAAATCAAACGCCTGGCCGGCAAGCTTGACCGTGTTTTGGTCGACGCCCCGTGCTCTGGCCTGGGTACTTTGCGCCGTAACCCTGACCTCAAGTGGCGGCAAACACCACACAGCGTGGCTGAGTTAGCGCAGCAGCAGCGCGCGATTCTGCGTGCTGCTGCTGCTTTGTTAAAACCGGGCGGGCGCTTGGTTTATGCGACGTGTAGCTTGCTTGAGTCAGAAAACGATGCGGTCGTCGCTGATTTTCTGGCGGCGCGCCCTGACTTTGTTTTGCGTTCGGCACACGAGGCTTTAGCGCAGCAAGGGATCGATTTGCCCCCTGCCGTGCCCACGGCGCTGAGCGATCAGCCTTTGCGTTTATCGCCAGAACAGCACGCTACCGATGGTTTTTATGCCGCATTGATGGAGCGCACGCGCTGAAATGACTGAATTAGAAAATTTGTATTCCTTATACGGGGCGGATGATGCTCAGCTCTTTGGTTTGCTGCATCGGCTGTGGCGTGAGCTGCAACAGCCCGATATTGTTTGGCAGCTACTCGCGCTGGGTCTGAGTTTAGGGATTGGTTGGTGGTGTTCGCGCCGCTTTCGTCAGCATGAAAAGTCTCGTCTGGATCTGGAGCTGAACGCGCGTAGTGCGCTGCATACCTTTGGGAGCAATAGTTTGAAGCGGCTGGCCTTTCCGCTGATTTCTTTGGTCTTGGTGCTGCTTTCAGGTCGTATTCTGCGGCACTGGGGGCATGCCAGCCTGCTTGAGCTGAGCGTGCCTTTGTTGCTTTCTTTGGCGCTGGTGCGCGCGACGTTTTACGTTTTACGCCACGCTTTTCCACCGAGCAGTTGGCTCGCCAGTTCTGAGCGCTTAATTGCCTTGACCATCTGGTTTGGTTTGGCGCTCTACATCACCGGTTTGTCCGATTCGCTGATTGAGTTGCTTGAACAAATCACGTTTCGTGTGGGCAAGCAGCGGCTCGATTTGTGGACCTTGTTGCACGGAGCGGTGACCATCCTCAGCGCGTTGTTGATCGCGCTTTGGCTGTCTGGCTTGCTGGAGGCGCGTTTGCTGCGTGCCGAACAGATTGATCCGAATTTGCGCGTGGTGCTTGCTCGTCTGGCCAAAGCCTTTTTGCTGGTGATTGGGCTGTTCTTCAGTTTGTCGATGGTGGGCATAGACATTACTGCGCTTTCGGTTTTTGGCGGCGCTTTGGCCGTTGGTTTGGGTTTGGGTTTGCAAAAAATGGCCAGTAACTACGTTAGCGGCTTCATGATTTTGCTTGATCGTTCGATTCGCATCGGCAGCGTGATTTCGCTCGATCCAAGCAACGCTGGCGTGGTGACGAAAATCACGACGCGCTACACCGTTTTGCGCACGCCACTGGGCACCGAGTTGATCATTCCAAACGAACATCTGATCGGCAATATCGTGCATAACCAGTCGTATACCGATACCCGAGTCGGTTTAAGTACGCTAGTGCAAGTTTCTTATCAGACCGACGTTGAGTTTGCTATGCAGTTGATGGAGAACGCAGCCAAAATGCAGCCCAGCGTGCTCAGCGATCCGCCGCCTAAAGCGCTGCTTAAAGAGTTTGCCGAAAACGGCATCGTGCTCGAATTGATTTTCTGGGTGAATGACACACAGGGGCGTTCGGCGCCCTCCCGTTCTTTGATCAACCTCGCTATTTGGCAAGCTTTTCGTGAGCATGGGGTCGAGATTCCCTATCCACAGCGTGAGGTGACGCTACGCGGCGCTGCTGCTTTGTCCGCTGCTTCTGCGGCACGCAAGTTTGAATCGGCAGCTAGATCGCCCGTGCCGCCCGCAAACTAAGCGCTGCGAACGCAAGCTTGCGCACGATGACAGAGGACACGCATGGCGCTGGCTAGCTTTTTGATGATGCGCTTGTTTCGTTTGCTCAGTTATCTGCCTCTGTCTTGGTTGCACTGGCTGGGAGTGCTCTTGGGCTGGATTACTTGGCTGTTGTCGCCGGCTTACCGTCAGCATTTGCACGCCAATATGGTTTTGGCGCTCGGGGCGAGCACGGCGCAGGCTTTGCGTTCGGCGGCCATCGCTGAGGCGGGCAAAGCGATGCTGGAATTGCCCAAAATTTGGCTGCGTCCTAGGGCGGAAACGCTTGCGCGCGTTGTTGGCGTGAGCGGCTGGTCTTTGTTTGAAGCGGCGCAAAAAGAAGGAAAAGGCTTGCTGTTACTGACGCCGCACCTCGGTTGTTTTGAAATTGCTGCCCAGTATTGCGCGCAACACGCGCCTATTTCTGTGCTCTACCGGCCACCTCGCAAGCCTTGGTTGCAAGACTTGGTCAAGCAGGGGCGCAGTCGGCCAAATCTGCACTTGGCTAGCGCCGATTTAAACGGCGTGCGTATTCTGCTAAAAGCTTTGCGTCGTGGCGAAACGGTAGGCATTTTGCCGGACCAAGCGCCGCGCTTGGGCGAAGGGCGCTGGCTAGATTTCTTTGGCAAATCCGCTTACACCATGACTTTGGCTGCGCGCTTGAGCGAAACGGGTGCTTGCGTTTTGTTTATTTGGGTCGAGCGTTTGCCGCATAGCGCTGGCTACCATGTGCATGTACAAGCGCCTAGTCTGGCACTGAGCGGCAGCACAGAGGCGCGGGCGCAGCAAATTAACCACGGGATTGAACAGTTGATTCGTCAATGTCCTAGCCAGTACCTCTGGGCTTACCAGCGCTACAAGAAGCCGGCGGGTGTTGCTGGCCCCAAGCCGCATGACGGGGCGTCAGCGTGATGCAGCGGAGGAAAAGGCAGTTGCGGCAAGGGCAAACGCTGTGTTTCTGCGTTGTTCTGGGCAAGGCTGGGCGTCGGAGATGAGCAGTCGATTTATTGTGGCGCTGCTCTGGTTGCTGCATTGCCTGCCGCTACCCGCTTTGCGTGCGCTTGGGTACTTGCTCGGTCGCCTCCTCTATGCGCTGGGGCGTGAGCGGCGGCGGGTGGCTTTAATCAACTTGGCGCTGTGTTTTCCTGAATTGTCGACGCAGCAACGAGAGGCTTTGGCCAAGCGGCATTTTGTTGCTTTTGCGCGCAGTTTTTTAGACCGCACGCTGCTCTGGTGGGCGCCGCGCGCGCGGCTTGAACGCTTGATTCAGCTGACTGGGCGCGAACATTTGCAACGCGGCGACGGGCTGCCAACTATTTTGCTGGCACCGCATTTTGTCGGCTTGGACGCAGGGGGAACCGCCATGACGCTGGCAACGCCGCTGATTAGCGTGTACTCGCAGCAAAAGAATCCCCGTTTTAACGCGATTTTGCTGGCCGGGCGCTTACGCTTTAACCAGCCGCAGTTGTTGACGCGGCAAGACGGTATGCGCAAAGCCGTGAAAGCGCTGAAGGCGGGACTGCCGTTTTATTATTTGCCCGATATGGATTTTGGTGCGCGCGATGCCGTGTTCGTTCCTTTTTTTGGCGTGCCGGCGGCGACCATTACCGGCGTTGCCCGCTTGGCGCGCTTGACTGGCGCGCGCATTGTTCCGTGCATCACGCGGATGACAGCACAAGGCTATTGCGTGAGCTTGCAAGCGCCCTGGAGCGACTACCCGGGGGAGAGCCTTGAAAGCGACACACGCCGTATGAACGAATACATAGAAGCGCAAATTCGTTTGATGCCAGAGCAGTATTTTTGGCTGCACAAACGTTTTAAAACGCGTCCGCCGGGTGCGCCTTCGCTTTATGCGCAGCTTTGACGTGGTCGCGTTTTAGCGCGTTGTTAATGCGGTTTGGAACGCTGCTTTAGCGCAAAGAAAAGACCTCTGCACAAGCGACTACGCGCTCACTGAGCAGCATCATTCCCTCGCCCACTTGTGGGCGAGGGGAAAGCAGGCGTTGGGTGAAGACGTTTATGTTGGTGG
>JAZKFR010000160.1:0-23397 GCA_040386295.1 Pseudomonadota bacterium | reverse complement strand
AAGGGGTTCTCGGGCTGAGGATGAGCAACGGCCTGCGCCGGACGACCTTCAGCCAGAGGAGCCACGCCATGCGCAATCAGCGCGTCGATTGCTGTGCTTAAGCTTGCGGGCAGTGCCCCTTCTTCATATAAGGGCAAAAAATGACGCATCAACAAACGAACCGGCGGATTGCCTTTACCCTTTACGGCCTGCCTGACTGACTCAAACGCTGCATTAAGATTGCTCGCCGTAGCCTCGATCAGTGGTGTCTCACGCTGCAAACGTTCGATCTCCTGGCTTATTTCCGGCCATCTCTTCTTGGCGTTGTCGGCGCTAGCGTCTACCTCAGAAGCCAGCTCCGCCAGTGCGGATTTAGCATCCTGGAACCTACGCTCCAGATTAGCCAAGGCTTCTGGCTCTGCTGCGAGCAGGGCTAAGCCTTGGGCGTTTTTTAAAGCAGTCGCCGCATTTGCCAACTCAGCCTCGCGTTTCTGCGCCTCAGTTTTTCTGTTTTTCGGCGCGTCGGGAATCAGAGCTGTATTTGTGGGTTCTTTTAAGATCCGAGCAAATTCAGCCACAGCAACCGAAGAGCCCAAGGGCGCGCCTACTTCTTGCTCAGCGCGACTCAGCGTCGCCTGAAGCGCTGCCACCTGCTGTGGCACTTCGACCTCCAAGGAAGCTGAGCGCAGCGCGTTCAAAAAATCTTTTTGAGCTGCTTTTAAGTCTGTTCCGGGCTTGGCGAGCTGTGTATTGAGCGTGCTCAGCGCGCGCTCCGCCTCAGCAAACGCCGAGCGCTGATAAGGGTAAGGACGGCCGTCAATCGTCAGCGTGAAGAAATCGCCAGGCTCAGTAGACCCAGTAGCCTCAGTAGCCTCAGCAGGGCGCGTGAACTGCGCTACAAAATTGATGAAAGGGGATTTGCCGCTTGCTTCTACCTGTGGCGTGAGGCGGACGAAAGGCATTTCTTTGAACAGCGCTGCTGCCTCTTTTGGTTTCAGTACATTGCTGATTAAGGGCTTGAGCTCCTCGCTGGATAAGCCTGCTTGCGCTACAGCGGCGCTAAGGTTTTCACTGTTCAATGCATTAGGCTGATTTTTCTCCAAGTTATTCAAAACAACGTCAAATTCTATGAAACTTGTCAATTGCTCGCGCAAAAGCACAACAAGCTGCTCATCGTAACGGGTGCTTTCGTGCCCTTTCTTTGGCAACCATTTGCCTTGCGCTGACGAAAAAAACGACCGCATAGCCTGCTTGAGCATTACTAGCGCGCCTTTGAATGGTTCTAGCGCGGCAAGTGAATCAGGGCGTGCTGTGTTGGCGTCAGCGTCTTTGATAAACAATAGAAATGCTGTAGCAAAGGCCTTGTTCCCTAGCCCACTACACAAAATCTTGTATAGCCCAACGCGACTTTCCTCGCCTGCTTGCGCCGCTAAAATTCGTTCTAGATAGAGCTGACGTAGCGCTTTGCTGAGCGGCGTCCCGCTTGTCGTAAATGCATCTTCAATCTTGCGCTTTAGCTCAGCTTTTTGTGCTCTGCTGGTTTTAACGTTGTGCACAAGCCCGTAAGCCGCCGTGGCCACTGCCACGCTAGCGGCTGCTATGTCTGGAAGGTGCGTTACATACGGCTGTATACGTGGCTGTATATGGGTTTCGTAATAGGTTCGAGGACGTTCTAGTTCGACGGCGATATCGTCATGGTATTTGGCATTTTCCATATCCCCTATCGCTGCATAAGCACCTGCTAGTGTTCTATGGGCATCGACCAGGCTTGGATCTAAAGAAACGGCTTGCTTTAGGGGTTCTATAACAAAGGCGAGAAGCTCGTGTCTTCTTGTGCTTCGGTAGTAAGGCAGAACAGCTTCGCCGTCTTGAGGAGAAATGCCCTGCTCCGACAGTTCGGCTCTGATTAAAAACAGATGCGTTGTTGCCAAACACAAGTAGTACTCTGCTGCGAGTCGCGAATCATTTTTACCTACTTCTATCAGTAGGCGTATCACCCTAAAGTAGCGTGCAGCCTTACCCTCTTTTTTGTCGGTGCCTTCTGCGAAGTCAGCGATGATGGATCGAAAGTACATTTTGTAGAACACGGGCAACAACCGTCGATGCGCAACTTTATATTCAGCCGGTGCGTTGAATGCTTCTTCAAAATTTCCGCTACTAACGGAGAATTTCTTTTCTAAAAACGCCTTGGTACCTGCTTGCAAGGGGCGCATAAAAGAATTCGCCGATGCTGCAGAAAAGTAATAAATTTCGACGAGCTCTTTTTGGACTACGGCGTCGTCTGAGAGTGCTCTTGCTTGAACCACAAGTATTGGGCGTAAATACAGTCCTAGAGATCGGGTGATTGTCACTTGCTCAACCGCTTTTTCTCCGGGCGGTTTTAAAGAGCTAAGGGCTTTAAGTTTTTCCTTATCTGGCTTGTCAATATTGACGGTATTTTGAATGTTGCCAATATTTTCAAAAAAACCGGGAAACATGAATGCCTTGAGCAGAGATTCTTTTTTTCCGGGGATTTCTTCTAATGAAGTGCTTTTAAGTTGTTCTGCGTTTTCTAGTTGTTTTGCAAGCCTCATGTTTTGAATCGCTGATCTCATGTCGCCACATGCTGCGTAAGCATAAGCCAATAGAATTCTTGCTTGAACGTGATAGGGGTTTTTTACTATGCTAAGTTCCGCATATTTTATGGCAGAGACTACGTTTTTTTGAGTGCAAAACAACACACTTGTAGGATCTTCCCTATAAATCCTATTAGCCCAATAAAGTGAAGCCATAGCGGCATATATATTTGGATCTTCGGGATAAATCGTTAGATAAGCCTGCATATGCTTTTCCGCCATTCCGAAACGCCCTAGCAATTGGTAGGCAATGGATAGCCGGCAATGAGCTAGCCCTCTTGCAGTAGCGCATAAGTCTGATTTAAGCGCCGCCTCGAGTAGCGTAATCATTTGTCCAAATTTTGTTGACCCGTTTTCAGTCATATCTACGGCTGCGCGCACATTCAGGTAGCCAGAGTGGACATCAGCTCGATGAACGTCAATCCTGTTAATAAGAAGAATTTCATCATGGTTAAGAGTGAAAGCCACCACTGGCGCACCACCACGACGACACTCTTTTTCAAGCTCAAAGTCTTCTGCTAATTGAGTCAAATTTGGCAAATCAGCTAATTTTTCCAGTTCGTCCAAGGCAGTGCTTTTCGTGTCATTTTTTAGCCCCCTTTTAACGGAAGTGAATAAATCTCGTGATATTTCAGAAATACTGACCCCTTCCACCCATTTTTCAGCAAGCTCTATGTGCGTAGATAGGCGTGAAATGAACTCGTCTTTGACTCTTAGTAACATCGCGCCCACTTTCCCCAGTGCTTGCGCGTAAATCAGTAAATGATCCGGGATGCGTTTCTGGAAGTGGTCTAGGGCGGCTACTAAGAGCAGCAAATCCAATTTCCCCAACAGCTCAGAATCTGCTTGCCCGCCTTCCAGAAAGCCCATATTGGTACGTATGCTGGTGATCAGCTCAGGCACATCTCTGCCCTCCTGTCCTGTTCCTACACTGTCCAGAAGGTCTAAAAAATTGAGCGTCTCCTGCTCGTTCCTTTCGAGCTCTGTTGGCGTCATGAGAGCGAAATCGGCGTGATTTGGCTCGAGTGGATTGAGCTGAGGGGCGACGAGTACGTCGACAGCACCGACTGAGGTCGCTAAATCTCTGTTTGCGCCTGCGCTTGGATTAGTTGCTTGAGTGAGTCCCGTCATATTCCGTCACCTTGAATTTAAAAATAAGCTTCGCGTTTAGTTTGTGGCCACTGTGCAGAAAAAGTTCCATACGACGCGCGCAGTAGAGGCGCCGATTAAGCTACTGGCCGGAAATTTCACGCCGACGGCGCCGAAGCAAGTCTGGACATCGGACATCCCCCGCCTTTCTCTGTACCCGCGACATTGATTGGACTCTCGAGTTACGCCCCTGTTTTGTACGTTTCGTGACTTGTGATTAAGCCCCGAGCTTTGTTAGAATCGCGCCCTTCCATTTTTTGCTCGGAACGCTGTGGTGCTTGGGGTTTTTTTCGCTGCGCTTACCGTTTCCGGCAAGCTCCTCAACGCCCGCTTAAAGTCTTTTGCCGATGCTACTGACCGAACCAATGCGCTACCGTCCCTTTCTCTGCGTCATCAGTTTTGCTTTGCTGCCCATGCTGGCGCTGGCGCAGCAGGCCGTGTTTGACCCGAGTGCGCCAGAGCAACAGCGCCAACAAGAGCGTGAACGGGTTTTGCGGCAGAGCCAAGAACGCAATAGCGAGTGCGCCTGACGCCCGATAGCGGCGTAGACGAGCTGCGCATACCGCTCAGTCAGCAAAAAATCCCCGTGGTAGAAAGTCCCTGTTTCCCCGTTTTTCGCGTCACGCTTGAGGGTGATCGCGCGGCGGATTTTCGGTTTGCTCTGGCGGCGGTGAATCACACGGCAGCGCGCCGCGACCAGGATTCCGTAGAAGATTCGGCAATCGATCCCAGCTTAGGCCGTTGTCTCGGCGCGCAAGGTGTCAACATTGTGCTTGCGCGCGTACAAGAAGCGATTCTGGCTCAGGGTTTTAGCACCACCCGTGTTTTTGTCACTGCGCAAAATATCGCCAGTAGCCAGACGCTCAACATCACCGTGATCCCCGGGCGCATCCGACCGGCCTCACCCTCACCCTCAGCACCAGCAGAAATTTCAACCAATCCTCCAGCACTGCCCCGCAAGTCATCGCCCAGGTGGGCGGCAACCGTAGTCTAGAAGGCAAACAAGACACCAACCAACAGGAGAGCATCAGCCTCAGCACTCAGCGTGCCTCTGTCAGGCAGCGGCAAAGCCAGTGGCAATATTGGCCTCGCGGGGAGCAAGGGCAGCTTGGTTGTACGCAGCCGCTTACGATACTTTTCAGGCAGATTCGTCACGGTCATGGTCTCTTCAGAACTCGCTTGGCCGCAATCTCAGCTCTTATCCAGACGCCGCAGCGCCCCTGTGCTTGGCAACGTTGCCAACTGGCGTCGTGGAAGTTTGCTGATGGCTTCAGCCAGGCCGCCATGCTGATCTGAAAGCGCGTAATCCCACGCCTTCAAGGCCGCGCGCTTTGAGCCAGCGCAAGGCTTTATCCCAAGTGGCAAAGCTTTCGGTATTGCCGATTTTGACACTCAGAATGTCGCACACGCCATCGTGATGAATGCCGCTGGTAATCAGTGCTGCGCGCATGACGGTGTGTTCATCCGCGCGATATTTGACCGCCGATCGAATCGCAGAGTCCTGGGCAGCGTTGCTTGGACTGCGCGCATTTGGGTCATGCAGAGGTCTGTCAAATGGGATTTGTCGAATGCTTGGTGCTCAATCCGCCTGATCAGACTTTGCTTTAAGCATCTGGCATGCGATTATCCGGCCTGGATCCTAGCGCTAGAGACCCAAAGCTGAACACTTCAATTTTAATAAGGAAAGTGCATGAAAATTCACGAATATCAGGGTAAGGAACTCCTGAAAAAATTCGGTGTCACCGTGCCGCGCGGGGTGGCTTGTTTATCGGTTGATGACGCAGTGCGCGCCGCCGAGTCGCTCGGTGGACAGGTTTGGGTGGTGAAAGCCCAAATTCATGCAGGCGGACGCGGCAAGGGGGGCGGCGTTAAAGTCGCTAAATCGCTCGCCGAGGTGCGTCAATACGCGACGCAAATACTGGGTATGCAGCTGATCACGCACCAGACCGGCAGCGAAGGGCAAAAAGTCCGTCGGCTCTTGATTGAAGAGGGCGCAGATATTAAGAAAGAGTATTACGTTGCGGTGCTGACTGACCGTGCGACGCAGAAAGTGGCCGTGATGGCCTCGTCCGAAGGGGGGATGGACATTGAAGAAGTGGCGCATCACACCCCGGAAAAAATCCTCAAAGTCTTCGTTGATCCTCTCGTCGGTTTGTCCGATGCGCAGGCCGCTGAGTTAGCCAATGGGATCGGTGTTCCTGCTGCTTCGGCTGCGCAGGCGATCACGGCTTTGAAAGGTTTGTACGCTTGCTACATGGAAACCGATGCTTCCTTGGCGGAAATCAATCCGCTGATTCTTGAGGGCAACGGCAATATCAAGGCGCTTGACGCGAAGTTCAACTTTGATTCAAACGCGCTTTATCGGCACCCAGAAATTGTTGCCTATCGTGACCTCGACGAAGAAAACGCCGATGAGATCGAGGCCTCTAAGTTTGACCTCGCTTATATCTCGCTCGATGGCAATATCGGCTGCTTGGTCAATGGGGCTGGCTTGGCGATGGCGACGATGGATACGATTAAATTATTCGGCGCCGAGCCGGCTAATTTTCTGGATGTGGGTGGGGGCGCCACGACTGAGAAAGTCACTGAAGCCTTCAAAATCATGCTGAAAAATCCCCGGGTTAAAGGCATTTTGGTCAATATCTTCGGCGGCATCATGCGCTGCGACACGATCGCCAATGGCATCGTTGCGGCGGCTAAAGAAACCCAGCTTGCCGTGCCTTTGGTGGTGCGCATGAAGGGAACCAACGAGGAAATTGGCAAACAAATTTTGCAAGATTCGGGTTTGCCGATTATTGCTGCCAATTCAATGGCTGAGGCCGCTACCCAGATCGTTGCTGCGGTCAAGTAAGGAGAAAACATGTCGATTTTGATCAACAAAAATACCAAGGTTATTACCCAGGGCATTACTGGCAAAACCGGCCAATTCCATACGCGCATGTGTCGTGAATACGCCAATGGCAAGAATTGCTTTGTCGCTGGGGTCAATCCGAAAAAGGCGGGCGAAGACTTTGAGGGCGTGCCGATTTACGCCACCGTTCAAGAGGCGAAAGCGCAAACCGGCGCTTCGGTTTCGGTCATCTACGTGCCGCCAGCGGGTGCAGCAGCAGCGATTTGGGAGGCGGTTGAAGCGGAGTTGGACTTGGCTATTTGCATTACCGAAGGCATTCCGGTGCGCGACATGCTTGAGGTGCGCAACAAAATGAAGGCGAGGGTCGCTGCGGGGGGTAAAGAAACTTTATTGCTCGGGCCCAATTGCCCTGGTTTGATCACGCCAGAAGAAATCAAAATTGGCATCATGCCAGGCCACATTCACCGTAAAGGCCGGATTGGCGTGGTTTCTCGCTCCGGCACCTTGACCTATGAAGCGGTGGGGCAGCTCACCGAGATTGGTTTAGGCCAGTCGAGCGCAGTCGGCATCGGTGGCGACCCCATCAATGGTTTGAAGCACATTGACGTGATGCGCTTGTTCAACGACGACCCCGAGACGGACGCCGTCATCATGATCGGCGAAATCGGGGGGCCCGACGAAGCTGAAGCGGCGCTGTGGTGCAAAGAGCACATGAGAAAACCGGTCGTCGGCTTTATTGCTGGTGTGACGGCGCCTCCCGGCAAGCGCATGGGTCATGCCGGCGCCTTGATTTCCGGCGGAGCCGATACGGCGGATGCCAAGCTGGAGATCATGGCAGCCTGTGGTTTTACCGTGACGCGTAACCCATCGGAAATGGCCAAACTGCTGAAAGCCTTGCTCTAGCAGCTGTCTTTCTGCTTTTAGCGCGCAGCGTTAAAACGAGCCGACCAGCGATTGATGCTGGTCGGCTCGTTTTTTATGGGGTTTCTGCAGTGCGCGTTGCTGGAGCGGGTTAGTCACCACGTTTGCCTATTGCGCCTATTGCAACTCGCCTTAAACCCAGCACTTTGTAGCCTTGTCGCGTTGTTGATTTGCAATGATTAACACTGTCGGGCATAAGATTTGACGATAGGCCATTGGCGGCGGCTGACCGGTAGTTTTTCGGGAACCGCTCTGAGCAAGGCTTGCCACTGCGCTTCGGCGTCTTCTGCGCTGTTTTTCTCAAAGCCAGCGATGGCGTCTTTGGCGACCAAGACGCTGCGGTGTAGGCGGATGAAGAAATCGTTGAACTCTTGCTCAAGCTGGGTCAGCGATTCGTCGAGTAGGTACTCGCGACTGGCTGTGCGCGCGGTGACGTACTTGAAATCTGCTTTGAGATAAATCACTTCGCCAATCGGGATCAGCAACAGACGATCTCGCTCATGGCAAGACAAATGCGAGCGCCCACCTTGTTGCAAGCTGGCTAAGGTTTGCTGTGTCGGCAGATGGCTGTGTTTGGCTTTGTGCAGTGCTTCAGCTAGACGTTGCGCCCGCACGGGTTTCATTAAATAGTCCACGGCATTGAGCTCAAAAGCTTGGACGGCGTAGGTGTCGTAGGCGGTGATAAACACGACGGCAGGTGGCTGCGGCAGGCGCGCAAGGTGGCGCGCGAGCTCAATCCCATCCATTTCGGGCATGCGAATATCAACCAAGACGACATCGATCCGTTTGTTTTCTATCGCTTGCAAGGCAGTTAAACCGTTGTTTGCCTCGGCGATGAGCTCGTTGGGAAGCTCCGTTGCGATGTCGGTCAGCAGATCGCGTAAACGCGCCCGTGCCGGCGCCTCATCGTCGACGATCATGATGCGGAGTTTGCGCAGCGCGCTGTTTGCGCTAGTGCTGCTCGTCGTGGCATTGGCGTGATGTGCTGGATTCGCGGGCGTCGTCGTCATCTTGGCGTTACTCCTGTAAAGGGCGGTGCGCGGGACAAGGCAAAATAATGCGGACATGGTATTCACGCCGCAAGTCTTTTGGCCGTGCGGCGGTAATCTCAAGGCGTGCCGCTAGGCCGTAATAAAGCGCTAGGCGTTCGCGGATGTTGTTGAGCGCCATACGGTTGCCGTTTTGGTGATCCGAGCCGTCACAGCATGGATTGGTGAGGTCGATGTGCAGCGTTTGCCCATGGCGGACAAAGCGAATGTGCACGGTACCGTCTTCTTGCGAGGGTTCGATGCCGTGATAGACCGCATTCTCGAGTAAAGGCTGAATCATCAACGGCGGTACTTTAAGGTCGCTCGGTACGTCGATGATTTCCCATTCGATACGCAAACGATCACCCAGACGCAGTTTCTCCAGCTCAAGATATTGCCGACAGAGGGCGATTTCATCGGCCAGCGGCACCAGCGCACGATGATCGCGCATTAAGGCTCTAAACAATTCAGCGAGCGCCTCTAGCGCCGCCTCAGCGCGGCGCGGCTCCGAACGAATCAAAGAAAGCACGGCGTTCAAACTATTGAACAGAAAATGTGGACGAATACGCGCCGTCAAGGCTTGCAAGCGGGCTTCGACCAAGGCCGGTGAAAATGTTTTGGCGCGTAAGGCAAAGTAAAACAACAGCAAACCTGCGGCCAGAGCGGATAACAAGGCCGCGCGCGGCAAATTGGGCGGCTCGCTCAGGGCCGTGTTTTGAGCAAGCAAGAACCTTTGCACATCAAGGAGTAAGGCGCTAGAACTAGAGGCGAGCAGCACGATACTGGCGTGCCCCAGCCAGGTCGGTAAGCGCAGCAGAAACGGTTGGATTAGCGCCAGCACGGCAAGGTCGAACAGCAATAAAGGTTGTATCGATAAAGCCAGCGATAAGGCGTGGGCGCAGGCAGCGCTGAGCGTCGGTTTTTGAATGAGTGCTGTGGCACAGAGCAGCGCATTGACCCCGATTAAAATACGCCACAACACGCCGGGATCGCGCAAGTCTGGCACCGGGGGTAGCGTGGAATTTTGCTTTATTCACGGCAACTTTTTCAGCTCGCTGTTATCTGCGCTGGTATTTGCGTTGTTATTTGCGTTGTTATTTGATTTCATTGACGCATCCCTGGGTGAATCCGTTCCGCTGCGGCACTCTGTTGTAGTGCAGGCGGACGCCGTTAAATTCAGTCTAAACAATCGACTGTCTCGCTCACAGTGGCGTCGATTGTCTCTTGCTCACCGGCCAGCAGCATAACGAAAAAGCAGCATCGCTCAGGCGCAATTTAGACCGTCTGAGCAGAGCAAAAATGACTTGTTTTTATCTTCTATCTCAACTTATCTAGTTTAAATCGACGCGCACATGAACCAAGACCCTTCTCCCGCCAGCCTTGCCGACCTTGCCGATGATTCCGGCGCGAATAAGGTAGGCAGCAGCAACACCTATACCTGGGCGGCACGTTTTTCCGAACCGATGTCCGAGCTCGTTAAACGCTACACCGCCTCGGTGCGTTTTGATCAGCGCATGTGGTGTCAGGATATTCGCGGCTCCTTGGCGCACGCCAAAATGTTGGCGCGCCAAGGCATTATTTCTGATCAGGATTTGGCCGACATCGAACGCGGCATGGCGCAGATTGCAGAAGAAATTGGGAGCGGTCAATTCAATTGGTCGCTCGACCTGGAAGATGTGCATCTGAATATCGAAAAACGCCTGACCAGCCTCATCGGCGACGCAGGTAAACGCTTGCACACCGGGCGCTCGCGCAACGATCAAGTGGCCACCGATATTCGTCTGTATTTGCGCGATTCGATCGACGATATTTTGTTGCTGCTCAATCGTTTTCAGCATCATTTGCTTGATCTGGCCGAGCAAGAAGCCGCCACCGCGATGCCGGGCTTTACCCACTTGCAAGTGGCGCAACCGGTCACCTTTGGCCACCATCTACTCGCTTATTTTGAAATGTTGCAACGCGATGTTGAACGCTTTATCGATTGCCGCAAGCGCACCAATCGTCTGCCTTTAGGCGCAGCGGCACTGGCTGGTACAACCTATCCTATCGACCGCGCTTTTGTTGCGGCGGAGCTGGGGTTCGACGAGCTTTGCCATAACTCCTTAGACGCCGTTTCGGACCGTGATTTTGCGATTGAGTTTTGCGCTGCCTGCGCGCTCTTCATGATGCACATTTCGCGCTTCTCTGAAGAACTGGTGCTGTGGATGAATCCGCGTTTTGGCTTTGTCCGTATCGCCGACCGTTTTTGCACCGGCAGCTCGATCATGCCGCAAAAGAAAAACCCCGATGTGCCCGAGTTAGCGCGCGGCAAAACCGGGCGCGTCTATGGCCATTTGATGGCCTTGCTCACCTTGATGAAAGCTCAGCCGCTGGCGTACAACAAAGATAACCAGGAAGACAAAGAGCCTCTATTCGACGCCGTCGATACCGTCAGCGATACCCTGCGTATTTTCGCTGACATGATGTGCGGCATCGTCAGCCGCCCGGAAAACATGCGCGCCGCGCTCAGCCAAGGCTTTGCCACAGCAACAGATCTGGCTGACTACCTGGTGCGCAAAGGTTTGCCGTTTCGTGACGCGCACGCCGTTGTCGGTTTGGCGGTGCGCCGAGCAGAAGTTTTAGGGCTTGATCTGCCCGAACTTTCCCTCGTCGAATTGCAAAGCTTCTCGCCTTTGATCGACGCCGAGGTTTTTTCTGTGCTCACCGTAGAAGGCTCGCTCGCGGCACGCCAGCATCTTGGCGGTACAGCGCCTGAACAGGTGCGCGCAGCGGTGACGCGTGCACGCGCGCTGCTCGACGCCAAGCTAGGTGACAAACCCGGTGCGTAATGATGGCCACAATCACGACGAGCACAATCACGACGAACACAAGTACGCGCCGCATGACGCGCTTGCCGCGCCAGCGCAAACTCAGGCTAATACAGCCGTCGCGCACACTTCTCTTGCTAACGGCGTGGCGGCCATGAGTGCAACAGAGGAGGCCACCCGGCCTGACGCAGCCGAGCACAGAGCGCCGCCAGCGCCGCTCGCCCTGCCGCGTACCATTGCTTTGGTTGGCAAATATCACAATCCAGACATCGCCGAATCACTCTGCTGTTTGATCGAGTATTTGCATCAGCAGGGCATCACGCTGTTGATCGAAGAAGAAACGGCGAGCCATATCCCGCTCCCCATGCGCAGCGCTGTGAACGCCCTCGCTGCCCCGCCCGAGGTGGGTTTATGCACGCCCAGCTCGTTCGCCGAAATCGGTGCAGCGGCTGATCTAGTGATTGTCTTGGGCGGCGACGGCACCATGCTCAACGCGGCGCGTCAACTCGCCTACGCGCGGGTTCCCCTGGTCGGCGTTAATCAGGGACGGCTCGGTTTTATGACCGACATCGCCCGTGGCGACATGCTGTCGAGCATGGCCGAGTTATTAGCCGGAAAATTCACTTGTGAGACGCGCATGCTGCTCGACGTTGAAGTGCTGCGCGAGGCGCCTGGACAGCAAGCACAGTCGCTATTTTCCAGCCTGGCGCTCAACGATGTCGTGGTCGATAAAGGCGCCATCGGGCGCATGATCGAATTCGAGTTGTTCATCGACCAGCAATTCATTTACAGCCTGCGTTCAGATGGGCTGATCGTCAGTACACCGACCGGCTCAACCGCCTATTCGCTGTCGGCTAACGGCCCTATTTTGCATCCGCAAGTGGCGGGCATTGCCTTGGTGCCGCTCTGTCCGCACGCCTTAAGCAATCGCCCCATTCTCGTTGGCGACAACAGCGAAATCGAAATCCGCATCGTGCAGGCGACCGATTCGCGCGTCTATGTTGATGGCCAGGTCAGCCTAGACATGCAGCCCGGCGACTCGGTACGCATCCGACGTTCGCTCCATTCCACCTATTTTCTCCACCCGCCCGGCTACAGCTACTTCGCTATGCTGCGTCAGAAGCTGCACTGGAGCGAACAGCCAAAAGGTCATTAAAGGGACATTAAAGCTTATGTTGCAACGTCTGACGATTAAAGACTTTGTTCTGGCCGATCGGCTTGAGCTGGAATTTGCGCAAGGTTTTGGCGTGCTCACCGGCGAAACCGGCGCCGGTAAATCGATGCTGATCGATGCCTTGTCTTTTGTCTTAGGCGATCGCGCCGATGTCAGCTTGATTCGCAGCGGTTGCGAGCGTAGCGACATTAGCGCGGAGTTCGATCTAGTCGACGCCCCCGACGCTAGCGCCTGGTTGCAAGAACAAGACCTGGCGCCAGACGATAGCAGCGATAACCTGCTCTTACGCCGTGTTATCGAGCGCAACGGACGTTCACGCGCCTATCTCAATGGCGTGCCGATTCCCTTGCAACAATTGCGCGCCATCGCCGAATTTTTGCTCGACATTCACGGCCAGCATGCACACCAATCGCTGTTGCGTAGCGACGCGCAGCGCGTCTTATTCGATACCCATGCGGGCAACAACGCCCTGCTTGCCGAAGTCAAATCGGCTTGGCAGCGGTGGCAGTCGGCCACCAGCGCCTGGCTCGCGGCAAGCGGCGATCAGGCGGCCGTAAGCGCCGAGCGCGAGCAGCTCGGCTGGCAGATTAACGAACTCGCTGCGCTCAACTTTTCTGCCGACACCTGGCAGTCGCTCAACGCTGAGCACAAGCGCTTAGCCCATGCGGCAAGTCTCGTTGAGGGGACGCAATTTGCCTTGTCGCTGTTGGCCGAAGGCGATGCCGCCTGCGCCCTACAACTTGACCGTGCTGCGCATAAATTAAGTGCTTTGAGCGAATACGATCCGGCGTTAAGCGATGTCACGCAGCTGATTCAATCAGCGCAAGCTGAACTCGGCGAAGCCGTCTCCGCCTTACACCGTTACGCTGACCACCTCGAAGCAGACCCGGCGCGCCTCAATGAGGTCGAGCAAGCCATCGACGCAGTGCTGAACTGCGCGCGCAAATTTCGCACCACGCCAGAAGCGCTGCCCGCGTTGCTTGAGCGCTGGCAACAGCGTCTAGAGCAACTGAGCGCGGCCAGTGATTTGACCCAGCTGGAAGCAGAAGCAAAGACGCTGGGCAACACCTATCAGCAGCTAGCGCAGCGTTTATCGGCTGCGCGCGCCACGGCAGCCGTCGCGCTCGGCAGCGCCGTGACGGAGGCCATGCAGCAACTAGCGCTCAATGGCGGGCGGTTTGAGATCGCGCTTTGCCCCTTAGCGCAAAATGCACAAGGCGAAGTGGGTAGCGCCTACGGGCTTGAACAAATTGAATTTCGTATTGCTGGACTAGCTGGCAACGAGGCACGGCCACTGGCTAAGGTCGCCTCAGGCGGCGAACTCTCGCGCATCAGTCTGGCGATTCAGGTCGTCACCAGCCAGGCGGCCTGCGTGCCGACGTTGATTTTTGACGAGGTCGATGTGGGGATCGGTGGCGGGGTCGCCGAGGTGGTGGGTCGGCTGTTACGCCAATTGGGCACCACGCGCCAAGTGCTATGCGTCACCCATTTAGCGCAAGTCGCTGCCCGCGCCAATTGGCAGTGGTACGTCAGCAAAGCCGCCGAAAACGCCGCAGGCGAGGCAGGTGAAACAGGTGAAACAGATGACACTCCGTCAGCCAGTAAAACAAGTCTGCGTAGCCGCGTGTGCACGCTCGATCAAGCCGGCCGCATAGAAGAAATCGCCCGCATGCTCGGCGGCGTAGAAATCACCGAACTGACCCGCCAGCACGCCAAAGAAATGCTTGGCGTAGTCTGACGCAGCTTGTCGGCTGATGGCCTACTTCAATCTAGCGAAAGCAGAAACGCCATTCGGATCACGCTATTTTTAATTCGCCCCAGTAGGAATCTTGTGCGAAAAACAAACGCACCCCTAACTTAGCCCCCCGTGCGTTGCCACCCACTTGAATCAGACACCAGCAAAAACCCTCACCCCAACGCCGCCTTCCCCTCGCCCACTTGTGGGAGCGGGCGCCCCGGCAGGGGCGGGAGAGGGAAAAAAGCGACAAAAGAGCGCGCCAAATGCCCACCCAAAATCAGCCGTGGCGTAGCTAAAAAGGGCAAATACCGAGCGCCTTGTTTGCCCGCCGCTTCCAGTCAAGCGCACTTCCTTTCCCGCCCCTGCGGGGCACCCTCGCCCACTCGTGGGAGAGGGAAGGGCTCGTCGTTAGTTAGCGCCTCACTGGTGGACGTCGGTGGCTCGGTTCTTTCTGGTACGTTGGGTGTGCAGCCGCTTGTGCAGAGGGCTATGAACTTGAAAGACACCCTAGAAATCCTGATTCAGAGGGTGTCTGTGCTGATGCTCATCAGCGAGCGGGGGATTTCTTGATGTAATTTTCTTGTAATGCGCAGACCGTTTTTTCGCTCAGCGCTTTGATTTGATCAAGCCAGGATGCTTCGGTCGGCCATGCGCCCGCTTCGACTGGCGGGTAAATTCTTTGAATTAAGCGGTGCAAAGCAAGTGCGCCCATCGTGCCGCTGATGCCCAGGAAGTGATGCAAGGCTTCGTGCATTTCGGCGAAATTCTCGGCGGCGACGCTGTTATCCAGGCGTTTAAGCAAGACTTCGCTTTGTTCTATGTAGTACGGCAGCAGGCTGTCGAGCATGTCGATACTGATGATTTCGTCCAGGCGCTTGCTGTCTAAGAGGTTCATTAACTCTTTGGCGCGGGCGGCGTCTTGCTCGGCCTGGCTGGCCGGATTGATTTGATCGGCTGGCGCGGCCTGCTGGCAGCGTTGTGCAAATTGTTGGTTCAGCTTGGCGCACAACTCGTTGCTGTCTACTGGTTTGGCGATGAAATCATCGGCCCCCGCCGCGTAAGCGTTTTGCCTGCTTTGCGCGCTCTCGTCACTGCTCAGCGCGATGATGGGAATGTGTTGGTAGCTGGATTTTCGTTCGCGAATCAGGTTGGTGACTTCCAAACCGTTGAGGCCTGGCATGTGAATGTCCATCAAAATGGCGTCGGGTAGGCTGCCGCTTTCTGTGTTTTGCCAATGCTGACAAAGCTCAAGGACGGCTTGTCCGTGCTCGGCTTCTAGCGCTTGCATCGAAAATTTTTGCAAGGTGGCTTTCAGAACCAGTCGATTGATTACGCTATCTTCCGCGATCAAGATGGTTTTTCCGGCCAGTAGAGGGAAGCGCTCGGCTACATTTTCCGCTGTGGCAACGGTGTCTTCGGCTTCGTTTAAGCAGCGTTGCACCGTTTCTAACAGCGCTAAGGTGTCATACGGTTTATGCACAAAGGCGTTCATCCCCGCTTTGCGAATTTTGGCGCTGGCGATGCTTTCTGATTCGGTTGAATAAGCAACAATCGGGACTTGCTCGTAACCCGGGACTGCGCCCGTGCGAATCTTGCTGGCTGTGGCATAGCCATTGAGGGTCGGCATATTGAGGTCGGTCAGAATCAAATCGTATTTGACTTGCCCCTGTGCTAATTGGTCGAGTGCTGATGCGCCATTGTTTGCCCGATCAGCACGACAACCAATGTTGTTGAGCGTTTGCAGCATCAGACGCGCTTCTATTTCGCCATCCTCGACCAGCAGTATGTGTTTGCCCTTGAGCGCCATGCTGGCTTTGTGCAAAGTGTTTTTTTGATACTCAGCGATTTCGCTCTCGGTGATGGCAGGGAAGTGCAGGGTGAATTCTGTGTATTCCCCGAGCACTGAGTGGCCACTAATGTTGCCGCCAAAGCTGGCCATAATGCGCTGACAGCAAGCTAAATTTAGCCCCGTACCGTCAAGCTTGTCGGTGCTTTTCGGCGCGTTGAAGAGTGCAGTCAAGCTGTCTTTAGCGATACCGGGGCCGCTGTCACGCAGGGTGATGGTCGGCTGGTTGACGTTAATCGTCAGGCTTGCCTGCGTATCGCGCTGGCAAAAGTGGAGGGCGTTCTTGATCAAATTAAAGAGGACGAATAGGGATAGGCTCTCGCTGCCTTTAAACGTGAAGTCATGCTCGATGCAAACCCTGATTCTGTGGGCTTCTGCTTCATTCTCGTGGGCAAATTCGTCTACCGCTTTTTGCGTTATTTTGCCGGCCATGCAGTACGAGAAATTGGCTTGATCGATGCCCTTGTCGTTGACTTCATCAAAGATCATTGAAATCGCCTGCAGACCTCTTTTGATGGCACTTTGCCCGCGTGCTAGATTTTGAAAGAGGGTGTTCAGCGTGAGGATGTTGAGCTTGATTTCGTGCCCATCGTGCCCATCGTGCGCATGGTGGCGCTCGTGCGTATGCTCGCTCGGTGCAGGCAGGGCGTCTTCGATATTGTCCAAGGTCGATTTAAGTTGTCCCAGCGGCACGCGCATTTCGTGCACCAGCGAGCCGACCAGGGCTGCTTTTGCGCTCAATTCTTGTTCGTACACGATCCGCTCTTCAGACCGCCTAAACACGCTAGCAGCCAGAATCGCCAGTAAGAAAATCGGTAATTGCTCGGCACACGCAATGGGAAAGCTAGGACTTTCTGTCGTGGTGAGATAAAGCGCTGTGCCCAGCGCGCTGCCCAGCAATAACAGCGCCAAGCTATTGCGCCAATCGCTCAGGAAAAACAGTAGGAATATCGCTAGAAAACTGTGTGCAACAGAGACTGGACTCCCCTGATTTTTCAGCAGCATGAAGACGTGTAAGCACGGCAGGCAATACAAAGTCAGCCAATACGAATAGGCCAAACAGTAAGGTTTGAGTTTGCTCGGCCAGGATGCCTGTGCGACGAGCAAGGCGCAGAGTACGGCGGCGCTTAATCTGAGCCCTAGGCTTTCGTAAGCTTGCGGGATCAGCGTTGTATAGACCAGATAACACAGCGGAAACGCGAACAGTCCGACCCAAGCGGCGTGCTTTGTCGTGCGCCTACCGTCAGCGTAATAAGCTCGGTAGTGCGCAAATAACGCATGAAGAAAATTCATATTTTACTTTTTAGGTAGTGAAAATTCGGCGATGAGCTGATGCAGCTGATGCCCATTCGAGCTGACTTTTTTCCTTGTCACGCAAACTGATCGCCTCAGACACTCGCGTCTTGTTGAGCTCGTCCTGTCTTGCTGCCGCAAGGTCTGTGACTTGTCCGCATGCTGCATTGCATTACTACAGATCGGCGTCGATGCTAATCGACGTGCGTTGATCATGCAACCAGGCTGCCAAGCTTGGCAAAATCGAGCGTTGCGCTGACATTGAAAACGGCCAAATCCGCCCCATCTCTAGCTCACCTAATGCTTAATTAAAGGAAGCCGCGATGCGTTTAGATCAATTGACGACCAAGTTCCAAGAAGCGCTGGCCGATGCTGAGCGTTTAGCGCTAGCGCGCGATCATCAAATGATTGAGCCACAGCATTTGTTGTTGGCGCTGCTGCAACAAGAAGACGGCGGCAGCGCGTCGCTCTTGGCGCGCGCCGGGGTTAACGTTGCTTCGCTTAAGGCAGCGGTCGATCAGGCCCTAGGGCGTTTGGCCAAGGTTGAGGGGCATGGCGGCAATCTCCAACTCGGACGTGATCTGAATAATCTGCTCAATCTGAGCCTGAAAGAGGCGCAGAAACGGGGCGATCAATTTGTCGCCAGCGAATTATTTTTACTCGCGCTTTGTGACGACACAGGCGAGTGCGCGCGCTTGGCCAAGCAGCATGGATTAACGCGCAGCGCCTTAGCTGCGGCAATTACCTCGGTGCGTGGTGGGCAAGGCGTCAACAGTCAAGAAGCAGAAGGGCAGCGCGAGTCCTTGAAGAAGTACTGTATCGACCTGACCGAGCTCGCGCGTCAAGGCAAGCTCGATCCCGTGATCGGGCGAGATGACGAGATTCGCCGCACCATCCAAATCCTGCAACGACGCACCAAAAATAATCCGGTTCTGATTGGCGAGCCGGGCGTGGGCAAAACGGCGATTGTCGAAGGCTTGGCGCAGCGCATCGTGAATGCCGAAGTGCCCGAGAGCTTGAAAGGTAAAAGAGTGCTGAGCCTTGATATGGCGGCCTTGCTGGCCGGGGCTAAATATCGTGGCGAATTTGAAGAGCGGCTCAAAAGCGTACTCAAAGAAATTGCGCAAGAAGAGGGACAGATCATCGTCTTTATCGACGAATTGCACACCATGGTCGGCGCTGGCAAGGCCGAAGGCGCAATCGATGCCGGCAATATGCTCAAGCCAGCACTCGCACGCGGCGAGTTGCATTGTGTTGGCGCGACCACGCTGAATGAATACCGTCAGTACATAGAAAAAGATGCGGCGCTTGAACGGCGTTTTCAGAAAGTTTTGGTGGCCGAACCGTCGGTCGAGTCGACCATCGCGATTTTGCGTGGCTTGCAAGAAAGATACGAGCTGCATCACGGTGTTGCGATTACCGACCCGGCGATTGTTGCCGCTGCCGAGCTTAGCCACCGCTACATCACCGACCGTTTCTTGCCCGATAAAGCGATTGACCTGATTGATGAAGCGGCGGCGCGCATCAAAATGGAAATCGACTCCAAGCCTGAGGTCATGGACAAGCTTGAGCGACGCATGATTCAGCTGAAAATCGAGCGCGAAGCGGTGAAAAAAGAAAAAGACGAGGCGTCGAAGAAGCGTCTGCAATTGATTCAAGACGAGTTGGCGCGCTTAGAGCGTGAGTACAACGATCTTGAAGAGGTCTGGAAAATTGAAAAAGCGCAGGTGCAAGGCAGCGCAGAGATTAAAGAGGCGATTGATAAGCTCAAAATTGAACTGTTACGCCTGCAACGCGAAGGCAAGCTGGACAAGGTGGCCGAGCTGCAATACGGAAAATTACCGCAGCTAGAAGCGCAGCTCAAAATGGCGGAAAAGAATGCTGACGGCGCCACGCCGAAAGGCGGCCGTCTGTTGCGTACCCAGGTGGGTAGCGAAGAAATCGCCGAAGTCGTTTCGCGTGCTACCGGCATTCCTGTGGCCAAAATGCTGCAGGGCGAACGTGAAAAATTGATCGCCATGGAAGCGCATTTGCACCAGCGCGTTGTCGGTCAGGACGAAGCCGTTCGCTTGGTCTCCGATGCGATCCGTCGCTCGCGTGCGGGTCTGGCTGATCCGAATCGTCCCTACGGTTCTTTCCTTTTTCTCGGGCCGACCGGCGTCGGTAAAACCGAGTTGTGCAAAACCTTGGCCGCTTTCTTGTTCGATTCTGAGGATCATTTGATCCGCATCGACATGAGCGAGTTTATGGAGAAACACTCTGTCTCGCGCTTAATCGGCGCGCCGCCAGGCTATGTTGGCTATGAAGAAGGCGGGCATCTGACCGAAGCGGTTCGGCGTAAACCCTATTCGGTGATTCTGCTCGACGAAATCGAAAAAGCGCATCCTGACGTGTTTAACGTGCTCTTGCAGGTGCTTGACGATGGTCGTATGACGGATGGGCAGGGGCGCACGGTGGACTTCAAAAACACCGTGATTGTGATGACCTCTAACCTGGGCAGCCAGATGATTCAGCAAATGGCGGACTCTGATTACAAAGTCGTTAAGCTCGCGGTGATGGGGGAAGTGAAAAATTATTTCCGCCCAGAATTCATCAACCGAATCGACGAGCTTGTCGTTTTTCACGCGCTGGACGAACGCAATATTCAGGCGATTGCCAAAATTCAACTGGCTTATCTTGAAGCGCGCTTGGCCAAACTGGATATTGCTTTGACGCTCGATGAAAGTGCCTTGCGTGAAATCGCCGCCGCTGGTTTTGACCCTGTTTTTGGTGCTCGTCCGCTGAAGCGAGCGATTCAGGCGCAGATCGAGAACCCGCTGGCCAAAGCCTTGTTAGAAGGCCGGTTCGCTGCGAAAAGCCATATTTTGATTAGTGCTGAGAATGGGTTTTTTGAATTTAGCGCGACTGAGGCAAAGACTGAGGCAAAGACTGAAGCCGAAACGAATGCCGGGCTCGATGGCAATTCAAGTCGTACGCCAGACCCCAGTCCAGCTTAGTAAGTTGTTTGATGCGGCGCTGGCGCGACGCACTAGCGAATAACTTTAGCGAGGAACTTGGTTACAGCCCGTCATCATCGGTGATAATGACGGGCTTATTTATTTGATTTAGTTTCTGCATCGTGCTCGCCCTAATCCGCACCTCGTGTGGCCGCATCGCGCATCGCGCCCAGTTTCTCTGCTTAGCCTGTCCGACTCGCTTTGATCGCGCTCATGATCTAGAAACGCCTCCCCCTTCACCTCTGCGTGTAGAAAGACACCCATGAAGCGCGTTGATGATTTTCGTTTGAAATTTGGCAAGAAAGAATTGATCCCCCTCGTGATCGGCGGTATGGGCGTTGATATTTCGACCGCTGAACTGGCGCTGGAAGCCGCACGTTTAGGCGGGGTTGGCCACATTTCAGACGCCATGGTTAAAACCGTTTCGGATCGACGATTCAATACAAAATTTGTCAAAGACAAACTCCAGCAATACAAATTTAACGTCGCCAACAGCGACAAATCACTAGTTCAATTCAATCTAGGGCAGCTAGCCGAAGCCACGCACTTGCATATTGGCAAAACGATGGAAGCGAAACGTGGCGAGGGCCTGATTTTCGTCAATTGCATGGAAAAGCTGACCATGAACGCGCCGCGTGAAACCTTGCAAGTACGCATGCGTTCGGCGCTTGATGCGGGCATCGACGGCATTACGCTCGCCGCTGGATTACATCTCGGCTCGTTTGCGCTGATCGAGGATCACCCGCGTTTCCGCGATGCCAAGCTCGGCATCATTGTTTCTTCTCTGCGCGCCCTGCAAATCTTTTTGCGCAAAAATGCGCGCACCAACCGTTTGCCCGATTACGTGGTCGTAGAAGGCCCTTTGGCTGGAGGTCACTTGGGCTTTGGCATGGATTGGGCTCAATACGATTTGGCGAGCATTGTGGCCGAGATTCACGCCTACTTAGAGCGCGAGCAACTGGCTATTCCGCTGATCCCCGCCGGCGGTATTTTTACCGGTAGCGACGCCGTTGCATTCTTGCAGCAGGGCGCAGCTGCAGTACAGGTGGCGACGCGCTTTACGGTGTCCGCAGAGTGCGGCTTGCCGGCCAAGGTGAAACAAGAATATTTCAGCGTGACCGAAGACAATATCGAGGTTAATGAAATCTCACCCACCGGTTATCCGATGCGCATGCTCAGCAACAGCCCGGCGATTGGCGATGGTATTCGGCCAAACTGCGAAGCATACGGCTATCTACTCGACAGCAAGGGCAACTGCTCTTACATCACGGCTTACAATCTGGCCGTTGCCGCGCAGCCTGGTGTGAAGCGCATTTCAGTCAAAGAAAAAACCTGTTTGTGCACGCAAATGCGCAACTTCGATTGCTGGACCTGTGGACATACTGCTTATCGTTTGAAAGATACGAGTCGACGCTTGGCTGACGGTAGCTATCAACTGCTCACGGCCGAACATATTTTTTGCGACTATCAATACAGTACTGATCAGCAAATCGCCCTGCCTAAGCTCGGCTGAGCAGCGCAGTAATCATTCACCCGCAGCCCCACTGAGGATATTGTTTTGGCCAAACCAAACTATCAATTCGAGAAGCGCCAGAGAGATTTGGAAAAGAAGAAAAAACAAGAAGAAAAGCGCAGCAAAAAACTGGCTGAGAAGAAGAGCGAGACTGAGGAAGGTGCGCCCGATACGAGCGAGTTATCGCCTGCGGACAGCAACGATTAACGTGCTAGAAAACGACACGCTGATGTCCTCGATCAAGCTTCTGCCTTGTCTTGCCCAAGCAAATGCTGCGGCGCGTTTTTGTCTTTCGTGCCTAGTGCAGCTTGGAATGAGTCGATGCTAAGTTATCGCCACGCGTTTCACGCCGGTGGGCACGCAGATGTCTTGAAACATTGTGTTTTGGTGCAGCTGACGCGCTATCTGGGGCAAAAAGAAGCGCCGTTTTGGTATATCGATACGCACGCAGGCGCTGGTTGTTACGCCCTCGATTCTGCTTACGCAGCTAAACTCAGTGAGTATAAAAACGGTGTTGGGCGTTTGTGGGGGCGCAACGACCTGCCTGAGGCCTTGGCTGAATACCTGGCTTTAGTGCGCAAAATAAACCCAGATAACAAATTGCGTGCTTACCCTGGCTCGCCCTATTTCGCACGCTGGAGCATGCGCGCGCAAGATCGCTTACGACTGTTTGAGCTACACAGCCGCGATGCGCGTCTTTTGCGCGAAAATTTTCACGATGCAGGGAAGCAGGTCTCGATTGAAGCGAGCGATGGTTTTGTCGGGCTTAACGCTTTATTGCCGCCGCCCCCCCGTCGTGGCTTGGTACTCATCGACCCCTCGTACGAAGACAAACAAGATTACGAGCAAGTTTTCCATTCGCTCAAGGCGGCACTGAATCGTTTTCCGGGTGGCACCTATGCGCTGTGGTATCCGCAGCTGACGCGCCTAGACGCTTGCCAACTACCGCAGCGATTGCAGCGTCTGCCGTGCAAGCACTGGTTACACGTTGCTTTGCGTGTGAATACACCGAGCAAAGAAGGCGTCGGCATGCACGGTAGCGGCATGTTTGTCATCAACCCACCCTGGACCTTGCACGCCACACTACAAAGTGTCATGCCCTATTTGCTCGAGGCATTGCGTGTGGACGATGGCGCTGAGTTTGTTTTGGAAGAACGCGAAATTTAACCCTTGCTGGCTGTTGCGTCGCTGCAACTGAAGTGAGTGATCAGTGCTCAAGCAAAGCAGCTGGCGATCTTGAGCGAGCTGCGCGGTGCTTCTCGCGCAAACCGACCTTGGGTCAAGCTTGCGACGCAGACGTGTGGCTCGCCAGGAAGATGATTTTAGTGTGGTCGGTGGTGTTGCCAGCGGTGCTGCTCGCGGTATTGCTAGGTTTGCCGCAGCCGCTTGACTAGTCAGGATGCTGTCCTGTCTGGCTAAGCGTCTGCGGCATTATTGGTAGGCGCGATTGGACTCGAACCAACGACCCCCACCATGTCAAGGTGGTG